>CAZQYA010000173.1:0-6342 GCA_964597325.1 uncultured Desulfovibrionaceae bacterium
GCCGGAAGATCGAGGCGTTCTCGTCGGTCCAGGCCGGGCCGGCGATGTCCAGGTGAGCCCAGTCCACGCCCTCGGGCACGAAGTTCTTCAGAAACATGGCCGCAAAAATGGCCCCGCCTTCACGGGTAGCGATGTTCTTGAGGTCCGCCACTTCGCTCTTGAGGGGTACGCCGTATTCGGCCCACAGGGGCATGGGCCAGTAGCGTTCGCCCACGCGGCTGCCGCCCTCGCGGATGCGCTGGTCCAGTTCCGCCGTGGTTGCGAACACGGCGGCCACCTTGGTGCCCAGGGCCACGAGGCAGGCCCCGGTCAGGGTGGCCAGGTCCACGAGGATCTCGGGCTCAAAGCGCGCGCTGTAGGCCAGGGCGTCGGCCAGGATCAGGCGGCCTTCGGCGTCGGTGTTCAAAATTTCCACGGTCTTGCCGTTCATGGCCGTGACCACGTCCCCGGGCTTGGTGGCGCGGCTCCCCGGCACGTTCTCGGTGCAGGGCAGAAGCCCCACCACGCGTCTGCCGCTTCCCCCGGCGCCGCCGATGGCCTTGAAAAGCCCGAGAATGGCGGCGGCCCCGGCCATGTCGCCCTTCATCTCATGCATCTTGGCCGACGGTTTAAGAGAGATGCCTCCCGTATCGAAGGTCACGCCCTTGCCGACGAACACCAGGGGGCGGCCGCCGTCCGGATTCGAATCGAGCACCACGAAGCGCGCCGGCGTGTCGCTGCCGCGAAAGACCGAGGCAAAGGAGCCCATGCCCATGCTCACGATCTCCTCCGGTCCGAAGACCTGGACGCTGAACCCATAGGAATCCGCCAGGTCGCGGGCCACGCCGGCCAGGTACTCTGGAGTGGCCACGTTGGCCGGGGTGTTGACCAGATCCCGGGCCAGACGCACCCCGTTGGCCAGGGCCATGGCCCGGTCGACCCGTCCGCGCAGGGACTCGTCGCCGCCAAGGATCGAAAGAGCCGTCGGGCAGTCCTCCTCGCCGGGATCGGACTTGAAGGCTGTAAAGCGGTAGCTGGCCAGAAGTGCGGCCGTCACGAACTCCGCCACAACATCGCAATCGAGCCCAAGGCGTTCGAGATGGCCCGGCTCAACGGCCAGGGACGCAATCTCCTGGGAGGCGGCAGTGCGCACGGCCGCACCCACGGCCGCGCGAAAGGCGTCCGTATCCAGTTCGTCGGCCTTGCCGAGGCCCACGGCCAGGCAACTGCCCTTCACGCCGGTCTGAAGCCGCGACCGTCCGGCCTTGCCGGAAAAAGGCGCCCCAGGGTCGATGCCCATGGAAGCGAGCAGGGCGCAGTCTTCGACACTCCACCCGCTGCCTTCGACACGAAACAGGAGCAGGACGGAATTGCCGGATTCCTCATAATTTCGAAAGATTTCAATATTCATCATTGCCTCATTGCAAAAAAATGGTGACATTATCGAAAACGGGCATACGAAGCTTATGCGTCCGAGTAAAGGCGGACGTCCCTGACAAACAGGACAGGTTCCCCACAGGAGTCATGATATGGGCAATAAACGCGTTGTCGCCGTTCTCGGCGCCACTGGCTACATAGGCGGACGTCTCGTCCACGAACTGCTGGAGCGCGGCTGGCGGGTCAGGGCCGTGGGGCGCAACCCCGAAAAGCTGCGGTGCAGACCCTACGCTTCCCATCCCGACGTAGAGCTGGCCCAGGCCGACGTCCTGGACCAGAAAGCCCTGACCGAGACCCTCCGAGGCTGCCACGCCGCCTATTATCTGGTGCATTCCATGCTGCCCGGCGTAAAGGACTTCAAGGACCGCGACAAACAGGCCGCCCTGATCATGCGTGACGCCGCCTCTGAAGCGGGCGTGAAGCGCATCATCTACCTGGGGGGCCTCGGCGACCAGGACGGAGATCTGAGCGCCCATCTCAAATCGCGCATGGAGGTCGGCGAGATCCTCGCTGCGGGATCCGTGCCGCTTACCTGGCTCAGGGCAGCCATGATCATGGGGTCCGGCAGCGCCTCCTTCGAGATTCTGCGCTACCTGGTGGAACGCCTGCCCATCATGATCACCCCGGCCTGGGTCAAATCCCTGTCCCAACCCATCGCCGTGACCAACGTCATCGACTACCTGGCTGGCTGCCTGGACGTCCCCGAAACCGCAGGCCGCACCTTCGATATCGGAGGCCCCGAAATCTTGAGCTACCGTGAACTGTTCGACATCTACACCCGGGTGGCGAAACTGCGCAAACGCATCATTATCCCTGTACCCGTGCTCACGCCAAAACTCTCATCCTACTGGATCCAGCTGGTCACGCCCGTGCCGTCGAGCCTGGCTCGCCCCCTGGCCGAAGGATTGCGCAACAAAGTCGTATGCACGGAAAACACCATCCGTGACCTCATCCCCACCCGACTGCTCACCCCCGAGGAGGCCATCGCCCGCGCCCTGGCCCGCACCGCCCGGCATGAAGTCGCCACCTGCTGGTCCGACGCCGGAGCCCTGCGGGTGCCCGAATGGCTCGACTGCGGGGACGCGCCCTATGCCGGCGGGACCGTCCTGGAGTCGGCCCACACTGTGGTCCTGAAGGCCACCCCCTACCGCGTCTGGTACGTGTTGACGCGTCTGGGCGGCGAAGAAGGCTGGATGTACGGGAACTGGCTGTGGCGGATGCGCGGACGTCTCGACAAGCTGATTGGGGGCACGGGCCTGCGGCGAGGACGTCGCCATCCAAGCGAACTCCGCGTGGGCGATGCCCTGGATTTCTGGAGGGTCCTGGTAGTCGAGGAAAACAGACGTCTGCGCCTGCTGGCCGAAATGAAAGTGCCGGGCGAGGCCCTGCTGCAGTTCGATGTGGAGGAACGCGGCCCGAACAGTACCGCCCTGACCCTGCGCGCACGTTTCCTGCCCAAGGGTCTGTGGGGCATCGTCTACTGGAAAGTGCTGGCGCCCGTACACACGCCGCTGTTCCGGGGCATGCTCGCGGGTCTGGCCCGCAAAATCGGCGGGGAGATCCTGTCCGGCCCCGCACCAGCTCCCAAGGAGGGACAACAATGTCGAATCTCATGACCGAACCGCACTTCCGGGAAGTCGGCATGGCCGCCCCCGAAATCCGCGAACCTCTCGAATCCATCCTCCGCGACCGGCGCAGCGGCGTCCTGGCCACATGTCTGAACGACGTACCCCTGTGCAGCCAGATGGCCTTCGCCGTCAGCGAGGATCTGCATTCCCTGATCATGATCACGCCCCGGAACACGACAAAATTCGACAACATGGCCGCCAACCCCAACGTATCCTTCCTGGTCAGCACCGTGCGCAACGCCCCTTCGGATTCCGGAGAAGCCATGGCTCTGACCGTGGAGGCCGCTGCCGATGAACTGACCGGCGAGGCGCGGAACCGGGCCGCCGCCCTCTTCAGCCTGAAGCATCCGGACCTCGCGGAGTTTGCCGCCGCATCCGGCAGCGCGGTCATGAAGCTTGTGGTGCGCAGCTACACCCTGGTGGATAATTTCCAGCGGGTCACGCGCATCGTCCCGGATTAGTTTTTTGGCCGGATCGGCCGCTGATTCTGGACAACCAAAGGGAATTCGAGGATATTTCCTGAAAATCCCCATGCACCCAAACCGCGCCGCGCGACGCGGACGCCACAAGGAGTATATCATGGACCGCCCCATCCGCCTGGGTATCAGCCGCTGCCTGCTTGGAGAGCAGGTCCGCTACGACGGTGGTCACAAGCACGACCCGTTCCTGACCAGAACTCTTGGAGAGTACGTTGAGTACGTCCCTGTCTGTCCGGAGGTGGAGTGCGGCCTGCCCATCCCCCGGGAAGCCATGCGGCTGGTCGGCGACCCGGACTCTCCGCGGCTTCTGACCCGCAAGAGCGGCATCGACCACACCAAACGCATGAAAGACTGGGCCGGACCGCGTCTTGATGAGCTGGAAAACGAGGAACTGTGCGGCTTCATCTTCAAGAGCAAATCCCCGTCCAGCGGCATGGAGCGCGTCAAGGTGTATTCCGAGACCGGCAACCTCGCCGGCCAATCCGTGGGCATCTTCGCCCGCATGTTCATGGACCGTTTCCCCCTGCTGCCCGTGGAAGAGGAAGGACGGCTGCACGACATCCGCCTGCGCGAGAACTTCATCGACCGCATCTTCGTGCTGCGACGCTACCGGGACATGCTCAAGAACGGCCAGACCCTGGGCAACCTGATCAACTTCCATACCCGGCACAAATTGCAACTGCTGTCCCACAGTCCGGAAATCTACCGGTCCATGGGGCGACTTGTGGCAGCGGGAAAGGACATGCCGAAGGAACAGCTTTTCGCCAAATACCACGAGCTTCTCATGACGGCCATGCGCATGAAGGCCACGGGCCCCAAGCACCGCAATGTGCTCCAGCACATCATGGGCTATTTCAAGAACGATCTCATGCCCGAGGAAAAGCAGGAACTGCTCGAACTCATCGGGCAGTTCGCCAGGGGCATCGTGCCTCTCATCGTTCCCGTGACCATGCTCAACCACTACGTCATGAAATACGAGCAGCCGTACCTGAAGGACCAGACCTATCTCCGCCCCCATCCCGTGGAACTCAAACTGCGCAACCACGCCTGAACGCCAGCCCCAGGAGTAACGCATGGGCAACGCCTACGAGATTCTGAGCCGACACGACCCCGACTTCCCGCGCAAACGGGCCGGCAGCCTGTACACGGACACGACGGAGTTCATGAACATCCAGTACGGCGACGTCATCGAATTGGGCGACCGCCATTTCCTGGTGTTGCGGGACGAACGGGAGCGCAGTTTCGGCGTGGAGGACCCCAAGTACTGGGTCAAGCGTTGCCGTGAACTCCAGACGGGCAACCGCAAGATCCTCAAGCTGGTCTTCTACGAAAAATTCCCCGTGTCCCTGGGCAGCATGGAAATCGAATGCTTCCGTAGTCCGCGCAAGGAGGCGCGCATCCTGGACCTGGTTCGCGGCGACAAACGCTTCATGCAGGGATATTCCCGCGACGACACTGCCGGCAACAACGTGCGGGTGCTCGATGTCGTCCAGGGCAATCTTCTTTCCCTGGAGATCGACAGGATCGAGGCCGACCACAAGACGTATTTCTTCGAACTGCTGCCGGACATCCTGGAGAAATTTGCCGAGGCCTGCCGGGCCATCGAGTTCCTGCACCTTCACGGCGAAAACCACGGAGACATACGCCGCGACCACCTCTGGCTGGAGAGAGGCACGGGCAACTATGTCTGGATCGACTTCGACTACACCTACGAATTCCACGAGAGCCCCTTCGGGCTGGACATCTTCGGCCTGGGCAACCTGCTCCTGTTTCTGGCGGGCAAGAAATTCTGCACCACCTTCAGCATACCAAGACCGGATTTCGACGGCCGCACGGACATTCCCTTCGAACCCGGGGATTTCTCCATGCTCTTCAGAAGCCGGCTGTCCAACCTGCGCAAGGTCTACCCGTATGTTCCCGAATCCCTGAACAATGTCCTGATGCATTTCTCCACCGCATCGGAGGTCTTCTACCCGTCCGTCGGGGAACTGCTCGAAGAGCTCCTGCCCTGCATCGAACAGATCCGCCGCGGGCGGATCAACACGTAAGGAGAACACATGGATCCGAAAAAAATTCTCATTGCCGTGGACGCCTCGGAGAACGCCGCCAGGGCCGTGGGCTACGTGGCCGATCTGCTCGGCGGCAGCAGCGGCTTCAAGGTCACGGTCCTGTATATCGAACGACCGCCCAACCGCGACCTCTTCCCGAACGAGGCCGCCTGGATCGAAGCGGGGCAGTCCCAGGAATTGCGCATACGCACGTTCCTGCAACAGGCCAAAACCACCCTGACGGGTCGCGGTCTGAGCCAGGATACCGTGACCATCGCCTACGTGCCGCACTGCCAGTCGCCCATCAACGAGGCCGCGGAGCACTGCAGCATCGGCACGTCCATCGCCCGGGACATCCTGCAATTCCAGCAGCGAGGCGACTTCGGCACCCTGGTCATCGGCAGGCGTGGCGTATCCCGCGCCGAGGAATTCCTGTTCGGCAGCGTGACCACCAAGGTCACCCATCTGGCCAAAGACTGCACTGTCTGGGTTGTCCAATAACAGGCCGTTCAAAAATGGTGCGATGCAAGGAAGCGAAAAAATCCAGGCCGCGCGGTGTATTACACATACATAAGCGGTCTGGATTTTTTCGCTGACGCAGCAGATCGCCGTTTTTGGGCGGCCTGCGGATTTTGAATTTTTCAACAGTCAGATACGGAGGAACGACATGCCCTGCCTCGAACTTTCCACGAACGTGCGTGTTCAGGACAAAAACTAACCCCCGACTCCCAGACTGTTAAGGTGCTTGCTTACCTAAACGCCGAGAACGAC
>CAZQYA010000174.1:0-2693 GCA_964597325.1 uncultured Desulfovibrionaceae bacterium
GGCGTTGCCGAGGCTCGTCTCGATGACGTTCTTGCCGCCGATGATCTGGGGGAAGGCTTCCTGCAGCATGCCCAGGGCCCGCGCATTCTCGCGTGCGGGCAGGGTGGCCACGATCAGGTCGTCCTTGATGCCCAGGATGCTGGCGTGTCCCGGCTTGGGGCTGCGACAGGCGTAGATGAGGCTGTTGGTTTCGGCGATGGCCACCTTGGCCGTGCAGCCTTCCTCGTCCAGAACCTGGCGGAATTCCGGGGAGCCGAAGGTGGCGCCGGGGTGGATGATCAGGATCTGGCCGTCCGTCAGGTGGGGGGCGCAGTTTTTGGCGATGGCTTTGTGCGCGGTGGCCGGGGCCACGACCATGACGGCGTCGGCGCCCCTGATGGCTTCCCCGATGTCCAGCGTGACCAGTTCCGGTTTGCCGAAGCCTTCGACGACACCGTCGACAATGATGCCGCCCTGGGCGTTGATGGCGTCCACGGTGGCCGGGAAGACATCGTAAAGACGGACCTTGTACCCCATGATGGACAAATGTCCGGCCAGGGACTGACCGCCGTTTCCGCCGCCGATGATGGCCCACACAGTACTTTTGCTCATGATTCACTCCGCGATGACTGTAGTTGAAACAGAAAAAATGCTTGCGTAGGCATGAGCAATGCAGGTGCCAGAGGGAGATTTTTTCGTAGGTATTTGAAATATAGTAAAATTACAGGGCTTTCGGATCTTGATTTGCAGTCTTTGAATTTCGGGTGTGTCTCAAAGCGTGACACTTCAGGAGGGGATGGCTAGGAAATCGGAACCGACAGGCCCGGTCAAAGAGAATTGTCTTAAATTGAGACATGTCTTAAATTGACAGCACGTGCGGGAGGTGCGCTGTGACAGAACCGAATTCCTTTTCACCCGGCTGGTTACGCAAAGAGATCGAGGCTTCGCATCTGCGTTCCCTGGAGTTCGGAATCAGCCGGGAAGAGCGTGCGACCCTTACCTGTCTCACGCCGGCCGAGCTGGCCTATCGTCAGGAGGCCAACAGGGACTTTCTCGACGTGGCCATTGCCCACATCGAGAAGTCCTACGACCTGCTGTCTCCGGACGAGTTCATGGTCGCGGTGGTGGACCAGGAGGGCTACATCCTGCACATGGCTGCCAGCGACCACGTCAAGTCCATGTTCGCCGAGCGCAACTGCGTGCCGGGATACCGGTGGACCGAGCGCGACGTCGGAACCACGGCCACGAGCCTCTGCCTGGAACTGCGTGCGCCGATCCAGCTCAACGACAAGGACCACTACTGTAAACGGGCTCACGGGTTCACGAGCTCGGCCGCGCCCATATTCGGTCACGGCGAGGAATTGCTGGGCGTGCTCGTCGCTTCCGGGAACGCGGCCAATGTCCATCCGCACACCCTGGGAATGGTGCTGGCCTCGGCCCGTTCCATCGAACGCCAGCTGCGCATCATGCGCCGCAACCGGGAACTGGCCCGGCATGTGAGTTTTCTGGACGGTGTCATCGACGCCACCAGCGTCGGCATCGTCATCATCGACGCCGATGCCCGCATCTGGCGCGTCAATCGCAAAGGCAGGCAGATTCTGCGCAAGGACGATCTCGCGGGCAGGCCCGTTTCGGTCCTCAAGGGCATGGTCATAGATCTGGACGACGTGCGTTCCAGGCCCTCGAACTGGATCAATCAGGAGTGCACCTTCCGCACGGAGCATCACACGGTCAACTTCCTCTATTCCGTGGAAGCGGTGCTCGGGCCGGACAACGCGATGCTTGGGGCGGTCCTCGTTTTCGAGGAGGTGGATTCCATCCGCAAGATGGCCAAGATCGCAGGCACCAAGGCGTACTTCACCTTCGACAGCCTGGTCGGCTCCTGCGACGAGTTCCGCCGGGCCATAAACCTGGCCCGAAAGGCCGCCCAGTCCACGTCCACGGTGCTCATCCGCGGCGAGACCGGCACGGGCAAGGAGCTGTTCGCCCAGTCCATCCATAACGCAGGCCAGCGCAGGGGACAGCCCTTCGTGCCCATCAACTGCGGGGCCATTCCCAATGAGCTGCTGGAGAGCGAACTCTTCGGGTACATGGACGGTGCGTTCACAGGCGCCCAGAAGGGCGGCCGGGCCGGCAAGTTCGAACTGGCCAACAAGGGCACCATCCTCCTGGACGAGATCGGCGACATGCCGCACGACATGCAGGTCAAGCTCCTGCGCGTCCTGCAGACCGGCGAGGTCTACCGCATCGGCGCACGCCAGCCTGTCCTCATCGACGTGCGCATCATCGCATGTACCCATGTTGACCTCTCCAAAGCTGTGAGTGCGGGGCGTTTTCGCGAGGATCTCTTCTACCGTCTCAATGTCTTTCCCATCGTTATCCCGGCCCTGCGCGACCGCGGACGAGAGGATATCCTGGCCCTTGTCGAGTTTTTCCTTCGGCAGAACAGGCTCTCTCCTCCGACCCTGTCTCCGGCCGCCGAGCGGATGCTCGTGGAGCATGCCTGGCCCGGGAACGTGCGCGAGCTGCAGAACACCATTCAGCGCGCCCTGCATTTGTGCGAGGGGAACATCCTGGGCGCGGACAGCCTCGGGCTGTCCGTGGCCGAGAAGGCCAGAACCAACGGAAACGGCGGAT
Source organism: uncultured Desulfovibrionaceae bacterium (assembly GCA_964597325.1). Lineage (GTDB taxonomy): Bacteria > Desulfobacterota > Desulfovibrionia > Desulfovibrionales > Desulfomicrobiaceae > Desulfomicrobium. The sequence continues at coordinate 2,617 of CAZQYA010000174.1, forward strand.
CTCTGGAAGACATGGAGCGCAGCGCCATCGTGGACATGCTCCGCGAGACCGGCGGCAACATGGCCGAGACGGCCCGT
>CAZQYA010000174.1:2793-6300 GCA_964597325.1 uncultured Desulfovibrionaceae bacterium
CGCCATCGTGGACATGCTCCGCGAGACCGGCGGCAACATGGCCGAGACGGCCCGTCGCTTGGGCATTTCGCGGGCGACCCTCTATCGGAAGACAAAGCTTTTCGGTCTGTAGGGGCGGCTAGGCGGCTCTGTTCCAAGGGCTGCGCAACTGATTGGTTTTTGCAATTGTCAGGCCGGATTGGGAAGACTTTTTGCCTTTACTTCAGCTGTGTTTTCGTTTGTTTCGATTTTTTGTTGCAAATACAAGATAAAGATGTATTTCACACGGAGCCTGACTTAGCCGTGTTACGCTCGCAATGACGTGTTTGCATACGTGTCATTGCGAGGAGTCTTCGACGTGGCAATCCATGCCTTTCTATTCTTTATTACGATTATGAGATGAAGATAGATTTCACGCGGAGCCTGACTTAGCCGCGCTACGCTTGCAACGAAGTTGCGTGTCCGTCATTGCGATGAGCCTTCGACGTGGCAATTCATACTGAATATTTGAAAAAGGCGAGGGGGCGGTGGACCATTCCACCGCCCCCTCTATGTATGGGAGGTTGCTCAACCTTTCTTACTTGATGATCTTGCCGAGGAGGGCCTTGCCCCATTCGACGCCGACATCGTTCAGGATTTCGGGCCAGATCTTTTCTTCGGCGATCTCAGCGGTCCGGGCGATCTGCTCGGGGGTGACTTCGATGATCTTGGCGCCGTTCTCTTCAAGCTTCTTCTCGTACTTCTTCTGATCGGCGGCAGCGTTTTCCCAGCGGCGGGACTCGAACTGCCTGGCGATGTCTTCGACCTTGGCGCGGGTGGCGTCGTCGAGATCGTTCAGGATTTCGGAGTTGATGATCAGGTACCAGACTTCAAAGTGGGTGTTGGTGGGCAGGTAGAAGTTGGTCACGTCGCGGAAGGAGGCGTAGTAGCCCTCGGCGCCGGAACCGATGATGCCGTCGACAACGCCGGTCTGCACGGCGGTGAAGACCTCGGAGAAGGGCAGGGGGGTGGCCATGTAGCCGGTGTTCTCGGCCAGAAGCTGGAAGGTCTTCATGGGGGGCACGCGAACCTTGATCCCTTCGGCCTTGTCGGGGTCGCCGGGGGACTTGGGCTCCTTGTTCAGGGAGATGCCGCCGAAGTATACGGGCCAGGCGGCCAGGACTGAGATGCCCTGCTTTTCATACAGCGTGGCGATTTCCTTGCGCAGGGGCGTGTCGCCGTTGAAATTCTTCTTGGCCTGGGCATAGTCCTTCACGAGATAGGGGAAGTACAGGATCTGGAAGCGCTTGTCCGCGGCGGAAGCGGCAGGCTGGCAGGCCATTTCCACGGCGCCGACACCCACGCGTTCCTGGACCACGGTGTAGTCGCCAAGGGCGCTGGCGGGATAGATCTTGGGAGTGATCTTGCCGTCCGTGGCGGCCTTCACCTGATCGGCGAACCAGTTCAGGTCGACGTCGATGGCTGCGCCCTGGGGACGGACGTGCCCCAGTTTCCAGCTGGCGGCCTGGGCTGTTCCGGCGATGAGCAGTGCAAGGATGGCGAAGGTCCAGATTGCTTTTTTCATACGTCTTCTCCTTCAAGAGACAAGGTTAGTAGCCCAGCAGACTTGGCAGAAAGAGGGCCAGGTCGGGCCAGAATGCGGTTATGAAGACTACGGGTACGTACCCGAAAATCAGCAGGATCATGGCAGGCTTGATGATCTCGGAGAAGGGAACCTTTCCGATGCGCATGCCGAGGTACAGGATGCTGGCGTAGGGCGGAGTGACGCCGCCCATGGCGGTGTTGACGCCCATGATGGCCGCGAAGTGGATGGGCGAGACGCCGATGGCCTGCATGAGGGGCAGCAGGAGCGGCGCAGTCAGGATAATGGCCGTGACGTCGTTGACGATCATGCCGATGAAGAAAAGCAGCAGGTTGATGAGGACGAGCAGCACCGTCTTGTTCTGGGTGATGCCGAAGATGGTCTCGACCATGGCCTGCGGGATCTGCTCCATGACGAAGATCTGGCTGAGCATGAGCGAGAACACGATCATGATCATGATGGCGCCCACCGCGGTGGCCGAAGCCTTGGCCGCACGCAGGAACGTGTTCTTGTTCAACCCTTTGTAGACCAGAAATCCAACCGGCACGGCATAGACCACGGCCACCGCCGCCGCCTCCGTGGGGGTCATGATGCCGCCGTAGATGCCGCCCAGGATGATGACGGGCATCATGAGGGCCGGCATGGCGCGCCAGAACATGCTCGTTCCTTCCTTGACGGTCTCGGCCACGGGGCGCGGCGGGTCCAGGATCAGGGGGAACTTGCGGGACAGGACCATGTTGATGACGGAGAACATGACCATGATCATGAGGCCTGGGCCCAAGGTGGCCAGGAAGCAGGCCAGAATGGAGGTATCCGTGACCCAGCCGTAGACGATCATGGTTACGCTGGGCGGAATCAGGAGGCCCAGGACCGAAGAGTTGGAAATGAGCGCCGCGGCAAATCCGCGCGGATACCCTTTGGCGGCCATTTCGGGGATGAGCAGGGGGCCGGTGGCTGCGATGCCCGTCAGGCCGCTGCCCGAGATGGCGCCGATGATGGCGCAGCTGACCGTGGCCACGACGCCCAGGCCGCCGCGAACCCGGCCGACGAAGACGTTCACGAAATTCAGGAGGCTCTGTGCGATGCCGCTTTCGCTCATGAGGGATCCGGCAAAGACGAAGAGGGGGATGCACAGGAGCACGGGGTTGGCGAGCTGGGTGAAACCCGTGAGCATCATGCCCTTCATGGTGGTGCCGCCCACGAGATTCATGACCATGAGGGCGCCGCCGAAGCAGAAGGGCAGCGGGACGCCGAGGGTCAGCAGGAAGACGAGGACGCCCAGGGCAAGCAGGGAAATTTCGATCATGGGATTCTCCTTATCCTGCAGTGATTTGGCGGATGGATTTGATCAGGTGGTGCACGATGTAGCAGCTCATGGCCGCCAGCCCGATGAACATGGAGCACTCGGCGTAGAAGGTGGGGATGTAGAGCGTGGGGCTGTCCTTCCAGATGCGCAGGGCGTAGCGGAAGTAATCCCAGGCCCACCACGTCAGCCAGGCGCAGATGCCCAGGCTCAGGGTGTCGGCGATGGCCTTGACGACCATCACGCTCTTCTCGGTCTTCAGGAAGATGTCGAGGACATTGGCCTTGATCTGCGTGTCCTCCCGTGAGGCGTTGACGCTTCCGAGGAAGTAGAGCCAGAGCGTAGGGTAGAGAAGAATCTCTTCCAGACCCATGACGGGCTTCTGGAAGACGTATCTGAGCATGACCTGCACGAATTCGAGGACCGCCACCGAACTGATGAGCAAGGTCAACCCGTATTTGTAGAACCGTTCCATCCATCCCTCCTCGTGTGAATTTGGAGCGCACCGCATTCGTGTGTGTACGAATATGAACCCGTTAGGCAAAGGTCGTGCCGAAGGAAAAACAGGCAGGTCTTGGTCTGTCCGAAAAGAGGAATAGAGGCAAATTTTAATATTAACTATTTGAAATAAAAGTGTTTTAAC
>CAZQYA010000175.1:0-6273 GCA_964597325.1 uncultured Desulfovibrionaceae bacterium
TCTTTCCGGCCTGGACCCTGTCGGCCACGACCTTGACGGCATCGAACCGGTAGACGTCCCCGGCGGGCGTCTTCTGCGACACCTCCGCATCCGACCGGGTTCCGTTGCCGTCGACATCACCGGCTCCGTGCTGGACGGTTGTCGCTGTTTCGGCCCCATTTTTCAAAGAAGATGCCGAAACATCACGCATCGGAATTCCCCATGCGACCGCAAACATTACAAAAAACAAAAAACACACGAAACTGTTGCGCACATCAACCTCTTGCGGACATCATCAACCAATGGCAAAATCTGGACACATGCGTATACTTTGGTACATACTGAAGCGTAAAAGGACATACTGAAATATGTATTACAAAATAGCAAGAGCGTGATGCGCACCTTTTTTCTTGTATTCCTCCTCCTGACGCTGCCGTTTCCCGCAGCCGCCATCGAAGACATTCCTCTTGATGTCAGCAGGATAGATATTTCCTCCGAACGGGGAACCCATAACTCCGTCATCGCTTCTGCCCGCGATTCCGAAGGATATCTCTGGTTCGCCTCCCTGCGGGGCCTGAACGTGTATGACGGACACACGGTCCGCCCCGTCCTGGAGGATGTCCTGCAGGGCAATAACCTGAACGACATACATATCGATTCCCGCGACACCCTCTGGGTGGCTGCCAACACGGGCATCGTCGCCTACTCCCTGAAGACCGGCGAACACACATGGTACCGTTTTGATTCGGACGGCATGCCACTGGATTCGAACCGAGTCGTGTTCGAGGACAAACGGGGAACGATCTTCGTTGGTTCATTCAAGAAACGATCCGCAGCCTCCGCGGGCTTCCTGCGCTACGAACCCTCCTTCGACAGATTCGAAAAGATAAAGGTGTTCGATCCAGCCAGCCAGAAGGTCTACGCAGTCCACGATATCTGCGAGGATCTGGATCGCAATCTCTGGCTGGCCACAAACCACGGCGTCTGCCGACTGACAGGCAGCCAGGGCCCGGCGGTCTTCATCCCCCTTGCGACCCCGAAAGCCTATTCGGCCAAACATATCACCTTCGACGACGCGGGAACCCTGTGGCTTTCGGCAGGAAGCGACGGACTCTGGAAACTTCCCAGACGTGCCCCAAAACTGGAACTGCAAGCGGTGCCCGACGGCTCCGATTGGCATATCAACGACATGTACTCGGACCTGGAGGGTGACGTCTGGTTTTCCACCACAATAGGTCTCTTTCGCTATGCAAACCACGAAGACCGCATGTACCGGCATCCCTGCCTGTATCCGGAAAAATCCTCGGCGCAAAAGGACTTTATGGGCGCGGTCCTGGAAACGACTTCCAGGACATTTTGGATCGGCACGTACTCCAATGGCGTACTGCGCTACATGGCGTACGCCGGCGCCAGAATCGTCAACCTCCTCTCCCCGGGCCAAACCGATGGAAAAAATCTGTCTGACATCCGGCACCTTGCGACCGCTCCCGATTCCCGCATCTATTTCGCGCCGGCGGGGGGCGGGGTATACCGGACCGCACCGGTCACGGCCAACCGCATTCTGTTCTCGCCTGAACTCGAGGTCGAACCCGTAATTACCGACCTCAAAATCAAGTCCATGGCCTGGGCTCCTGACAACGCCCTCCTCTGCGGCCTCGATGACGGTCTCCTGCGTATCGGCCCTCTCGGGGAGCGGCAACGCATCACAACGTTCAATAAACAGAAGAATCTGGCGCTTGAGGACAAGGATATCGAGTTCATTTGCCCCATGCAGGACGGACGCATCTGGTTTTCCACCAAGTTCGACCTCTATTCATGGTCGCCGGAAGAGCCTGAAGCCCGTTTCGAAAGACGCATGCCGGGGCAGGAACCCATCGCTTCGCTGACTCAGCAGGGTTCAAGCCTGTGGATTGCCCACGGGTCCAAGATATCGGAAATCGACACTCTTTCCGGCCGGTGGTTTCCCGTCTCCTACGACCCGTCCCCGGCAGCCCAGCACTCCAAGATCAAGTCCCTGAGGCTCGAGGGAGATACCGTCCTGTGGGTCGGGACCCTCAACAACACGTTCCGGTACAACCGCAAAACCGGCCAGACGACTACCATTCTCACATCGGGTCAGCAGAGTCTCAAGGTGGCACTGTCCTTTTACCCGGACGATTCCGGAAACGTTTGGATCCATACCCTGGAAAAGCTCTATCGCATTGCGCCCGGCGCAACCTTTGCCGTCGAGGAAATCCTCGGCGCCAATCACCCGTCGGTCAGCATCTCATCCCCTCCGGTGCCGCTTGGGGATAAGGCCATGGTGTACGGACATACGGAGGGACTGCTCCCCGTAATTCCGCATCGTCTGCTCGCCCGGGAAACGCCCGTGCCGAAAATTTCCGAAGTACGCATCTTCGGCAAGCCCCTGGAACCGAACCCACTTGGGCGCATGCCGGCCAACCTGGAACTCGGCCATGAACAGAACTATCTGACCTTCACCTTCGCCATTCCCGAACCCCAGGCCTTGCATCCCCCCCGCTTCCAGTACTTTCTCGAAGGCGTGGACTCGACCTGGAACGATTCCGGCGATCAGACGTCGATCAGCTACGCTCACCTTGAGCCCGGACAGTACGTTCTGCATGTCAAGGATGGCCCGGAGGGAAAAGCCATTGCCTCCATGAGCATCCGCATCCATGCCCCCTGGTGGCTGACTCCCTGGGCCAAGGCCGGATACGCGCTGGCGGCACTGCTGGGTGGTCTCTTCGCCGTGCGGGCCGCCACCAGGCTGCAGACCACGCGCATCCGCAAAGAGATGCTCGAAAACCTCGTCATGCAGGACCCTCTGACCGAAATCCCCAACAGGCGTAAATTCAAGGAAGTGCTTGCTGCCGAAAAGAGCCGCTGCAAACGCAGCAACCACCAGATTTCAGTGCTCATGATCGACATCGATTTCTTCAAGGGATTCAATGACCGATTCGGCCATCAGGCAGGCGACAAGGCCTTGCGCATCGTCGCCCAGACCGTGAGTTCCACCCTCAAGCGTCCGGAGGATTTCGTGGCCAGATTCGGCGGGGAGGAATTTGTCGTGGTGCTGCCGAGCACCAACCGGGCCGGAGCGGAGCGCGTGGCCCAGAAAATTCAGGATGCCGTATACCATGCCGAAATCCCCTACCCCGGATCCCCCCTGTCCGACAGGGTCACCCTGAGCATCGGCATCTCGACCTTCAGCCCGCAGACGGACCTGCACATCGACTCGGGCCTCTTCTCCGCGGACCAGGCCCTGTACCAGGCCAAACGCAACGGCCGGAACTGCGTCTTTTACAAGGACCACTGCCTGGCGCTAACCCCCGTCAGGCAGTGAGAGAAACGATTCCATCCCGCAGAGGCCGCATGTCCTGCACCCCGTGTCCGGGCATGGCGGGGTCACCAGACAATGCCGGTATTTGACCCACTCCGAATAGAGAAATTTTCGTGAGACGCCGACATCCAGACGTTCCCAGGGAAAAACCGTCTCCCGGTCCATGGGGCGTCGCATCACCTCGTCCACGAGGGCGGCCTGCTCCCTCATGGCCTTGGCCAAACCGATCTCAGCGGCCCGTTCGATGCAGGGAAAAATCTCTTCCCCGCCCCTGGCCAGAAACATCTGCATCCGTGCCTGGCCCGGATTTTCCCCGGCGAAACGCATCCCCTTGTAACGCCCCACGATACCCTTGAACCGCTTCATGGCGTCCTTGAGCCGCCCCTCTTCCGGAATTTCGATCCACTGCAGAGGGGTCCAAGCCTTGGGTACGAGGCAGCTCACCGAAAGGGACACAAGCTCCACGCCCTTTTTCCGCTTGCCCTGGCCGGCCCTTCGCGCTTCGTCCACGCGGCTCATGAACGCCTCGAACTCGGCCCAGTCTTCCTCGCCCTCGTCGGGCCAGCCCGTAATCATGTAGAGTTTCAGAGTACCAAATTGCAGACGGCTGATGCGCATCACGGCATCGAGAAAGGCATCCTCTGGAAAATTCTTGTTCATGGCCCTGCGCAGACGACGGCTTGCCCCCTCCAGAGCCAGGGTCACGGACCGCGTTCCCGTATGCCGCAGGAATTCAAGAAGCTCGTCCGTAAGACCGTCGGCGCGCAGGGAGGACAGAGAAAATTTCACCTTTCGTTCCGTGAGCCAGCGCAGAAAAGGCAACAGATCGGGCCAGTCCGTCAGGGCGGTGCCCACCAGCCCGACCTTGTGCGGGCTGCATCTGGACACGATCTCCTGCAAAACGGCCATTTCGGCGTGACGCGGGGGTTTGTAGATGCTTCCGGCGGCACAGAACCGACACCCGTAGGGGCAGCCGCGGTTGACCTCCAAAAGCAGCATGTCCCTGAATTGCGCCTGAGAGCTGACAAAACAGGAGTACGCAGGATGGGACAGCACACCCGTCCCGTCGGCGGCCACGGCCCTGCGCACGGGCTCGACACTCATGCCCGGAACCAGAACGCCCCCGAGGGAGGCAACGGACCCCAGAGCCGCGGACTTGTCCCCGCCGCCGACCCAGACTTCCGCGATGCGGTCGATGACCGCCTCGAGGCCGGCTTCGGCCTCGCCCACGAAGATGCCGTCCAGGGCGGGCATGACAGGAAAGGGATTCAGAAAGGCAACAGGACCGCCGGCCATCACCATGGGCCAGGCGGGACGATCAGCCGCTCTCACGGCGATGTCCGCGTCCATGAGCATCTTGAGAGCGCCAGGGAAATCGCCCTCGAAATTCAGGCTGAAGAGGATCAGGGGGAAGAGGCCCAGATCGCGTCCGGAGTCAACGGATCTGGGCCTCGGGGAATCGGGATCCCGGAAGAAACGTTCAACAGCGAGCCTGTCGTTGCCGGCAAGCAGGCGGTAGACCACCTGCCAGCCCAGGGTGGAGAGCCCATGCTCCGCGGCCTCGGGGAACACGAGGGCCACGGGCAGCCGCCCGCCCCAATCCTTCAGAGTCGGGGCTGTACGGCCGCAATAGAGTTCGGACACATTCTCCTCCGGGTGCACGGACGGCAGGCCGTTTCCGCAGCCCTAGTCTGCCTGCATGCGAATGAAAGAAGGAATCTCGAATTCCTCCTCCTCGAACAGGAACTCGGCATCGTCCCCGCCGTTGACGCACTTGCGCGGCTCATGACGGCGTTCTTCCGTGCCGGGCTTGTTTCTGGCCGCACGGATATACGTTGGAACGCTCAGATCCGCGGCCTCGTTCACGCTGATCTTGCGCGTCTGCGGCCGGATGAGCGCACCTTCACTCTCCGTCGACTGCCTGGACGAACCCGTGTTCTGGTTGAAAAGCGAAACCTTTCCGCTGCCCTTTTCCACGGGCACGTTGCCGTCCTGAATACCCGTGGCAATGACGGTGATGCGCATCTCGTCCACGCAATCCATGTCGAAGACCGTGCCGAAGTAGATTTTGGCGTCCTCGTGGGCGGCCTCGTGCACGATGCTCGCGGCCTCGCTGACCTCTTCGATGGTCAGATCCGGTCCGCAGGTAATGTTCATGAGCACGCCGCGAGCACCGTCGATGGACACGTCTTCAAGCAGCGGGCTGGTGATGGCCTTCATGGCAGCCTCGCGGGCTCTGCCGTCGCCCGAGGCAATGCCCGTACCCATCATGGCCAGACCCATCTCTTCCATGACCGCCTTGACGTCCGCAAAGTCAAGGTCGATGCGCCCCGGCACCATAATCAGGTCGGAGATGCCCTTCACGGCGTGAAAGAGGACTTCATCGGCCTTGCCCAGCATATCGACAAAAGACGCCTTCTTGGAGGCCAGGGTCAACAGGCGGTCGTTGGGGATGGTGATGATGCTGTCCACAATCTCCCGCAGTTCCTTGATGCCGCGATCGGCCTGCTGCTGGCGTCTTTTGCCCTCGAAAAAGAAGGGCTTGGTCACCACGGCCACTGTCAGGGCTCCCATCTCCTTGGCCACCTGAGCGATGACCGGCGCCGCGCCTGTACCCGTTCCGCCGCCCATGCCGGCCGTGACGAAAACCATGTCACAGTCGCCCAGCACGTCGCGGATCTGGGTCTGGCTTTCCATGGCGGCGTCGCGCCCCATGTCCGGGTTGGCTCCAGCCCCGAGTCCCTTGGTCAGTTTGTCGCCAAGCTGGATCTTGTACTCCGCCTGGGAGTGCTTCAAGGCCTGCATGTCCGTGTTGGCCGCGATGAAGGTCACGCCCTGCATGGAGGCCTTGATCATGTTGTTGACCGCGTTTCCGCCGCCCCCGCCGACTCCGATGACCTTGATCAAAGCATTGTCTTCGCGTTCGATTTCCAGGAAATCCATACTTCCCCCTA
>CAZQYA010000176.1:0-6242 GCA_964597325.1 uncultured Desulfovibrionaceae bacterium
TTCACCACAATCCCCTCAAGGCCTGCGTTGTCAAGGTCATAAAGGGGTCAAATCTTCCTTTGACGATACTTTTCGAGCCTGCTACCGCCATCTCATGTCACGACCACTTCGATTCGAATTCCCCGGGGCCTGGTATCATGTCATGAACCGTGGTCGGCGGCGGGAAAATATTTTTCATGACGCCGAGGATTACAGGGCATTTATTGATCTGCTGAAGAGCACGTCGGAGATGTTTCGTCTGGACATCGCGGCGTGCTGTCTGATGTCCAACCACTACCACTTGCTTCTGAAAACCCCCGAGGCCAATCTCTCGCGGGCCATGCGGCATCTGGGGGGCGTGTACACGCAGTGGTTCAACAGGCGGCATGGTCTTGACGGGCAGATTTTCCGAGGGCGTTACAAGGCCATTCTGGTGGGTGAGGACGAGTATCTGCTGGGGCTGGTGCGCTACATTCACCACAATCCCCTCAAGGCCTGCGTTGTCAAATCCCTGGAGGACTACCCTTGGAGCAGTCATCACGCGTACCTGGGAAGGGGCAAACCGTGGGAGTGGGTCAGCACCGGGCATGTGCTTGCGCAGTTTTCGGATGATCCGGCCAGGGCGAGGGCCCAATATCGTCGTTTCATGGCCGAGGATGATGACGAACAGATTGAAAGGATCTTTTCCCTGAAGAAACTCCCCGCCATTCTGGGGAGTCAGAAATTCGTGCAATCCATCAAAGACCGTTTCTTCGCCTCCAAGCTCAGCGCCGAAGTGCCGCAGTCCCGTTCCCTTGCGCCTGTGTCCATGGAATCCATCGTCAGCGCGGTATGCTCGGTCTGCGGCGTGCCGCCCGAGAGCCTGGCGTCTTCGGCCCGGGGCGTCACCAATGAGGCTCGGGACATCGCGATCTATCTGGCCAGGAGTCTTCGGGGTGACAGTCTGAACGCCATAGGCGCGTATTTTGGAATCGAGAAATACAGCACCGTCGGTAGCGCGGTCGCGCGGGTCAAAACGAGGACCGAAAGCGACGCGGGCTTTGGCGGGCGGGTGGAGGCGATCAAAGAAGAGGTGTTATCTCCCCGTGTGAAGGAGTTGTAATCGACGCCTGCTGTATATCGAGACATCAGGCTTGACCCGATAGAAAAGGAATCCTAAAGGAATTTGTAGTTTGGTGTATACGTTGTAATTTCAGTGTCTGATTCAAGGAGACATTATGAGCGTCATGTCCATGCGTCTGCCTGATGAGGCTATGGAGCGTTTGGGGGCGTTGGCCAGGGCGACGGGCAGGACAAAGTCGTTTCTGGCCGGGCAGGCCGTCATGGAATTTCTGGAGCGGGAGTCATGGCAGGTGGCTGAGATTGAACAGGCTCTCGGCGAAGCGGATTCCGGCGATTTTGCAAGCGACCAGGATGTTGCTGCTGCACGCGAAAAATTAGGCAGTTATGCGCGTTAGATGGCTGCGCAAAGCCTTGGCGAATTTGTCTGCGGAGGCGGAGTATATTGCTGTGGATGATCCGGACTTGGCCTTGAGAATGTTCGATGAAGTCATGGCCAAGGTTGCAACTCTTGGCGATTTTCCCGGTCTTGGAAGGCCGGGACGGGTCGTCGGCACCAGGGAACTGGTCATCGAGAGGTATCCCCTGCTCATTCCTTACAGGGTAAAGGACGGCGAAGTTCAGGTGCTTCGCGTGTTTCACACCCGTCGCAAACCGCCCACAGTTTGGTAACAACGTCACTCGACCAGAATTTCCAATCCCTTCAAATACGCCCCCTCCGGAAAGGCCAGTCCCACCGGATGATCAGGGGCCTGCGTCAGTCTGCGCACGATCCGCCCCGTCCGTCCCGCATCCAAAGCCGCGTCGGCCACGATCTTCTGGAACAGGCCGTCTTCCATCAGTCCGGAGCAGGAAAAGGTGAAAAGTCTGCCTCCGGATTTCAGGAGGTGGAAGGCGCAGAGGTTGACGTCCTTGTAGCCGCGGGCCGCGCGGTTCAGGGTGGCTTTGGAGTCCACGAACTTGGGCGGGTCCAGGACGATGAGGTCGAAGGTGCGGTTTTCCCTGCGCCAGGTGCGCAGGATTTGGAAGGCGTCGCCGCAGACCGTGGTCATGGCGTCGGGCGCGAAACCGTTCAGTTCGCGGTTGCGCTGGGCCAGTTCGAGGGCCGGGGCTGAGGCGTCGAGTTGGGTGACGTTTTTTGCTCCACCCTTTAGCGCGGCCAGTCCGAAGCCGCCGGTGTAGGAGAAACAGTTCAGGACCTCGGCATCCCTGGCTGCGTTGCCGACGGCCAGGCGGCTGTCGCGCTGGTCCAGATAGAAGCCTGTTTTGTGCCCGCCATGCACGTCGACCAGAAGCCGCACGCCGTTTTCATGGATTTCGACCAGTTCCGGGACCGCCCCGTGCACGGTCTCGATCCGTTCTGTCAGCCCTTCCTTGGTGCGCACGTCCACATCGGAGCGTTCCAGGATGGAGTCATACGGGAACAGGGTGCGCAGGGCGGCGATGATGGCTTCCCGCCAGAACTCGGTTCCGGCCGTCAGGAGCTGGAAGATCAGGACGTCCGCGTAGCGGTCCACGATCAGGCCGGGCAGGCCGTCGGACTCGGACTGCACGAGGCGCATGGCGTCGCTTTCGATCGTGAGCCCCTTGCGTCTGTCCACTGACGCGGCGATGCGGCGCAGAAAGAATTCGGCATCGACGGTTTCCTGCGGATCGAAGGTCCAGACCCGGCCCTGGATCTGGGATTTGGGCGAAAAGGCGGCCCTGGCCAGCCATGTTCCGTTCTGGGAAACGACGTCGACGGTCTGGCCCGACTTTGGGCGGCCCTTGACAGCGGCCACCGCACCGGAAAAGATCCAGGGATGACGCCGGAACAACGATTTTTCCCGGCCCGCGGCGATGATGAGTTGTGGGTCCATGATGATGTCCTGAATGTGCAGGGCTGCGCCCCGCGTTGCGAAATTCTGCACGCTTTCGTCGTGCCGGCGGCGCAAAACATAGGGGATGGCCGGGAGGCAGTCCACGGGAAAAATTCCGGTTCGGTCCGTCCGTTTCCCTGCGGCCGCTTTCTTTTCTCCGTGCTGTGCGCCTTGCTGGTGCACGCGCTCTTTTTCAGCGCCGTCAGGATGTGGCTGACGCCGGACGGAGGCGGGGCCATGGGCCCGCAACTCCTGGCCCTGGACCTGGCCGGGATGCCGGGAGGGGCAGGCGGCGGGGAAGCATCCGGCATTCCTTCGGGTGTGGGGGCTTCTTCCAACCCGCGGCGGCCGGGATCACCGTCTGGCCAGAACCTTTCGGCACCCGTTGCAACGCTGTCGACGGACTCCCTGGATGAAGGGCCGCCTCCTGTCCAGGAAACATCCGATCAGCACTCCCACGTTGCGACCAAACCGGTGCCTGAACCTCCGGTCGTTGAGCCGGAATCCCCTCCTGCGGAAGATGTTGCTCCCGAACCGGTTGAGGTGGCGGAACCTGCTGCCCAGGAACCCGTGCCTCCCAACCCGCCAAAGCAGGACATCGTGACGACGAAGGCGGCTGAGCCTGAGCCCATTCCCCGAAAATCGGACCCGCAGGTCCGAAAGCCCAAGGCCAAGGATGTTCAGAAGACCGTTTCTGCGAAAGTCGCGCCCAAAACGTCAAAGTCGGTCCGCAAAACAGGCCCATCCAGCCAGCAGGCCAGGCTGACGTCGGTAGCTGCTTCGTCCGCTGGCGAATTTGTCGCCTCCGGTCTCTCCTCAAGCCCGGATGCGTCCTCACGCACGGCTTCCGCGGAGTCGCCGCCCGGTTCTGGGCCTCGTCTTGTCCCGGCCGCCGGCCAGGGTACGGGAACCGGGGCTGCCAGCGGCAGCGGCTCGTCTTCTGCGGGGGGCGGTGGAGGCGAGGGTGGAATCGGTCAGGGTTCCGGAACGGGCGGGAGCGGCGAAGGCCTTATGAGTTTCGGTGCTCCAGGCGGGCCGGGCATCGAACGCATGGTCATGCCGGAATACCCGCGCGAGGCCAGACGTCTGGGCAAGGAGGGGGTGGTGGTGCTCAAACTCCATCTCGACGCCGAAGGCGCAGTGGAATCCGTGGAGGTCCTGGAGACGCCGGGTTACGGGCTGGACGAGGCCGCCCGCCAGGCGGTGTTGCGTTCGCGTTTTCATCCCGCGACGGTCGGTGGTGTCCCCGTGCCCTGCCGTGCCATTCTTCCCGTCAATTTCAGGTTGCGCTGAACCTTTTGCATTTGCCCGGCATCACCGCGCCTCGGCCCCATTACCCTGCTGCAGCACCTGGAACCTGCAGGAAGTGCGTTGACGTCTTTGTATTGTGGCCTATAAATTGACTGTCAGTAGACCTGAATTCAGACCTTATTTTGTGTTGAGGAGCATCGTGATGAAGACGCTTTCCGTGGCCACAGGCATCGTGCCCATCGCCGAGTTCAAGAGTGGTATTTCCAAATGGTTCAAAGAGGTACGAGATTCAGGCAAACCTCTGGTAATCACCCAGAACGGCAAGCCTGCGGGCGTGCTCCTGTCGCCGCAGGAGTATGACGACCTCGTGTATCGCAGGGATTTTTTGGACTCGGTGGAGCGGGGCCTCGAAGACGTCCGCGCCGGCAGATTCCTGGACACGCAGACCGTCCGTGCCGCGCTGCGTGTTCGACGCGGGGAGTGAGGCGAATGGAGGTCCGGTGGTCGCAGGAGGCCCCCTGCGTGTCTCATGGACATCGAGGATTATATTGCCGGGGATGACCCTGACCGGGCGGTTTCTTTCGTTGGCGAGATCATCGGGAAGGTTGAAACGCTCTTGCCGGACAATCCCCGGATGGGGCGCATGGTGCCGGAAATATCCCGCCCGGAGATACGGGAGATCATTTTTGAACGATACCGAATCGTCTATGGCCTGCGCTCCGACCGACTCACGGTTCTGACCGTTTTTCCCGCCCAGCGGCAACTGCGCCGTCTCGACATTTCGTAGCCCAGCCCGCTTCAGGGACCAAAGCAGAAACCGCCCCGCCAGTTCGTGCTGACGGGGCGGTGCCATATGGTTTTTTTGAATTTCTAGAAGATCTGCGGATAGCTTTTCACGAAGGCGTCCAGGCGTTCCCGGGATTTGGCGATGCGCTCGCGCAGGGAGGCACGGTAGGCGTCCATGTCGGCGATGGGCTTCTTGGCCACGCCCGTGTCCATGGCGGCCTGGGCCACGGCAGCGGACTCGAATTCGATGAGGCGCAGGTCAACGGGTTTGGGGATGATGTAGTCCACGCCGAATTCGAGCTTGTCCAGGCCGTAGGCCTCGAGCACGTAATCCGGCACCGGCTGCTTGGCCAGTTCGGCCAGGGCCTTGGCGGCGGCCATTTTCATTTCTTCGTTGATGTTTGTGGCCATGACGTCGAGGGCGCCGCGGAAGATGAAGGGGAAGCCCAGGACGTTGTTGATCTGGTTGGGGTAGTCCGAGCGGCCCGTGGCCATGATGGCGTCGGGGCGGGCTTCCTTGGCGTCGGTGTAGGAGATTTCAGGCACGGGGTTGGCGCAGGCGAAGATGATGGGATCCTTGGCCATGCTCTTCACCATGTCCTTGCTGACCACGCCGGCTCTGGACAGGCCGAGGAAAACATCGGCGTCGACCATGGCCTCGGGCAGGGAGGCGAAAGTTTTTTCCGTGGCGAATTGGCGCTTCTGGTCGTTCAGGTCCGCGCGGCTGGTGTTGATGTGTCCGCGGGAGTCGAACATGGCGATGTTTTCGGGCTTCATGCCCATGGCCATGTAAAGGCGCGTGCAGGAGATGGCTGCTGCGCCGGCGCCGGACACGACCATGCGCAGGTCTTCGATCTTCTTGCCGGTGATTTCCAGGGCGTTGACCAGTCCTGCGGCTGAGATGATGGCCGTTCCGTGCTGGTCGTCATGGAAGACGGGGATGCCCATTTCTTTTTTGAGCTTGTCTTCGATATAGAAGCATTCCGGGGACTTGATATCTTCGAGGTTGATACCGCCGAAGGTCGGTTCCATGGCCTTGACGATTTCACAGAGTTTGTCCGGGTCTGTTACGTCGAGGTTGATGTCGTAGACGTCCACATCGGCGAAAATCTTGAACAGGAGCCCCTTGCCTTCCATGACGGGCTTGCCGGCGTGGGCGCCGATGTTGCCCAGGCCCAGGACGGCGGTGCCGTTGGAGACCACGGCCACGAGGTTGCCGCGGCCCGTGTACTTGTAGGTCAGGTCCGGATCCTTGGCGATGGCCAGGCAGGACTCGGCCACGCCCGGGCTGTAGGCCATGGTCAGGTG
>CAZQYA010000177.1:0-261 GCA_964597325.1 uncultured Desulfovibrionaceae bacterium
GGTGGTCGAGGCACAGGCGGGACTTCAGCGACATCCACGCGGACATGTTCACGGAGCGGCACATCCGTGACGTCGCGACGACCCTGAACCTTCTGTTGCGGCCATTCCTCCCCCCCGAGGACAGGCCTGGCCGGCGTCCCTCCTCCGCGATCCGGCACGCCGCGGGCCGCGCACGAGGTTGCTGGCATGAATTCCTGCGCCGCTTCGCCAGCCTTCCCGAGCGGTTGGCGTTCCGAGGGTGGCACCCGTGAAGCCGCCCCT
>CAZQYA010000177.1:271-6235 GCA_964597325.1 uncultured Desulfovibrionaceae bacterium
GTCCGAGACGCCGCGGGGTTCGCGCGCGGCTGGTGGAATGAAATCCTGAGCCGGTCCTGCCGTCGGCTCGAACGCCTGGCTCCACGAGGACGGCGACCATGAAGCCGCCGTTGCTCTTCCTCTCCCCGACCGCGCCGACGCCCCGCGGCAACGGCCTGGCCATGCGCGCCTACGCCGTGCTGCGCGCCCTTTCGCGAAAACACGCCGTCCATCTCCTCACGCTCAACCATCCGTCCGCCGACCCCGACGGCCGATCCGCGCTCGCAGCACTGTGCGAACAGGCGGCCTTCGTCCCCATCGGCCTCTGGAGCCGACGGAACGAGACGATCCGCGGGATCGTGGCGCGCTGGCCCGGGGCTTACAGGCTGCTCATTCGGGAACCGTACGAATGGCGACGGGTGTCGCGGGCCGGAATCGTGTATCCTTTTGCGCTCCGCAACTTCGATGTCGTCCATGTTTTCCGCTGCTACATGATCCCCGTCCTGGACCTTCTGGCCTCGGAAATATCGTGGCGGCTCTCCCAACTCGATGTGGACGACATCGAATCCCGCACGCGCAAGGGGCTGGCCGCCATGCACCGGTTGAACGGGGAGGCGGCGGCGATGCTTCGGCAGGAGGTCGAAGCAGAGCAATACGAGCGTATCGAAAGGGAGCGCCTGCGCCAGTTCGACCGAGTCTTCGCGGCGTCCCCTGCCGACCGGGACGTGATACGCACTCAAGGCCTGCACCCTTCTCCCGAGATTCTCCCCAATGTCGTCGAACCGGAGACGCCGAAGCCGGTCCCGCGCCATGCGGGACTCCGCCTGCTCTTTGTCGGCAGCCTCGGCTACGCGCCGAACACCGACGCGGTGCGGCATTTCTGCCGGGGCATCCTGCCCGAAATCTGGAAGCTGACGACCGGCCCGGTGACGTTCGACATCGTGGGCGGCGGATTGCCCGCGGCCGCCGCCGCGGACATGGCCCGAATCCCCGGCGTCCGCGTGCATGGGTGGGTTGAAGACCTCGACCGGTTCTACGACGACGCGAGCATCGTCGTGGTCCCGCTCCGGGCAGGAGGAGGAACGCGGATCAAGATTCTCGAGGCCTTCGCCCGAGGGCTGCCTGTGGTGTCGACCCGGGAAGGCATGGCCGGAATCGAGGCGGTCGATGGCGTTCATGCTCTCCTGGCCGATACGCAGCAGGCATTCGCCGAGGCGTGTCTGCGTCTGGGCACGGACGATGCCTTGTGTGCCCGCGTGACTGCCGAGGCAGCGAAACTCGTCCGGGAGAGGCACACCGCGGAAGTTCTCGAGAACGTACTCTGAAGCTCCATGCCCGGAGCGCGGCCCGGCGGGTGGGCAAAAAAAAAGCGCCCCTCCGGAAAACGAATCTTCCGAAGGGGCGCGCGGAGGGGAGGGACTTGCGTTATTTCAGGACGCTCAGGGTCGCCTTGGCGATGGCCAATTCCTCGTTGGTGGGGATGACGAGGATGGCGACCTTGCTGCCGTCGGCCTGCACTGCCGTGGCGACCTTCTTGCGGCCGGCGTTGCGCTCGAGGTCGATCTTGATGCCGAGGTGCTCGAGGTTGGAGCAGACGCGGGCGCGGACCACCTCGTCGTTCTCGCCGATGCCGGCGGTGAAGACCAGGGCGTCCAGGGGGCCGGTCACGGCGTAGTAGGCGCCGATGTATTTCTTGATGCGGTAGACGAACATGTCCACGGCCAGGGCGGCCTTCTTGTCGCCCTGCTGGGCCGCCGAATGAATGTCGCGCATGTCGTTCATGCCGCAGATGCCCTTGAGGCCGCTCTTCTTGTTCAGGATGTCGTCGATCTGGCCCATGTCCAGGCCCTTCTCCTTCATCAGGAAGGGGATGATGGCCGGGTCGATGTCGCCGCTGCGGGTGCCCATCATCACGCCCGCCAGGGGGGTCAGGCCCATGGAGGTGTCGATGCACTTGCCCTTGCGCACGGCGGCCATGCTGCAGCCGTTGCCCAGGTGCAGGGTGACCAGGTTGACGTCGCCCTCGGCCTTGCCGAGCATGGCGGCCGCCTGCTGGGCCACGTAGCGGTGCGAGGTGCCGTGGAAGCCGTAGCGGCGAATCCGCTGCTCCTCATAGAACGTGTACGGGATGGGGTACATGAAGGCTTCGGCGGGCATGGTCTGGTGGAATTCGGTGTCGAAGACGGCCACCTGCGGCACGCCGGAGAAGAGTTCGCGGGCAACCTCGATGCCGACCAGGTTGGCCGGGTTGTGCAGGGGCGAAAGGTGACAGTGGTCGCGGATCTTGGCCACGACGTCGTCGTCGATGAGGGTGCTCTTGAACAGCGTCTCGCCGCCCTGGACCACGCGGTGGCCGATGGCGTCGATCTCGGCGGCCGAGGCGATGACGCCCGTGTCGGCACCCGTGACCAGGTCGACCACGGTGTGCATGGCGGCGCGGTGGTCGGGGAAAGGCATCTCCCGTTCCACTTCGACTTCCCTGGCTTCGCCGGGCCAGTTCTTCTGGCTCAGCTTGCCCATGGCCTCGCCGATGCGCTCCACCAGGCCCGTGGCCATAACGGAGCCGTCTTCCATGTTCAGCAACTGATATTTGAGGGAGGAACTCCCGGAATTGATAACAAAGATTTTCATGATATCCCCTTTATATTAAACCTTTTTCAGCCTGGGCCTGAATGGCCGTGATGGCTACGGTGTTGACGATGTCGGGTACGAGGCAACCGCGGCTCAGGTCGTTGACGGGCTTGTTGAGTCCCTGCAGGACCGGGCCGATGGCCACGGCGTTGGCGGCTCGCTGGACCGCTTTGTAGGTGTTGTTGCCCGTGTTCAGATCCGGGAAGATGAAGACCGTGGCACTGCCGGCAACCTCGCTGCCGGGAAGCTTCTTGGCGCCCACGTCGGGATCGATGGCGGCGTCGTACTGCAGGGGGCCTTCAAGGAGCAGATTCGGGGCCATTTCCTTGGCGATGCGTGTAGCCTGGATAACGGTATCGACGTCACCGCCGGCTCCGGAATCACCCGTGGAGTAGGACAGCATGGCCACGCGGGGATCCACCCCGAAGATACGGGCCGTCTCAGCGGAACTGATGGCGATCTCGGCCAGCTGCTGTGCCGTGGGGTTCGGGTTCACGGCACAGTCACCGAATACCAGCACCCGGTCTTTGAGGCACATGAGAAAGACGCTCGACACAATGGATGCGCCGGGCTTGGTCTTGATGATCTGGAAGGCAGGACGGATGGTATGGGCCGTAGTATTGACGGCGCCGGACACCATGCCGTCGGCCTGGCCCTTGAAGACCATCATGGTGCCGTAATAGGTCGGATCGACCATGCAGTCGCAGGCCACTTCCTTGGAAATGCCCTTCTTCTTGCGCAGTTCCATGAACGTGGACACGTAGTCGTTGTAATCGGGGGACTCGACGGGATTGAGGATATTCACGCCGGAAAGGTTGAGTCCGAGCTGCGATGTCGTCGTTTCGATGCTCTTGGGGTCGCCCAGGATCGTCAGGTCGACCACGCCGCGACGCAGCAGGATGTCTGCAGCGCGCAGGATGCGCTCGTCGCTGCCCTCGGGCAGGACGATGTGCTGGCGGTGCTTTTTGGCCTTCTCGATGAGACCATACTCGAACATCTGAGGCGTTACCTTGGTGGACTTTCTTGTATCCAGACGCTGCCGCAACTCGTCCGTAGGCACGTTCTCCTCGAAGACGCCCAGGGCCGAAGCGATCTTCTTCTGATCGTCGGGCTCGATCTTGCCGTACATGTTGTACAGACGTCGTGCCGTCTGGAAGGTAGCCTCCTTGCCCAGAAGCACCGGCACGGGTACGCCGGTCCATCCGTCAATGAGTCGGGCCACGCTCTTGGCCGGAGCGATGCCGCCGGTCAGCAGGATGGCGGAAATGTCCGGGTAGGATGACGACAGGCGGGAGGCCAGGCTGCTGACCACGATGTCAGACCGGTCTCCGGGAGTGACCACCAGGCTGCCGCGCTCAATGTAGTTCAGGAAATTCTCGATCTGCATGGCGGCCACGACGATGTCGTCCACCTGTGTCCCAAGATTCTCGCGACCGTAGAGGACCTCTGCGCCCACCCACTTCATGACGTCGGCCACTGTGGGCTTGCCCAGGATGGCCACCTCGGGGATGATGTACAGGAGCGTATCGGACTTGTTCAGCGTCTTCTTCAGGGCCACACGCAAGGCGTCGCGATCGGGCACGTCCGTGCGGTTGACAATGACGCCCAGGATGTCGACGGCCTTGTCGGCGAAGGACTCCACAGCGAGCTTGGTGGTGCTGATGATTTCGTGCTCTGTCTTCTGGCAGGCGTTGGACACGACCAGAAGCGGGCTGCCAAGGTTGGCCGCGATGTCGGCGTTGATGTCGAACTCGAAGGCGGGGCTGGTGCCTTCGAAATCCGTGCCCTCAAGCAGGACGAAATCGCACTTGCTCTCCAGCTCCTTGTACTTGTTGATAATCTTTTCGATCAGGATGGAGTGCTGCCCTGCGTTGACCAGTTCCTTTGCCTGACGCATGGTCAGAGCGTAGGTCTCGTCGTACTGAAGTCCCAGGTAGAATTGAGACAGGACCAGGTCGATGTCGTGGTCCTTGCGGTCAGGCACGTCGTTGATGATCGGTCTGAAAAAGCCGACCCGGCGGATGTCCCGCAGAAGCATCTGCATGACGCCCAGGACAATGGCTGATTTTCCGCTGCGCGATTCCGTCGCCGTGATGTATAAGTTTCTGGCCATATTCCTATCCCTCTAGAATGCCGGTCCGGTCTCTCGAAATGTCCCGCACCGTGTTGGTTTCACGGTCGGTAAACCAAATTGGTTGGTTGCACAAGCTATTTCTTGATGAAACAAGAACAAATGCCAGGCAGAAATTTTTCATAAATATCAAAATATTGCGAATGAGACGCCGAACCGCGGAGATTCCACGGTTCGGCGTCCTGATTTTACAGTGTTTCCGCGTAGAGTTCCATGACGTGCTTGACCGCGATCTTGTCGCCATGCTGGGAGAGCATGTCGGAGATCTGCATCATGCACGCGGGGCACCCCGTGGTCACGACCTCGGCACCCGAAGCAACGATATTGTCGCGTTTGATGGTGCCAATCTCCTTGGACAGATCGTAATGCTGCAGGTTGAAACTACCGCCGCAACCGCAGCAGCGATCGGGGTCGGCCATTTCGACGAACTCGACGTCCGGCAGGCTCTTCAGCAACGCACGAGGCTGCTCGAAAACCTTCATGGACTTCTTGAGATGACACGGATCATGGTACGTAACCTTCTTGCCGTGCCCTTCCACAGGCTTACCGAGCCCGAGAACATCAACCATGAACTGATTCACATCCATGGTCTTGGCCGCCATGGCCGCGATGCGCTCCTGCATGCTCTCGGACTTGTCGCCGGACATCAGGGGCCACAATTCGTGGATGGTGGCCGTGCACGTGGCGCAGGCCGTCAGCAGGTAATCGAAGTTTTCCTTCTCGAAAAGCTCCAGATTCATCTTGACGAGCTTGTCGAAGGACTCCTTGTCACCCGAAGCCAGAGCCGGAATGCCGCAGCAGGCCTGACCGGAAGGCATGTAGATGCCCAGTTCGTGATGGCGCAGGGCCTTGAGGACGGCCTGACCTACCTGGGGGTAGATCTTGTCGATGACGCAGCCAGGAAAGAAGGCCACACGGTAGCCGCCTTTGCCGGGGCGCGTGTTCAGGGACGGCTCGAGCTTGCGCAGAGGCTTCTTGGCCAGAGGCATGAAGTGGCGTTCACCAATAATCGGGGCGTTGATGCGCGAACAGGACGAACCGATGACGTCGTTGGCCGTCTTGGTGAAAGCGCCCTGGAACTTGGACGCCACGTCCAGAACCGAGTTGAACAGCGCGGGCTTGGTCAGCAGGCCCTTGAAAATGGCCTTCTTGGTGGCCGAAAGGCCCATGTAGGTGTTCACGATGACCCGGGCCTTGAGGAAGATGTCGAGCACCTTCACGCC
>CAZQYA010000178.1:0-5229 GCA_964597325.1 uncultured Desulfovibrionaceae bacterium
AGCGCAATGTCGGCCCCATGGCCCTGTGCGGGACATGGACCATCAACCTCGATTCTGGAAAAAACTTCTGGTCCGACGCCCTCTGCAGACTCCTCGGACATGCCTCCGTGCGCACCCATTCCCTGAAATCGTTCCTGGCGCATCTCCAGGATGGGGACGCGCAGGCGTTCGCGGCTTTCCACAAAAAACTCCTGTCCCTGAACCCACCGCCGCCTCTGACAATCCACGTGATGCGCAAGGACAAAATGCAAAGGACCGT
The DNA here is from genome assembly GCA_964597325.1 of uncultured Desulfovibrionaceae bacterium. Taxonomy (GTDB): domain Bacteria; phylum Desulfobacterota; class Desulfovibrionia; order Desulfovibrionales; family Desulfomicrobiaceae; genus Desulfomicrobium. Next base: position 260 of record CAZQYA010000178.1, read on the forward strand.
GCAGGTCGTCGCCGACGTCCTCCGTCATGCCGACGGGTCTGGAGACATGGCCTTTCTGACCTTCCTGGACATCACGGACAGCCACGCCCTTCTGAACACACTGCGCCACGACCAGCACGACCTCGAGAACATCATCCGGGCCAAGACCAGGGATCTGACCCGTGCGGTTCAGGAAGCGAACACGGAACTCGCGCTCCGTGTGCAGGCCGAGGAACAGCTGGAGCGCCGCAAGTCCTTTCTCGAAGCGACCATCGACAACCAGCCGGGACTCATCTGGCTCAAGGATGTGGACGGACGTTTCCTGACGGTCAACAGAAAATTCGCGAAATATTGTGGCCTCAAACCCTCGGATATCATAGGCAAGACAGCCCATGAAATATGGCCGGACGGGCCCGCATGTATCCGCGACGGGATCGACCGCGAGGTCATGCGCACAGGCCGGCACATCCGCCGGGAGGAAGCTGTCGGACACGAGACGCAGACACGTTGGTTCGAAACCTTCAACATGCCGGTCAAAGATGATCAGGGGAACATCATCGGTACGACCGGATTCGCCCACGACATCACCGAACGCAGGAACGCCCAGGCCCTTTTCGAAAAAACCTCCGAGGACATGCGCATCCTCCTTGAGAACATACCCACCCAGATCTGGTACCTCACCGACGAACATACCTACGGCGCAGTCAACAGGGCCCACGCGGCTTTTGCCGGGGCCGCACCCGAGGACTGGGCCTTCAGGGACATGTACGATTTCTTTCCACCCGACGTCGTGGAAGCCTGTCGTAGCACCAACCGTGAGGTCTTCGAAACCCGCAAGCCCGTGCACACTGAAGAGTGGGTGCCCCATGTCACGGGGGAACGGCGTCTGCTCTCCATCCTGAAAACACCCAAGATCCGCGACGACGGATCGGTGGAATACATCGTCTGCTCCGCGGAGGACATCACCGAGAGAAAACTGGCCGAGGAGGCCCTGCGCGAAAGCGTCGCGAACTTCCACACGTTCTTCGACGCCCTGGAAGACATGATCGTCGTCGGCACGCCCGAAGGGCGCGTGCTCCATATCAACCGCGCCGTCGAGGAAAAGCTCGGCTACACCCTGAAGGAAATCGACCGGGCCGGCATCCTGTCCATTCATCCCCCGGACCGTCTCGACGAGGCCGAGAAGATCTTCGCGGCCATGTTTCGGGGAGAACGCAAAACATGCCCACTCCCCCTCCAAAAAAAAGACGGCAGCCTCCTGCCCGTGGAAACCCGTGTGGCGTTCGGCAAGTGGAACGGCTCGGACTGCATCTTTGGCGTCATCAAGGATCTTTCATCTGAGCAGGAGGCCAAGCAGCGCTTTGAACGGCTCTTCCGCAACAACCCGGCGCCCATAGCCCTGTCCTCCTTGCCCGACCGCCGCTTCGTCGATGTGAACGAAGCCTTTCTCGAAACCCTCGGCTACGACAGGTCGGAAGTCATCGGCAAGAGTTCCGACGAACTCGGACTGTTCGTGCAGCCTGCCCAGCAGGGGGAAGTCGCGGCCCAACTCGCCGCCGAAGGCAGGATCGCCTTTCAGGAGCTGCTGGTCCGCGCCAAGAACGGAACCGTGCTGACCGGCCTGTTTTCGGGCGACATCGTCAAAAGCCAGGACAAACAGTTCTTCCTGACCACCATGCTCGACATCAGCGCCAGGAAAAAGATGGAAGAGACCCTGCGCAGCGCCAAGGAGCAGGCCGAAACAGCCAACAGAACGAAGTCCAATTTCCTGGCGAACATGAGTCACGAAATCCGTACACCCGTCAACGGCGTCATGGGCATGTTGCAACTCCTGCAGGAAACCCGCCTCGACGAAGAACAGCAGTCCTATGCGGACATGGCCATGCATTCCTGTACCAACCTCACCCGCCTGCTCTCCGACATCCTGGACCTCTCGCGCATCGAAGCGGGCAAGCTCGCCATTCATCCCGGCCTCATGAATCTCGCGGACATCTTCGAAAACATAGCATCCCTCTTCTCCAAGGTGGCTGCTGAAAGCGGCCTGGAATTCGAAACGGTTCTTGATCCGTCCCTGCCGGAAAACGTCTGGGGCGATGCCATGCGCTTGCAGCAGATTCTGGCGAACCTGGCCAGCAATGCCTTCAAGTTCACCCCACACGGCAGAATCTCGGTAGAGGCCTGGCGTCTGCCCATCGCGCCGGCAGGTCATGTCAGGGTGTATTTCGCCGTGAGCGACACAGGCATTGGAATTCCCGATGAGGCCCTGGAAAACCTCTTCAACCCCTTCTCCCAGGTCAACAAGGACGACGCCGCCCTCCATCGCGGCGTGGGACTCGGTCTGTCCATCTGCCAGAAACTCGTGCGGCTCCTGGACGGTTGCATGTCCGTGTCCAGCGAAAAGGGAACAGGCACCACCTTCGCCTTTGCCCTGAACCTCGGTCTCGAAGCCCCCGCGCCAGTCGAGGCGGCACCCGCAACGCACACGGCGCCCCTCAAGCTCGCCGGGAAACGCATCCTCCTGGCCGAAGACGATCCGGTCAGCGCCCTGGCCACAGCGACCATGCTGCGCAGGAACGGCGCCATCGTGACCCATGTGGACAACGGCCTGAAGGTGATAATGACGCTGCAGCACGAAGGTTTCGACCTTGCCGTTCTGGACGTCCAGCTTCCCGACCTGGACGGTCTGGAGGTCACGCGGCGCATCAGGGAAGGAGAAGCGGGAACCGAATCCGTGGACATGCCCCTCATCGCGCTGACAGCCAGGTCCATGACGGGCGACCGGGAAAAATGCCTGGCCTCAGGGATGACCGGCTACGTGACCAAGCCCATTATCTTCAAGGAACTCATAGGGGTCCTCGAAGAGTTCCTGTAACCCGCCGGTCAGCCCGATCCGCACCCGGCGTATTTTTTTTACCCTTCCGCTGTGACAAACCACCGACCGGCGTCGTATATGGTTACGCATGGATCACACGGGGAACGACAGAGACGACGCCCGGGCCGTACACCGCACCCTAGAGGGCGAGCGCGAGGCCTTCACCGTCCTTGTCAGGCGCTACCAGGGGCCCATATTCAGGCTCATGCTGCGCTTCACCCGGGATGAGGACGAGGCCGGTGAAATGGCCCAAGAAGCCTTTGTCAGAGCCTTCGAACGCCTGGCATCGTATGACCGCAAACGCCGGTTCTTCACCTGGCTGTACACCCTGTCCCTGAACATGGCCCGCGACCATGCGCGCAAGGCCGCGCGAACGCCTTTAGGCAGCCACAGCCCGGAGGGTATCGCGGATTCCCGCCACGACCCGCTGGCCACCCTCGAAGCCACCGGAGCTCTCGAAGCCCTGCGGGAACTGCCGCCCAAATACGCCGAGGCGCTGGCCCTGCGCTACATCGAGGACATGCCGCTTGCCGCCGTGGCCGAGACCATGGGCCTGTCCATGAGCGCCGCCAAGATGCGCGTGCACAGGGCCCTGCGCCTCATGCGCCGGCACTACGGGGAGGAAGAATGAAAGAATCGATGAACATGCACCGCAATGCGGCAGAGGACCGTCTGGCATCCCGACTCCGCCGCCTCGGCGAACAGGAGCCTCCAGCCGACTTTTCGGAACGGGTCATGGAGCGCATCGGAACGCGCTCCCCGGCACCGGAGCGTCTCTGGTCGCGCCTTTCGACCTGGCTGCTCCGACCGCGCACGATCCGCATTTCCCCATTGAGCGGCCTGGCGGCAGCGGCCTGTCTGATGCTGGCTCTGGGCCTGGTACTCAGAGGCGGCGTGAACGGAACCGGCGCCGCGCCCGAAGGTCTTTCGCCCGTCACGTTCGTCCTGGCGGCTCCCGGTGCGACCGAAGTGGCGGTCATCGGCAGCTTCAACGACTGGAACGCCGCCGGATGGAACATGTCCCGCGACGCGGCAACGGGCCTCTGGACCCTGGCCACGGCCCTGCCACCGGGCAGCCACGAGTACGTCTTCCTCGTGGACGGTTCCACGCCTGTACCCGACGCATCGGCGGCCTTGAGCGCCGATGACGGCTTCGGCAGCCGCAACTCCATCCTGCTGGTCAAAAATGACAATGAATCGCTTCTCTAGCGCTCTGATCGCCGCGTTCCTGGTCGCGTTCACGGTCTGGAGCCCCGCACCCGATCCGGTCATGGCGGCATCCATGTCCGGCGTGCTCCAGAAAGCCCGCGCCGAAGGCCGCATGACCCAGCAGGAAAGTGCGGACATCGAAGGGATCGTCCAGAAAGCAAGGAATGAGGGTCTGCCCGTGGCGCCCTTCACGGCCAAGGTCGAGGAAGGCCTGGCCAAACGCGTGCCCGGGGCTGCCATCGTCCGCGCCCTGGCGTCCATGAGTTCCGACTACGCCTTTGCCCGCGACACCCTCGTGCGAACCGGAAGCGTCCCGACACCTGCGGACATCGCCGCCACCGGCGACAGCCTCAGGCTGGGCCTGTCCAGGCCTGAGCTTTCCGCCCTGGCGGACATGCAACCGTCTGCGCCGGTTCTGGCCACGGCGGCGAGAACCAGGGCCTGCCTGAACGCCGTGGAATTTCCTCCGAAGCTCTCGGACGACATTCTGCGTCGGGGCATAACCGCGGGCAACCTGTCCCCGGCCTGGACCCAGCTTTTCCGGGTGGTGCAACGCGCCCGCAAAGCAGGCCTGCACGACACCGTCGTAGCGCAGGCCGCGTCCAGGATTATGGCTGAAGGCAGTGGAATGGCCACCCTCCTCCAGGAACTTGGCTTCACCACGCGCGACACGCGACAGGCTCCGACGGAAGATGACAGATAATCTGTGACCAATTCGCCCATCGGGCGTATATATCTTTACAATGAGACATCTCGTTCCAATACTCCTTATTCTCCTGGCGCTCCTGGCATCGAGCGGATGCAGGACCGTGGACAGGGCCCTGCAGGGCATGGAAGGCCGTTACTACCTGAACAAGGCCGACTACACCGGAGGCAGGGAGGCTTTCGCGAACAGGCTGGCCGAAAAACC
>CAZQYA010000178.1:5239-6208 GCA_964597325.1 uncultured Desulfovibrionaceae bacterium
CCGCTCTTTGCCGCCCGCAAACGGCTGGAACGTACCGGCAAGTCCGTCAAGAAAAACCGGAAGACCCGGCCGCGAACTACTACATGGCCCGCTTCGAACTCGGAGACGACAAGCCCGAAGCGGCACTGCCCTTCATCCGGAAAGCGGTGCGACTGGCTCCGGGCAATGCGGACTACCGCTTCTGGGAAGGCGTGACGTGGTGGGCCCTCATGAAGCCGGACAAGGAAAAGGCGGCCTACGAGCAGGCCCTGGCCATCGACCCCGACCATGTTTCGGCGAACCTGTACCTCGGGCACAACATGCTCGACCGGGGCAAAAACAAGACGGCCCTCGGATATTACGACAAGGTTCTCCGGCTAGACCCCGAGAACCCCCAGGCCATGTTCAACAGGGCCGTGGCCCTGGAACGCCTGGGCCGCAAGGAGGCCATGCGCGAGGCCATGCTGGCCTATCTGGACCGCTACTCCGCAGGCCCCCTGGCCAGGCGCGGAACGAACATGCTCAACCAGGTCGGCGACTTTACCTGGCGCAACCATATCTTCGGGCTGCGCACCGTGACCCTCAGGGCGGTGGAGTTCGAACCGCAAAGCGTGAAGCTGACCCAGGAGGCCAAAGCGTCCCTGAACGTGGTCGGCGCCATGCTGACCGACAGCCCGGGTCTGAACCTGCATGTGGTCGTGTACGTCAAAGGTGACAAGACCCTGGCCAGGGACCGCGCCCTGGCCATCAGGGCATACGTGTCCAAAATGTATTCGAAAGTCGAACCCTCGCGGCTCACCCCGAGCTGGTTCGGCGTACCCGAAATCATAAAAACAGACGGCAAGCCTCATACACGGCCCGAGTCCGTCGCCATCTTTACCAAGGTCAAATGACCTCAGGAGGAACCACCATGCGCACCATTTTACGACTTCTTCTGACCGGCCTCATCCTGCTTGCCGTCACCGCTCTCCCGGTCCTGGCCCAGGAAGC
>CAZQYA010000179.1:0-6121 GCA_964597325.1 uncultured Desulfovibrionaceae bacterium
GATGCGCCTGGGCCACGACATCGTCCGGAAAGGTTCCGGTGGCCTTGTCGATGGGTAACTGACCGCTGATGAAAACGAGACCTGGCACGGCGATGGCGTGCGAATACGGCCCAACCGCAGCCGGGGCGTCCTGGGATGTGATCTGAATCTTGGTGCTCATTGCTTCTCCCTGTCGGTTTTGCAAATCTGTACTGTTGCCAACATGTGTAATGTCGACATTTGTGCATTTTTTAATTTGTTCCTCGGAGGCTTGTCAAGCCGAAATCCCGAAAAAAAGTCGCTGGTTGTTGGAAAAATCAGAATTCGCAAACCCTTAAAAATGGCGAGATGTAAGAAAGCATAAAAAGCCAGGACTCACAGTGTATTACGCATACAAAGCGGTCTGGCTTTTACGCTGACCCGGCAAATTGCCGATTTTCAGGCTGCCTGCTAACTTGTGAACTTGCCTAGACATCACCAGACCGAAAACGCCTCAGGCTTGCCTGGAGGGATACAGGCCCGAAGGGTGAACGACTTTCAAATCATGAAAATGGACGCAATATCACCAACAATACCCACCAAAGTAATCAAAAATATGAACATCATCGACGACATGAGCAAATCAAAAATCGGGGCGGCCGCAGGAAGACAGAAATAGTCCTCAAAATTTTGTACACGCTATTTAGCGAAAACTCAGTGGTTCTCTGCCATACCATCAACACCGTAACGCATCATGCGCTTGCCGGCATCGATGTAATGCTTGCGAAGACACTGCTCGATGGCCACGGGGTCCTTGGTCCACAGGACATCAAGAATAACCTTATGCCGCGCGTAGATCTCTGCAGTAGTGAATATATCACGCCAGTGTTTGAAGAGAAGAAACTTGGACACTCCGCGGCAGGACCGCCGCGAAAGTTTGACGATGAGGGAATTGTCGGTTTTGGAAAAGAGAATGTCGTGAAATTCGTTATCCAAGGGGGCTAAGTTGTCCCTATCGTCCCCTTTGTCGGTCAGATGTTTCATCCGTTCCAGAATATCCTGCAGCCTGATGAAATCCTTTTCCGTGAATTCCTCGATTGTCGAAGCGACAACCGCTCCCTCCAAAACGCCGCCTATAAAATAAAAATCGCAAATCTCCTTGGCCGTCAGGGACGCGATGAACTTGCCTCGCTGCGGAATGGATACGATCAATCCATCCTGAACCAGTGTCTGCAGGGCCTCACGGACAGGGGCGCGGCTGATGGAAAGCCGGGAAGCGAGATGTACCTCGTTGACCTTGTCGCCGGGGTTGAGTTCCCCGTTGAGGATGGCCTGCTTGATATATTCGGATATTTGCTCGCTGTAAGTCTTGATGCCGGTCATTGCGTATTTTGGCCTCATTGAAGTTACAGTCTATACGAAAAACACCGGGCTGTTTCCCATCGTTCTGCCGCGGATTCATGATCTGGTCATTTTTACATGAACGGACAAAAAAACTGTGCCTTCGATATCCGCCCTGTATAACGACCCATTCCAAAAAATTCGCCTCCGGAAACAGGCCGGACGCGGCAATAAAATCAAAAAATGTCAGCCAGAAAAACGATACCCAACGACACCCATGAATGCATTTTCAATCCGCGCGCATCATACTGAATTCCGATTCACGGAAAATCGCGACGGAGCGGTTAATGATCACTGCGGCCATACGATTCAATCCGTGAAGCGAGAACCGCAACCTGTCTCGTCGAAACGGGTGCGCGACTTGAACTGACGTTGTGCAACATCCACTTCGTTGGCTAGGGAAACCGCCGCTCCACGCACGACCTGAATATACTTCTCCGTATCCTGCGGCGTGAAAAAAGGAATTTTCCACTCCCGGATGTACGGCTCTGAAACAACCATGGAAAGCACCGCCGCCGTACCCGGCATGAGGCCTCCGCCAGCGACAACATCATGAAGGTCGGCGCTCATGAACGTCACTCCCCCCGCATCCTGGCTGACCACCACGGCCAATTCGGCAATAAGAGCCACCTTTCGGGAAGCCGCCGGTTCCGAAGCAAGTTCTTCCCCGATCTCGGCAATACGCTTGCCGAGGGCCCTGGTTGCTGCGGCCATTTCACCCGTTTTACGAGGATATGCCGTGTCGGACGTCAAATACGCCAAACCGGCCGTTTCAGCCGCACTACAGAGCGCATCGTAAACCACAGAATTGTCCACCTGACCGTTACAGCGTATCCACAAACGATCATGTTCGCTCTCCTTACAAACGGCAGGGACATATGCCTTGCTTTCCAGCACAACTGTCGGGAGACGGTCGAGCCCCAGACGCTCCATGACCCGTTTCTTCTCACCGAACATTATGTTGCCTTCCAAATCTTCGGCAGGCCCAAGACCACCCGCGCTGGCGTTTACCACGGCCATAACCGAGGCCGGGACACCTTGAATGCGCATCCTTGCGCCAAGGAACCCTCCGCAGTTTCCGGGCAAGTCTTCCCTACCGTAAACCATTTCGTCAGGATAAGCTTTTAGAAAGGTATTCATGACCGCCAAACAGCAGGCCGCCTGAAAAGCGACAGGAACCTCCAGGGTGCCCTGGCCGTATATGCGGCCGAAAACCTTGAATGCCGCACTCTGGCTGTAGGCGCTGTCGAGACCAACCGCACGCTGCAGAAGTTCTGCCTCGTATGGGGTCATACCCCGCCTGGCAGTGGCACGCCCCAAGCCGCCGCCACGTGTACGCACAAGAACCTCGCCGGTCCCGATATCCGCCTCGGCAGACAGAATTGCGGTCTCCACGGGATACTCGCCTTTCAGGAGTTCCACCGCTACGGCAAATCCGGCGGAGTCATCCTGTACGAAACCCTGATGGCTGTGGACGTGGCCTACCCCGGCATGACCGGAGACGGCGAACAGGCTTTCTTCTTTTGCTGAATATGTCTGCATAGTCTGGGTCTCCGGTCCCGCCGCCGAAATACGGCGGCGGGAAAGGTTGGTGTTTTTAAAGCCCCGGCAGCCAGAGGGATATCTGGGGTATGAAGACGATGAACAACAGCGCCAGGATCATCGTAAACAGGAACGGGAGCACCGCATAGCTGAGTTTCTCGATACTGATGTTGCCGATGCTGCAGCCCACGAAAAGGTTCACGCCCACGGGCGGGGTGAGAAAACCCATAGAGGCGCAGATGATCATGACTATGCCGAAATGGATCGGATTCATGCCGAAATGCTTGACCACCGGCAGCAGAAGCGGAGTCAGGATAAGGATATTGGCCAACGCGTCCATGAATGTGCCCATAATGAGCAGGAAGACCAAGATGATGGGAAGGAGAATATATTTATTGTCCGATATACTCACAAGCAAGTTAACGAGCATGTCAGGCACGTTGTAGAAAAGCAGAATCTGACCCAGTGCGGTAGCGGTTGCCACCACCAGAAATATGGAAGCGGTTGTCAGTGCTGTGCCTTTCAGAATCTGACCAATTTTTTCCAGACTGAGCGTACGCAGCACAAGGCCTTCAGCCAGCAGTGAATACAGGACGGCAATAACGCCGGCTTCGGTTGGTGTCGTCAGTCCACCATAAATCCCTCCAAGCACGATGAGAGGTACCATGAGTGCGACAATGGCATCCTTGAAAGCCACGAGAATCTCCTTCAGAGAGGCGCGGCTTCCCGAACCGGTATACCCGTAGCGTTTGGAAAGGATATAACTGCAGATCATGAGACACAGGCCGATCAAAAGCCCAGGAATAATCCCGGCAATAAACAGATCCCCTACGGAGACACCTGCTGTTGTTCCGTATATGATCAAAGGAACGCTGGGAGGAATTATGACGCCAAGGCATCCAGCCGCAGTATTCACGGCGGTGGAAAAGGACTTACTGTACCCCTCCTTTTCCATGGACGGCACCATGATGCCGCCAACTGCGGCCACTGTTGCCGGAGCCGAACCGGAAAGGGCGCCGTAGAACATGCTGGTCAGCACTGAAATATGCGCCATACCTCCTGTTATATGACCGACAAGACTTCTCGAAACGGTCAGCAGGCGCTGGGCCATGCTGCCCTTCTGCATGATCTCACCGGCCATTATAAAGAACGGAACAGCCATGAGGGGGAAAACGTCCAGAGACGTGACCATTTTCTGAATGAGAAACTCGTAGGGAAGCATACCCCCAGCCCATATGGCGATGATGACACTCAGCCCTATGGCCACACCGATGGGGACGCTGAGGATCAGAAAGACCGCCAGTGAAATAAAAGTCAAGATTATCGCAGTGTCCATACAGTATTCACCCCTTATTTGACGCACATGGCGGAAAAGTCGATTTCTCCCCGAAAAATAGCCAGCAGGCGCTGGAATGTTCGAAGAGCCATCAGCCCGAGGCCAACAGGGACACTCAAGAATACCCAGTACATCGGAATCTCAAGAGCCGGAGTCTTCTGGCCGGTGTTAACCAGGAAAAGAACCATCTGCGCCCCCCAGACAGCGACACTGATGCAAAAAAACATCGTGCAGACGTAGGCGACGATTGTGATGTACTTGGCTACGGTTGGGCCAAACATGCTTCGCGCTATGGTCACCTCGAGATGTCTGTCGCGTTGCGTGGCATAGCTGCAACCAACATACACTGACCAAATAAAAAGGTAGCGGCCCAGTTCCTCGGACCAGTCCAGTGAACTTTGCAAAACGTAGCGTCGGAAGACTTGGACAGCGATAATCAACGTCATTCCCGCCAGGAACGTGGCGGAGATGTATTCTTCAATTTTGTTCAGTATGTTCTGTCTGTTGTCGCTCACAATGGTACTCCCGGAAGGCCGGCCGCCGTTACCCGGCGACCGGCCCTGGACATTTATTTTTCAGCGACGGTCGCCTTGACCTGCTCAATCAGATCCTTGCCGATACGGTCTTCAAACTGCTTGTAGACGCCGGCAGTGGCCTCGGCCCAGCGGGCACGCTCTTCGGGAGTCAGGGTGTAGACATTCACGCCCTTCTTCGGAAGCTGAGCCATAATTTCGGCTTCCCCATCGCGAATCAGTTTCCTCTGATAAAGTTTGCACTCTTCAAAGGTATCAAGAATGATCTTGCGGTTTTCCGGAGACAAACTGTCAAGGAACTTCTTGGACATCATCACCAGATGGGGGCTGTAGAGGCTGTTGACGATGGTAAGGTTGTTGTTCACTTCGGGAAAATTGTTGAACCAGGCGAGGTTGAGATCGATGTCGATGCCGTCGACGGTCTTCTGCTGCAGGGCCGTGTACACTTCACCCCAGGAAATGGGGGTGGGGTTCATACCCAGGGCCGTGAGCGTGGCAATGTGGGCCTTGGAAGCCGTGGAGCGGATCTTCAGATTCTTGGCATCCTCAATGGTCTTCACGGTGCGCTGGTTGTTCCAGATATTGCGGAAGCCGATTTCGATGTAGCCCAGGCCGATGATGCCGCTGCTCTCAAGGGCTTTCGCCGCGTTTTTACCAATGGGGCCATCCGTGATCTTGTCGGTGGATGGATAGTCCGGGAACAGGAAGGGAAGGTCGAAGATCAGAAAATCATCGGAGAAAGGAGCGAGATTGGGGGTGGAAGCGGAGCCCATCTGCAGCATGTTGAACTGCAGGCCCTGCACGACGCTGTCAAAATTGCCGAACTTCGAGCTGTCGTAGATATCGACACGAAACTCCCCATTGGTGCGTTGCTCCACAAGCTCTTTGAATTTTTCAAAGGCCTGCCCCATTGGGTGCTGAGGGACATTGGGATGGGCCAGCTTGATGACAGTCGGGGCTGCGAAAGCGGCCGAAACGCTGAAGGCAATGATCGCCATAAAAACAATCGCGATATTCCTGATGCGGGACATGTGTGACTCCTCTCTCGTTTTTAAAACAATATTTGAAGGTTACCTTAATCCAGAGCACCCAGCCAATATAAAACTGCCCGCGACAAGGCGCGGGCAGTATATCTTCTAGTCACGGAATGTATCCAGGTAGGCGTACAGCGCCGGCGAACCGCCGGTATGCAGAAAAAGCACATTGGAGCCTTCCGGAAAGTGCCCCTTGCGCACCAGATCGACGAGGCCGGCCATGGCCTTGCCGGAATACACCGGGTCGAGCAGGATGCCTTCGGTCTGCGCCAGCAGCTTGACCGCCTCGACCATGCTGTCCGTCGGCAGGGAGTAGC
>CAZQYA010000180.1:0-6064 GCA_964597325.1 uncultured Desulfovibrionaceae bacterium
AGGGCGATGGTGATGGTCTCGCGGGCGCGAATTTCGCCCACGAGGATGACCTTGGGCGCCTGGCGCAGGGCCGCGCGAAGGCCCGAGGCAAAGGAGTCGAAGTCGAGGCCCAATTCACGCTGGTTCACGGTGCCAAGCTGATGCTCATGCACGTACTCGATGGGAGCCTCGAGGGTGACGATGTGCTTGCGGTGCATGAGATTGATATTGTCGATGAGCGCCGCAAGGGACGTGGTCTTACCGGTGCCCGTGGCACCCGTCACCAGGATGAGGCCGAACTTCTCCTTGGACATCTGGTAGAAGACCTCGGGCAGTCCCAGCTCCTTGATGGTCGGCACCACCGAGGTCAGTTTGCGCATGACGATGGCCATGGAGCCCTTCTGCCCCAGCACGTTGACACGGAAACGACAGCGACCGGGCAGCTCGTAGGACAGGTCGCAGGAGCCGCGGGAGAGCTGGTCCTCGTAGAGACGCAGGTTGCGGCCCATGAGACACATGGCCACGGCCTCCACCTGGAACGGCAGCAGCGGACCGGGGTTGGGCGTAATCCTCGCGTCGACCAGCTCGCCGTGGACCTCGGCCTGAATGGGCTTGTTGACGCCAAAGATGATATCGGAGGTGTCCGGGGAAAAATCCAGGATCTGATGCAGGATATGGTCTAGATGCGCTCGTTGCATGTTACACCTCGGTGAAGTCCTGGGGCGGGGTGACCAGGAACTCGCGGAACTTGGATTTGGTTGCGGCCTTGTTGTAGGCCTGCTCCGGGTCGATGACGCCCGATGTCAGAAGCTTCATGATGGCGTCGTCGATGCTCTGCATCCCGAACTTGCGGCCTGTCTCGATGACGGAGTTGATCTGGAAGATCTTGTTCTCGCGGATGAGATTCCGGACTGCCGGCGTGGCGATGAGAATCTCGATGCCGGCCACGCGGCCGGGCTTGTCGATGCGCTTGAAAAGGTTCTGGGCGATGATGGCGCGCAGGGAATCGGCCAGGCCCGAGCGGATCTGACCCTGCAGATCGCCGGGAAAGACCTCGATGATGCGGTCGATGGTCTTGGAGGCGGAGATGGTATGCAGGGTGGCGAAGACCAGGTGACCGGTCTCGGCGGCCTCAAGGGCCAGCTGGATGGTCTCCAGGTCGCGCATTTCGCCGACCAGGATGATGTCGGGGTCTTCGCGCAGGGCGCCGCGCAGGGCCGCGCTGAAGCTCATGGTGTCGCGTCCGACCTCGCGCTGGTTGATGAGGCAACTCTGGGGTTCGTGCACGAACTCGATGGGATCCTCGATGGTCAGGATGTGATCCTTGCGCAGCCTGTTCACGTAGTCCACGATGGCCGCCAGGGTGGTGGACTTACCACTGCCCGTGGGGCCCGTGACCAGGACAAGGCCTTTGGGCAGCAGGGCCAGGTTCTTGAGAACCGACGGCAGACCAAGCTCGTCCAGGGTCAGAATCTTCTGGGGAATCTCGCGGAACACCGCGCCGATACCGCGTTTCTGCATGAAGAAATTTGAGCGGTAGCGGGCCAGATGCGTGACCTCGTAGGAAAAGTCCACGTCCCCCGCCTCTTCGAAAGTCTTGATCTTGTTCTCAGGGGTGATTTCGTAGAGCATCTTCTTGAGTTCTTCATGCTCAAGAGTCTTGTATTTGATGCGCTGCATCTCTCCATGCAGACGAATGATGGGTTGCGAACCGGAGGAGAGATGAAGGTCCGAGGCCCCCAGTTCATGCATCATTTTGAAAAAAGCATCGATTTGAGCCATTTATACCCCCTCCAGAGGAGCTGGTCACGAAATTCCAAATTCACTGAAAGCAAACATGATCTGTCCGCGACGTTCAGTAACAGCCAATTGAATCTGGCTGTACAAGAAAAATTCGAAAAACGGAACGCAAAACTTCAGTCTCCCCAAACTCGGTAAAAGCTGTACAGATAGTTCCAACCGGAAAAAACCGTCAGCACAACGGCCACAAAGAGCAGCATGGACCCAAGCCAGGCAACATCAATACTGAACAGGGGGTAATGATAAATAAGGGGAACAAGCGCCACGCTCTGCATGATGGTCTTGAGCTTGCCGTATTTGTCCGCAGCGATGACATGACCCTTGTCCGCAGCGATGGCGCGCAGGCCTGTGACCAGAATTTCACGCACAATGACGATGATGGCGACCCAGGCAGACACCCAGCCGAGTTCCACGAGCATGATCAGCACCGAGGCGATGAGAATCTTGTCCGCAAGGGGGTCCAGGAATTTTCCGAAATTGGTGACCTGGTTGTACTTGCGGGCCAGGAAACCGTCGGCCAGATCCGTCAGGATGGCGACAAGAAAAAGGAGCATGGCAAAGAGGCAGGTCATGGGGTTCGGAAAATACAGAAGGGCGATAATGAAGGGCACCGCCAGGACGCGGAACAGTGTCAGTGCATTGGGTAAGTTCATCATAAGTGATCAATCGTAATGTTGAAGTCGCGCCCAGACTTTTTTTACGTAGTTTTGCGTTTCGGCATACGGAGGAATGCCACCGTGCTTCTTTACCGCGTTGGGGCCCGCGTTGTAGGCTGCCACAGCCAGCTTCCGGTCCGGAAAGGTATCGAGCAGATGCTTCAAATACCGGATGCCGGCGTCGATGTTCTCCGAGGGGTCGAAGGGATTGTCGAGTTCCAGATCCCGACCCGTCTCGGGCATGATCTGCATGATGCCCTGGGCCCCGGCCGTGGACACGGCCCCGGCGTCGAAGCCGGATTCCACGTCGATGACGGCCATGACGAGCTTCTTGTCCACATCATACTTGCGGCACAGACCCGAAACAATGGCATCCACTTCGGCCACACTGCGCCTGTCGCGTTTGAACCCGGCCAGGGCGCGACGGATGTAGTTAATGGACCGGTCGAACTTGTACGGTTTGTACCTTCTCGATGTGGGCTTGTCCGTGATGCACAGGGAGCCGTCTTCCTTGACCATATAGTAGATCCCCTTGGCCTGCACCGCAGGGCCGGGCCAGAGGAGGGTCGTCGCACCGAGCACGAGGCCCGCAAGGAAAATCCGCTTCATCCACGCACCGCCATTTTCCTAAAGGTGGCTGCTCGAGGCCGCCTCCAGGCTGTTTCTGGCCGCCTCGACAACGCGGTCCGCCAGGGCCAGCAGGGCCTTCTTGGCCGGACAGTCGATATCGAGCATGACCACAGGCTTGCCCAGATCCCCCGCCACCACCGTGGCCGGGTCCAGGGGGATGGCGCCCAGGAACTCCAGGGAGTACTTTCTGGCCAGTTCCTCACCGCCGCCCTTCTTGAACAAATCAATCTCCTGGGAGCAGTGCGGACAGACCAGCCCGCTCATGTTCTCCACCACACCAAGGATGTTCGCCTTCACGTACTGCAGAAAATTAATCGATTTTCTCACATCTGCCAAAGAAATTTCTTGGGGCGTCGTGATCACGATACTCAGAGCGTCGGGCACGGTCTTGAGCACGGCCATGGGCTCGTCGCCCGTACCGGGAGGCGAATCGATGACCAGGAAATCCAGCTCGCCCCAGTCCACGTCGGACACGAACTGACGGATGGCCGAGGTCTTCATGGGCCCCTTCCAGAGCACGGCCTGGTCGCGGTCCTTCAGCAGGGACTCCATGGACACCACAGCCAGATTCTCGCTGTAGCGTTTGGGCTGGATGCCCGTCTTGGGATCGATATCCATGAGGCCCGTGAGCCCCAGAAGATGCGGGACGCTGGGGCCGTGGATATCCACATCCAGCAGGCCGACCTTATAGCCGCGCACAGCCAGGCCCGCGGCCAGGTTGGTGGCCACGGAACTCTTGCCCACGCCGCCCTTGCCGCTCATGACGAAGAGCTTGTACTTGATCTTGGACAAGGTGCTGGCGATGACCTTGTTCTGACGCTCCATCTTGGACTCGGGGCTGTCCTGAATGGTGCCCAGATTCTGCTTGCTCGAACAGGTCGAGCACGACGACTTGGACTGGGACATGCTTCCCTCCGGAATATTTCTGTCCGGTCCGGACCGTGCCGGACCGTCGTTCATAAAAAAACGCGGCGTCCGGGAAGAATCCGCGGCGCCGCCCTCGCCGGCTCACCAGCCGTAGGAGCCGACCAGATCCACAAAGGCCACGGGCCCCTGGTCTTCCCGATGCACGCGCCCGTCCTTCTTGAAAACACGAATGAGGCGCTGCTCCCTCTCGGTCCGCCCGACGGGGATGACCATGATGCCCGGAACCGTCAACTGATCGAGCAGGGGTTCCGGAATCTCAGGACCGCCGGCGGTGACGATGATGCGATCAAAGGGACCCTCCTCGGGCCAGCCCATGGTGCCGTCGTCCAGCTTCACCCGCACGTTGAAATAACGCATCTTCAGCAATCGGCTGCGTGCCGTCATGTAGAGCTGCTTGATACGCTCCACCGTGAACACATCAGCCTCCATGGCAGCCAGCACGGCGGCCTGATAGCCTGAACCCGTGCCTATTTCGAGAATGCGCATCTGGGGGCGGACCACCAGCAGCGACGTCATGAGAGCCACGATATAAGGTTGGGACAGGGTCTGGCCGAGCCCGATGGGCACGGGATGATCGCCGTAAGCCTGGGCCTGCAGGGCCTCGTCAACGAAAAGATGCCGGGGAATCTCCCGCATGACGGCGAGGACGCGCTCGTCAGTGATCCCGCGAGCCTCGATCTGCTCCCGCACCATCCGTTCCCGGTTGCGTACATAACCCTTCAACTTCCCGGCACCCCCGACCTCTTCGATGCATTGGAAATACTTGCCTAACCGCAGGTTGAAAAACAGATTTCACCAGCCAAGTCAACACGACCGGCCGCATCGGGGCGGCGGTTTCCGTTTCCCGGGGCCCTTTTCCGGCGCCGGGGGCGGGACCGGCCCTGCCCGGGCGTGCAGTTTGTGAATATGCATTCACGGTCAGCACCCTTTCAAACACGTCAAAACTCTCTGCCGGCATTTGCGGTTTTGGGCGCAAACATGGATTCCACGCGGAGCCTGGCATTGCCCGCCTTCGGGGAAATGACATCGAGGCAGGCGGACGATCAGGGGTCGTGGTGCGGCAGCGTTGACGAGCTACGGTGTCTTGAAGGACGCCCCGGCCCTGCGTCTCCCTGCCGGTCCAGGAAACCTTTTTCTTGCTCCTGCCGCGCGAATGCGAAAGAATGGGCACAAAAAAGGAGATCTGCATGTTCCAGGTAAAAAACATAATGACCAAGGACGTCTTCACCCTCAACCGGCAGGAAAGCCTGAGCGCGGCCAAGGATCTCATGGACCTGGCCCGCATCCGCCACATCCCCATTGTGGACGACGCGGGAAGGTTCTCGGGCCTGCTGACGCACCGCGATATCCTGGCCGCGACCATCTCGGAGCTGGCCGGCATCGACCGCGAGACCCAGGACGAGATCGAAGCCGGTATTCCCGTGGGCGAAATCATGCAGACGGATGTCGTCACCGTGGACCCGGAGCTGTCCCTCAAGGAAGCGGCGCGGCTGCTGCTGGAAGAGAAATACGGCTGCCTGCCCGTGGTTTGCAGCGGCAAGCTCTGCGGGATCATTACTGAAGCGGATTTTTTGCGCCTGACCATCGACCTCATGGACGCCGTCGAGACTGAAAGCGCCGAGAATTGATTGTGGGCTGCGTTGCTCACCGATTTTGAAGGGCTTATGTAGAAGGCTACACCGCACCCTTCAAAATCGGCTCGCGCCTTGCCACAATACAATTCTCGACGCTTTCAGGTTTTTGAATTGATTGTGGACTGCGTTGCGAAGCGATTTTCGAGGGCTCATGTAGAAGGCTACACTTCACCCTCGAAAATCGCTTCGCGCCTTGCCACAATACAATTCTCTCGAAGGATTCAGTCGCGCCTCAAGCAGTCTCAACTCTCCCCCTGCCAAGGGGGAGTACCCGCAGGGGGAGGGGGTATTCTTCGCAAGAATCGACCACCCCGCCCTTCGGGCACCCCTCCTTGGCAGGAGGGGAGTCGGAGTGATCAATCCCAGCGCGCGAAGAGCCTTGAATCTCTGCCAACTGGACTGCCTTAAGGATGACGGACACGGCTTGAAAGGTTATCT
>CAZQYA010000181.1:0-6033 GCA_964597325.1 uncultured Desulfovibrionaceae bacterium
GTATTTGACGTCTCCCGGCGAGGCGGCCGCAAACTTCCACTTGAGGCCCGTTGGGAACCCCGCCCCGCCGCGGCCGCGCAGGCCCGAGGCGCGCATCTCCTCGACGATGTCGGCCGGGGCCAGGTCGAAAAGCGCCCTGGCCAGCCCCTGGTAGCCGTCGCGGGCGATGGCGTGGCCGATGTTCTCGGGGTCGATGCGGCCCTTGTTGCGCAGGATCCAGGGCCGCTGCAGGGCGAAAAAGGGGATCTCCTCCATGCGCGCCAGGGCCTTGCCCTCGGGATCGCGGTACAGCAGGCGTTCCACGGGCTCACCCCCGGCCGAAGCCACGACCTCGGCCGCGTCTTCGGGGCGCACTTTGCAGTAGAGCACACCGCCGGGCTGCAGGACAACCACCGGCCCCATGGCGCAGAAGCCGTTGCAGCCCGTCTCGATGACCTGCACCAGTCCGCCCTGCCGCTGCGCTTCGACACGCAGGGCTTCGATGAGCCCGATGGAGCCCGTGGCATGGCAGCCCGTGCCGCTGCAGCAGAAGATGCGCGGGGCGGCAGTATCCAGAAGGGCCCCCTCCCGGTCGCGCATGGCATTGAGGGCGGCGGGATCGAGTCTGGTCGTCATTCGTACTTCTCCAGGATTTCGCAGGCCGAGTCGGGCGTGACCCCGCCGTGGGTGTCGCGGTCTACGACCATGACCGGTGCCAGGCCGCAGGCGCCCAGGCACCGCACGGGCTCCAGGCTGAAACGGCCGCTCTCGCAGGTGCCGCCGGCCCTGACGCCGAAACGCCGCTCCACGCGGTCCACGACCTCGCGCACGCCGCGCACGTAGCAGGCCGTGCCCGTGCAGACGCGGATCTGATGCCGTCCTTTGGGCTCCAGGGAAAAGAGGGAATAGAAGGACACCACCCCGTACACTCTGGACACGGGGATGCTCATGCCTCGGGCGATGTGCTCGATGAGTTCCTGTGGAAAATAGCCCACTATGTCCTGGCACAGACGCAGGACAGTGATGAGGGAACCAGGGGTATCGCGATGTTCGGCCATGACGGCGTCGGCCTGGGCCAGATGTTCTGCGGTGAGAGCGTTCAAGAAAACCACGCTGGGTTGGGGGTTGCGGCGGAAAGCCAAGTCATAGTTCAGGGCGCCGGGATGCGCAAACGTGTTTTGAACGGGCGCGCCGACAGGATGGACGATATGGACCGTATAGAGGTAAACGACGGATGGATATGGAAAACCACAGGCCAAGGGCAACGACCCTGGCCGGGAGGACTGCATGCACGCCGACGACCCCTTTGAGCTGAAACGTTTTCTTCAGGCCCAGAAAAACACGTATGACCGGGCCCTGGCCGAACTGCGCGCCGGGCGCAAGAAATCCCATTGGATGTGGTACGTATTCCCGCAGATCGACGGGCTCGGGCGCAGCCGCACTGCCCGGCACTACGCGATCAAAAGCCTGGCCGAGGCCAGGGCCTACCTCGGGCACCCAGTGCTCGGGGCCAGGCTCCGGGAATGCACCCGGGCCCTGCTCGCGCTGCAGGGCCTTACGGCCCATGAAGTCCTCGGAGCCCCGGACGACCTCAAGTTCTGTTCGTCCATGACGCTCTTCGAGTACGCAGCCGAGGACAAGGACCTGTTCGGCCGGGCCATAGATACCTATTTCGCAGGCCGACGCGACGCGATGACGCTCATGATTCTGGGGGTTGGCAAACCTTGAACTCCGGCCCCCTGCTTTCGCAATCAACTGCAGGCTCGCGTGTCGATTATCTCCCTGCACTCGGCAGAATAAAGCGCAGAGCGGCGCAAAGGGACCATCGCGAGCGCAGCGCGGCGATCCATCCGCCAATGACCCCGGAAAAAGGCCGAAAAAAGGCAGGATTCCACCGTTGAGGATTCCTCGCGATACCCCTTAACGCGGGTCGACAGTGCTGACGAAGACTACTTTTTGCAGGAACAGTCGACGCCGCCCAGCACGATCTGCTTCCACTCGCCGAGAACGTCGTGGGTCCAGCAGTCGTCGGCGCCGGCGGCCTCGCGCATGGTCAGGGCCAGGATATAGGCCAATTCATCCATGGTCGCGCCGGCATCCAGGGCGCCCTTGAAATGCTTGAGCACGCAGGGCTTGGAACGGGCTTTGATGGACAGAGCCAGACAGATGAACTGAAACGTCTTCTCATCCAGAACGTTTTTTGCGGCCAGTACTTCGTCCATCCGGTCCATGATGGCTGTAAACTCGGGAAAAAACTCGGCGAGCATGCGCATGGGAATACCTCAATGACAGGCTGCAGATTAACGAATCAACAAAAACAGACTACGAATTCGGACAAATATTGTCAGAATATATCACACGAAAAAAACCGACGCAACGCCTGCCCGTCGGGGGACAACCATGTCCTGCGCTTGCAATTTTCGGATAATGGGACCAGAGGGGCTTCCGCGCTGCCCGGACCTGAAGGCGGCTAACGGCGCCATGCGACACGATTTCAAACCAAGGAATGAATATGTCTTTCGTTGATCCCGACTCCCACCACTCCATGCTCCGCCACGCCTTGAAAACCGGCATCGCCGCAGTGCTGGCCTATGGCATTGCCCATCTCTTCCATCTGAAATACGGTTACTGGGCAACTTTGTCCGCCGTCATTGTCATGCAGGTCTATGTTGCGGACTCCGTACAGATGTGCCTGTACCGCTTCTCTGGGACAGCTGTCGGCGCGCTGATCGGCATGATCGCCATCCTGCTCTTCCCGGCCACACCTGCCATGACAGTGCTGGCCCTGTTCTGTTCGGTGGGCTTCTGCGCCTACATGACCCGCTACAATGCCAGATACCGAATGGCTTCCATCACAGTTTGCATCGTTGTCCTGGCCAGTATCGATCAGGAAAACCGCCTCGTCTTCGGGATGCTGCGGGTCCTGGAAATCGGCCTGGGCGTGGCCGCGGCCTTCTTGGTCAGCGTCCTCCTCTGGCCAGTCCGCGCCGGTACCGCCCTCAAAGCCAGACTCATGGAACGCTTCGACGACTGCGCCCGTTCCTACGACACCATCATGGAAGCGTTCCTGGCCCTGCAGTCAGGCCTCGACCCGAAACTCCTGAATAGCCTGCATTCCGACATTCGCGAGGGACGGGCCCTGTACAGAAAAGTCCTGAACCATGAACGCAGGATGTACCACGAGGACACAGACCTCCTGGGTCTCAAGATCTCCACTCTCGAAAAATGCGGCGCCCATCTTCAGGCCATGCTCCAGGCCCTCAACAGCGAACAGGGCCGGGGCTACGAAATCATCATGGCGGAGGAATTGCGCCAACTCGCTAACGCAACGATGGACGTCATGCACTGCATTGCCACGGGGTGCGGTCTGCACATGAGCACCCTCGCGCAGGCCCTGGACAGGGCCGAGGAGCGACTGCTGGAGCTCCGCCGAGACGGAGCAACCAGACGCTTCAACCTGCAAAAACTCGTGCAGTTCTTTGCCTTTTACCACGAGGTCCGAGCCATGGGCATAGACATCCTCGCCTATGGGCGCGATCCCCTGGCCGCACCGAATCAGGGACGCTGATTCGCGTCCCCTCGGAACCGGGACAAGCCTCTTGCATACGGGCCTTTCCAGACCTATATGAAGACGATTGGGAATTACTCTTCACAACGTGCAAACTCAGGGGGCACCCCATGTGCCTCAAACCCACAAATCCTGACCGGGTGGCTCCTGTGGCCGCAAAGGGCTCGTGGAGGCCGAACTGCTAAGCCGGATTCACGGCCAGCGTCGTTGACGGCCCGTATACTTGTCGTAATGAGATTTCTTGAAAACAACCAACTCAACAAGGAACAACTCGCCATGAAAAAAATACTCGCCACAGCCCTCATCATCGTGATCGCCGGAACCGGTTGCGCCACCATGCAGCAGCAATCCAAAACCACTCAGGGGGCCGCCTACGGCGCAGGCGGAGGAGCCCTCGCCGGAGCGGTGGTAGGAGGTATCATCGGCAAGGACCTGAAAGGCGCGGCCATAGGTGCGGCGGCCGGAGCGGCTATCGGCGGCCTGGCCGGGGCCGGGGTTGGCAACATGATGGACAGGCAGGAAGCGGAAATGCGCCAGGCCCTGGCCCAGTCCGAGGAAGTGGCCATCCGGCGCGAGGGGGACCTCATCGCCCTGACCCTCAAGGGCGACGTCTCCTTCGATGTGGACTCCGACGTGGTCCTGCCGGGCCTCTACAACGAACTGGACCGCATCGCCCAGATCCTCATCAAATACCCCCAAACGACCATCGTCGTCGAAGGACACACTGACAGCACGGGTTCCGACACCTACAACCAAGGCCTGTCCGAGCGCCGCGCCTGGAGCGTCCAGCGGCTTCTGGTCGAACGCGGCGTCAGCCAGAACCGGATCAGCACCGTCGGCTACGGCGAAACGCGCCCCGTGGCCACCAACGACACCCCCGCAGGCCGCCAGATGAACCGCCGCGTGGAAATCCGCGTCAACCCGAACACCACCCAGCAGCCCGGCACCGTTCCCGTGCAGTAGCCGAAACCATTCCGAAAACATCAAACGGGCCCGCGTCGCGAGACGAGGGCCCGTTTTTCGTGTTCAACGTGCGCTGCCGGCAGCGCAACTCCGTCCTCCCGGACTCAAGCTTGAACAACCTGAGGCCGGATGACTTCTGTCCTCATGAAGAATGCTGAACTGTGGAAAAACTCGAACTCATTGAGTGGGCTGAAGTTTCCTGGCAGGTCAGCCCGTACAGGATAGGAGGCAAGAACTTGATGTCCGCTTTGCGTGCGGAAACCGTCTCCAGACCTATTTAAATTATGGAGGATAGCAGATGACGGGCACTCTGTATTCGTCTCTTTGAGCCATTGTCTGCATGCTTTTTCTGATACTCAACATACAATAATCAAAGTTCAATATCTGACCCTTGTCCCCTTGCTTTACTTTTATTAGGGCAGGAATTTTTTGCGATCGAAATTCAGCAATAAGTCTTTATTGAACTTGTCGATCGTTGAATTTGTCAGTGTAACTATGTAATTTTCCGCGAGTTCTCGCCCAAGCTGTTTTTCAGCTAACAAGAGTACAATTATATATCCAATATCAGTCTCCTTTTTGTCCCCAAGTTCCGCTGATATCAAGTTAATTACTTTTTCGTAGCATTTTATACAATCTTCCTTAGGCATATTAAAGGATTCTTCAAAAGTGCATTTTAAGTACATATACATACTTGAATCTGGCTTGATTTTAATAAGACTTTTTATATCCTCATAAGACTTGCGCAACTCACCTATTGATGAGTAGAGTTGCATCCGAAAGGTTAGAGAGCTAACGTTTTTTGGATTATTTCGTAAGTTTTCTGATAGAACTGATATCGCCTTCATTATTTCTTTTTTGTCGTTGTTTGTTGCAGAAAATATTTCATGAGCTTTTAAAAAATCTTCATTGTTAGCAAATGATGAAATGCAGCTGCCCAATATAATTGTAATGAAAATTATAGATGTTCTCATGGCATTAATTTTCTCTGAACTTTTATTTCGAACGATTCTATTGCCTTAACGCTACTTGCGCCGCCTACATATAATGAAGGAGCATATGTCGTATCATTGAAGTTTGCCAAATAAGATCCTGTCAAAACAAGTCTTAGATTTGTCTTTTCTGATGGTTTTGGGAGAATAAATTTCGCTTCTCCAATGATGTATGAAGAGTCTGGATTCGGACGAATGTATCCGTGTTGACTTGGGGTAAGTCCTTTCCTTTCAATAACAGTACCTTCTGTTTCGAGACTAGCACTTGCCCAAAAATTTATAGATGTTGCCAAATTCCCAATCGCAGTTCGTCCGACGCATGAAACTAGTAAAATCGGCGGATTTTGTGATTCTATTCGTATAATTCCTTCAAGTGAGAATGACGCGCCAGGATGCAACACACCGGATCCATCTGTCATTATATTAGCAAGTCGTGAAATTTTAAATTTTTCATTTATCTCATAGTAATATTCTTCAATATCTTTATCCTCTTTTTTTGGCCCATTTAATCTCTCTATAAGTATTGGTTTCTTG
>CAZQYA010000182.1:0-4910 GCA_964597325.1 uncultured Desulfovibrionaceae bacterium
ATGAATCAATCCTGGAAAGGTTTAATTTACAATCTTCGGTACTGGATATTAATAACTGGGTTGGCGGCAATGCGGGCTGGACAGCCACCACGCTGGACATCCCGGTCAGCGAAGATACTCAGGTCTGGGTTCTCGGCGCCAATGCCGCGCTGACCATGTACGCCCCCCTGACTTTCGCCGCCGACCTGATCTACGGACACGCTGAAAGCGACGACGACCTGTTCGAAACCGACGGTTGGTACGCCGCCCTGGCCGCCACGTACAAGTTCGACGCCGTCACGGCCACCCTGTTCACCACTTACGCCACCGGCGCTGACGAAGAAGCCGACGAAGACGACTTCCTGCCAACCTTGGCCGAAGGCTGGGGCATTTCTCCCTATGTAGGCGGAGTCCGTGCCTTCAGCACCTCCTATGACTCTTTCGGCACCAACGCTGTTGGCGTCGGCAGCGACGGAAGAGGTGTATGGACCCTCGGTCTTGTGCTCGACGACATCTCCTTCGTGGAAAAGCTGAGCCACACCCTGGTCATCGCGTACGGCCGCGGAACCTCCGACGAGGACGCCGCATACGCCACGCTTGACGCCGATGGCAACATCGATGAACGCTTGGCTTTCACCGAAGATGACGACCTGTGGGAAATCTACCTGATCAACAAGTACATGATCTACGAAAACCTGGCCGCCATCAACGAACTCAGCTACTTCAAGGCCGACAGCGAATACTACGAAGACCATACAGACAATGATCTGGACGCCTCTTACTTCGCGACCATCGGTCTGCAGTACAAGTTCTAACGCCTTTTTCTTCGGGCCTGACGCGCCTGGGCCGGAGCCGCAAGCTCCGGCCTTTTTCTTTTCCGCTCACCAGCACGACCGGAACTGTCTGCCCAGTCGGCTCTACGTTTCCGTGACTTGATTTCATCGTGGATGAATCCGTGCCGCGCCGGTTCACGAGAGATGAAGGGTTTGACTTTTTGGAGGTTCGCGGCATAGAGATTTGGCGTTGGTCGATGTGTCTCCTCGAGGGACAGAATGGATTCCCGCCTTCGCGGGAATGACACGAGGCAACGCGCCGGGATACTGTCATTTCCCCGAAACCGGGAATCCGTGCGTTTGCCCCCCTTCCGGCCGGCTCCCAAACACGCAATACGAGAACGCTCATGCCTCTACGATCCATATCCTACGCATCCCCTGAAGACTGGCCGGAAATCTCCGCCTGGCTGTCTCGCCGCGACGCGGCTGAGGACAATGTCGAGCCCCTGGTTCGCGACATCCTGGCCAAGGTCCGCGAAGTCGGCGACGAGGCCGTGGCCGAATACACCCGCCGTTTCGACTGCCCGTCCATGACGGCCGAGGGCCTTCGGGTTCCGGTTTCGGAAATCGCCGACGCACTCGCAAAAATCCCCCAGGCCGACGCAGACATCATCCGCGAAGCCGCCGCCAACATCCGGGACTTCCACCTGCGCCAGAAGCAAAACTCCTGGATCACCACACCGGCGCCCGGCACGACCCTGGGCCAGCTCGTCCTGCCCGTGGACCGCGCCGGCCTGTATGTACCCGGCGGCCAGGGCGGGGAAACGCCGCTTATCTCGAGCCTGCTCATGAACGCCATCCCCGCGCAGGTTGCAGGTGTGAAGACGGTCTGCGTGGTCAGCCCGCCCCGCAAGGACGGGACCCTCAATCCCTACATCCTGGCCACTGCCGCCATCCTGGGGCTGGAACATGTCTTCGCCTGCGGGTCGGCCTGGGCCATCGCCGCCCTGGCCTACGGCACCCGGTCCATCCCGCGTGTGGATGTCATCGCCGGGCCGGGAAACATCTTCGTGACCACGGCCAAGCGTCTGCTTGTAGGCCATGTGGGCATCGACATGATCGCCGGGCCCAGCGAGATCGCCATTCTGGCGGACTCCTCGGCCAATGCGGCCTGGTTGGCGGCGGACATGCTGTCCCAGGCCGAGCACGATCCTCTGGCGTCCAGCCTGCTGGTCTCGCCCGACGCCGGTCTGCTCGACGCCGTGCGCCGCGAACTTGAAACCCAGCTGCCCGCCCTCCCCAGAAACGACATCGCATCCACGTCCCTGACTGAGTGGAGCGGCCTCATTCACGTCCCGGACCTGCAGACGGGCATGGACTTCATCAACCGTCTGGCCCCCGAACATTTCGAGCTGAGCGTCTCCGACCCATGGGCCTGGGTCGGAACCGTGCGCAACGCCGGAGCTGTATTCATGGGTCACAGCACGCCCGAGCCCGTAGGCGACTATTTCGCCGGGCCCAACCATGTGCTGCCGACCCTGTCCACGGCCCGATTCTCCTCGGCCCTTTCCGTGGAAACCTTCTGCAAAAAAACGAGCCTCATCTGCACGGACCAGACCTACATCGGCACCCACGGCGCCAAAGTGGCCCGCCTGGCCCGTCTCGAAGGCCTCGAAGCCCACGCCCGCAGCGTGGAACAACGACTGGAGAAACCATGAACATCGTCACCAAGACCAAGATCCGGGAATACCCGCTCCTGTCCCGCGGCAAGGTCCGCGACATATACGAAATCGACCCGCAGACGCTTCTCATCGTCACCACGGACCGAATGTCCGCCTTCGACGTGATCATGAACGAGCCCATCCCGTACAAGGGCGTGGTCCTGAACCAGATCACCCTGTACTGGATGAACGCCTTCAAGGATCTGGTGAACAACCACCTCCTGGCCACGGAAGTGAAAGATTTTCCCGCCGCGCTGGCCCCGCACAAGGGTGACCTGGAAGGCCGGGCCGTGATCGTCCGCAAGGCCAAGCCCCTGCCCATCGAATGCATTGTGCGCGGCTACCTGACGGGATCGGGCTTCAAGGACTACAATGCCACCGGCACCGTTTGCGGCTACAAGCTGCCCGACGGCCTGGTGGATTCCGACAAGCTCGAAACGCCCCTGTTCACGCCGTCCACCAAGGCCGAACTCGGCGCCCACGACGAGAACATCACCCTGGCCGACGCCAAATCGCGCATCGGCGAAGGCCTTCTGAAGAAAATCCAGGAGCTTTCTCTGGCCATCTACTCCCGAGGTCGCGACCTGGCCGCCGAGCGCGGCATCATCATCGCCGACACGAAGTTCGAGTTCGGCCTGGACGGCAAGGACATTCTGCTCATCGACGAGGTCCTGACCCCGGACTCCTCACGCTTCTGGCCCGCGGACCAGTATACCCCCGGCAAATCCCAGCCCAGCTTCGACAAACAGTACCTGCGCAACTGGCTGAGTTCCACCGGCTGGGAGAAGACCCCGCCGCCGCCGGCACTGCCTGCCGAGGTCATCGCGGAGACGCAGAAAAAATACCTGGAAGCTTACGAACTGCTGACCGGATCCCCCTTGCAATTGCCGTAAGGCGCAACCAACCGGAGAAGATACATGCTCGTTCAAGGGAAAAAGGCCCTCATTTTCGGCGTGGCCAACGACAAGAGCATCGCCTACGCCATTGCCAAGGAGCTCAAGGACAATGGCGCGTCCATCGCCCTCAGTTATGCCGGAGACGCCCTCAAGAAACGCGTCGAGCCCATCCATGAAGAACTCGGCGGCGACTTTCTGTTCCAGTGCGACGTATCCAGCGACGAGGCCATTGCCCAGTCTGCGGAACTCGTGAAGGAAAAATGGGGTGACTTCGACATCCTGGTCCACTCCGTGGCCTTCGCCAACCGCGACGACCTCAAGGGCCGCTATGTGGAAACGTCCCGCGACGGCTTCCACCTGGCTCTGGACATCTCAGCCTACTCCCTGGTGGCCCTGTGCAAGGCTTTCGAGGGTCTGATGAACGACAACGGCTCCGTCATGGCCATGACCTACTACGGGGCCGAAAAAGTCATCACCAACTACAACATCATGGGCGTGGCCAAGGCCGCCCTGGAGTGCAGCGTGCGCTACCTGGCCATGGACATGGGCGAACGCGGCATCCGCGTCAACGCTATCAGCGCCGGTCCTCTCAAGACCCTGGCCTCCTCGGGCATCTCCGGCTTCAAGACCATCCTGGCCACCATCGAGGAACGCGCCCCCCTGCGCCGCAATATCATCCAGGAAGACGTCGGCAAGACCGGCCTCTTCCTGGCCTCGGACCTCTCCCGCGCCATCACTGGCGAGGTCATCTACGTGGACTCGGGCTACAACATTATGGGCATCTAAGCCCACCCCGCCTGCCGACCAACCCCTTCCCGCGAAGGGGTTTTTTGTTGCCGGACATCTTTCCGGTTTGATCTCGGAGACAATCGGATACACGTTTCCACATAGTGCTTTACCTAACCAGGGAAGATGGATTCCCGCCTTCGCGGGAATGACACGGTGGTGCTGCGGAGAGTTGATATTCTTTCGTTCCAATAAAAATTTCCGCTCGCCTTAACGCCACTTCCACGGAAATTTCCGCATACAATGCCCCATTATTTCGATTCTATCTGAAAATTTTGACACACTACATCGTCCCATCAACGCCTCAAGGTCCGTTGTCGGTGTTGTCCCCGGCACCGTCGGCTGTCTGACTGAGCCAGGCATCGTTTGTTGAACCGTTGCCTATCGCGTTATCCGGGCCAGTCGTCCTGCACGCAGCGGTTCAACTCTACGAGGCCGGCGAAGGAGTTCCGGCGGGCCGGGGACAACGCCGACAACGGACCGCCTCCCGATCACCGCCGACCTTGCCGTCACTCTCCAACATCGCGCCACCAACCGCCATTGCGATCAAAGCGAGACAATCCATCTTCAATCCAGAAATCTACAATAAATCCGTGAAAAAATATTGCATCATCGAAAACTCCTTGCAATGATGTATTCGCAATGCGTCGTTGTGCGTAATCTTCCTATTCCATTTGCAAAATTATTCTTTGATAAAGACATGGATTCCCGCCTTCGCGGGAATGACACGGTGGTGCTGCGGAGAGTTGATATTC
>CAZQYA010000182.1:5010-6016 GCA_964597325.1 uncultured Desulfovibrionaceae bacterium
CTGTCTGACTGAGCCAGGCATCGTTTGTTGAACCGTTGCCTATCGCGTTATCCGGACCGATCGTTCTGCACGCAGCGGTTCAACTCTACGAGGCCGGCGAAGGAGTTCCGGCGGGGCCGGGGACAACGCCGACAACGGACCGCCTCCCGACCATCGCCAACCTGGCCTTCATTCTTCTCAATCGGGCCACCAACCATCGCCAACCTTGCCTTCACACTCCTCCCTCGCACCACCAACCGCCTCCCCTGGCATCTCTTTTCTCCCGCACGCCGCCGACAACCGCCTCAGCCGTTTCTCCCTCACACCTTGCCGGCGCCCAGAAGATGTTTATTCCCAAGAGGCTGCACCGCACATCAAACAGGAGGCATACCTCATGGAAAAAATACACGCCGTCTGCCCGAATTGTCAGACCATCAACGCGGTCCTGACCGAACGCATCCGTCAGAACCCCGTCTGCGCCAAATGCGCGACGCCTCTCCTGCCTGGACATCCTGTGGAACTCACGGATCAGACCTTCGACCGCTTCGTGTCCCGCTCGGGCCTGCCCGTACTCGTCGATTTCTGGGCGCCCTGGTGCGGCCCCTGCAAGATGATGGCTCCGGCCTTTGCCCAGGCCGCCGGGGGTATGCAGGGGAAAGTCCTGTTTGCCAAGGTGGACACGGAAACACACACTGCGGCTGCGTCGCGGTTTTCCATCCGTTCGGTGCCAAGCCTTGTGCTTTTCCGACAGGGACGCGAGGTCGCACGCATGTCCGGAGCGCTGCCCGCCGGTCAGATCCAGAGTTGGCTGCGCCAGCATCTCTGATGCCCGCAGACCTGCAGATGCATGCCCAGTCCGGATATCACGGGATCCGGACGAGAGTATCCGTTTTTGTCCCGAAGAATTTCAACTCCAGGCAAATTTATGCTTGCCAAAGATAATGGTCTGACATAGAGACGATTTTCCCGAACGCGGAGAGGTGGCCGAGTCTGGCTTAAGGCGCACGCCTGGAAAGTGTGTGTACCT
>CAZQYA010000183.1:0-5818 GCA_964597325.1 uncultured Desulfovibrionaceae bacterium
ACATCCAGAAACTCGGCCGACTGGCCATCCAGTCCACGAAGTGCATGCGGCGTGCGCGAGGTGAAATACAGGCTGTCTCCGGGCTCCATGACGTAGACAGTCGAGTCCAGGGTAATCTCAAGCTTTCCCTTGAGGACATAGATAAATTCCTGCCCGGGGTGCTCGTTGAACTTGAGGTCTTCCTTTTCCTTGGGGGGCACCGTGACGATGAAGGGTTCCATGCGGCGGCCGACGAAACGGTAGGCCAGGCTTTTGTAGTCGTAGTCCTTACGGCGCTCTACGCTCATGCCCTTGCCGCTCTTGACCAGGGAGGCGGTGTGCAGATGCGCTTCCTTGCCGGACATGAGCACGGTCAGATCGACCTGGAAAGCCTGGGCCACATTGAAAAGAAAGCTGACGGGAATTTCATGCTCGCCGGATTCGTAGTTACGGACATCCTCGGGGGAGGCTCCGACCTGTTCGGCCAATTCCTCCACGGTCATGTCCATGGCGTCACGAAGCCCCCGCAGACGGGGAGCGACATCTTTATAGGCGGGTTGTTGCACGTCCATAGTTGCTCCTTTTTTATAAAGAGTAAAAACAGACGTAAACTACGAGTTTCAGACCGAAAAAGCAATCAGTAAGCGATTATCGAGTGACGGATGACGCCGTCCGTCACTTACACCTCGACTACGGAATTCTCGCAATTCCCGAACTCGCTGAAGCAGTAACGATCGGCGTTCCAATCGTTTTCCCAGCGGTCGTCGTCCAGGAGATAGCGAAACTGGTAGGCCTTGCCGAGGGGCAGGTCCACCTCGATCTTGAAGGACCCATCCTTGAGCCTTTTCATGGGGTGGCTGCGCATGGACCAGTTGTTGAACTCGCCGACCAGAAACACGCTCTGGGCCTCTCCCGCGGCTTCGACGGGCAGACGAAACGTGGCTCTACAGATATCCTTTGTCTTGAAATATTTTTTCTTGATGCTCATAGGTCCCTCCATTCTGATTCGAGATCACCATGCAAGGTTGTATACACGTCCATATACTTGCGCGCCGAATTTTCCCAGAAAAATCTTGTCTCCATGGCGTTAATCTGAACTTTACGCCATTGATCCCGATCCTCCCAGACACGCACGGCCTCGCGCACGGCAGCGAGAAGTGCCTCGGGGGTCGGCTCGGTGAAGATGAACCCGTTGGCCTTCTCGGCGGGATAGGCCGTGATGGTGTCACGCAGTCCGCCCACAGCCGTGGCCACAGGCGGTGTGCCGTAGCTCAGGCTGTACATCTGGGTCAATCCGCAGGGCTCGTAGCGCGACGGCATCAGGAAAATGTCCGACCCGGCCTGAATCACATGGGACATCTCTTCGGTGTATCCGATGACACAGGCGATACGCGTCGGATAGTCCTCCATGACGCTCATGAGACGCGCCTCGTACTCGGCCCGGCCTTCGCCGAGGACAACCAGGCCCACATCAAGTTCCATGAGTTCCGGCAGGATGTCGAGGACGATGTCGATGCCCTTCTGTGCCCGAAGGCGTCCTATGAAGCCAAGTATGGGCCGATTTTCCAGACCGGGCGAAAGTCCGAGCAGTTCCATGAGATGCGCCTTGCACGTCTGTTTTCCCTCGGGCTTCGCAGCGGAGTAGGTGCAGTCGAGGACCGGATCGTTCTCCGGGCTCCAGATGGAATAGTCCGCGCCGTTCAGGATGCCCACAAGGTCCGTGCTGCGACGCGAAAGGATGCCTTCGAGGCCACACCCGAATTCCGGGGTCATGATCTCCCGTGCGTAACTGGGGCTCACGGTGGTGATCCTGTCGGCGTAGGCGATGCCGGCCTTGAGCAGGTTGAAACTGTTGTAGAACTCCACGCCTTCCATGTTCCATGCCTCCAGGGGAAGACCGGACTGTTCGAAGAGGCGATAGGAAAAGCGGCCCTGGAAGGCGAGATTGTGGATGGAAACGACTGTGCGCACCCCGGCCCAGAAAGGATCGATACGGCGCCAGAAGGCCAGAAACGCCGGGGCCAGGGCCGCGTGCCAGTCCTGGGCGTGGACAATGCGCGCCTGCATGCCCAGATGGCGGATCGCGGCCAGTGCGGCTCGACAGAAAAAGATGAATCGTTCGCAGTTGTCGAAATAATCGCCTTTATCTGTGCAGTAATAGTTCCTGCGGTCGAAATATTCACCGCGCTCGACGAAGTACACAGGCAGTCCCTGGTAGTCTGCCTGATAGATGTCGGCGGAGGAGTCGGGCCAGGGGTACCCCACCGGACAGTTCTCGTGCACCAGATGCACGGGGTACTGACCCGTGGACAGCCTGCCGTAGAAGGGCGTGATCACGGCGACGCGCACGCCCATGCGGCTTAAGGTCAGTGGCAGAACGCCCATGACGTCTGCCAGGCCTCCGGATTTGGAAAAGGGATATATCTCTGACGTGAGAAAAACGATATCGTGTGGGGGTGTAATCATGGGATGGCGCTCAGTTTCTTGGCGAAATCGTCGATGATCCTGCGGTGATCGAATGCCAGTTCCGGCAGGGAGTCCAAGGGAAAGAAGCGGGCCTGGCCGGCGTCATCCCCGGCCTGGGGCGTCTGGTTTTCTTCGGCGGAAGCGATAAAGGCCACACTCAACGTATGGAAACGCGGGTCGCGATCCGGGTCCGAGTAAACGCCCAGCAGCCCTTCTAGCCGCACATCGAGGCCGGTCTCTTCCAGCGCTTCCCTCACGGCGGCCTGCTCGGCGCTTTCTCCGTAGTCGATAAATCCGCCAGGCAGGGCCCAGCCGTGAGGCGGATTGCGACGCTCGATGAGCAGGATTCCTTCAGTCTCGCGATACAGGACAACGTCCACGGTGGGAAAGGGATTTCTGGGCTTCGAAGCCATCCCGCAACCCGGACACGCGACCGTAAAGGAGGCAGAAGCGCTCTGCGGTTTCGTCTGATGCTGTTTCATGGCTGAGCCATGGTTAGCATCATTTGTTCGGGACTTGAAGCAGGAAAGTGGTGACGGGAGAATCGTCACGAAAACGTTGCCTAGGGACTTTTTCCGGGAACGCCACGCCTGATGACAGACCCGGTCCCGGCTTCGTCGACCTTTTTTCAGGCCCACAACAAAATCGGCCCCCGCACCTTTCGATGCGGGAGCCGATTTTGGCAAAAAGAGGAAGTTATTAAGCTATCAGCAAAACACAGGCCAAAAATACATCACTGATAATTTTTTCTCAAAATCGCCACAACACCTTGAAATTTAAAACACTAAACAACCGGTCGATGTCTTTGCGATTCCTGCTCGAAATTCAAAATTTTAAACGTACCATGCGCCAAACCCTCATTTAGCCGACATCGTGGATACAATTTTTTATACTTACTCTCCAATCTCAAACCCGCAGGCAGCGATCTCCCCGACTGGCACGGCGCCGGCTCGAACAATCCGGACGTACTGTTCATCCACAACTTCCACCAGGGTCGACGGAAGCCCGCCGATCGGCCACGGCTGCGCGACCACGATCAGTGCGCCGGAGTTTCTGAGCAGTTCCTGATCCAGGTCTTCAGGGCGGCACGCCGGAGGGCGGCCACTCAGGTTGGCGCTGGATGAAACCAGGGGCCCGCCCGCTTCGGCACACAGACGCATGGCCACGGGATGTGGGCTCATGCGCACGGCGGAACGCCCCTGAATATCCTTGGCCAGGGAGCTCACGGCAGAGGCAACGTCCACGATGATGGACAGGGGGCCCGGCCAGAACCTGCGCGCAAGCTCTCGGGCGGCTCCCTGCAAACTCAAAAAACGCTCCGCCATGTCCCAATCCGCGATGATGAGAGGCAGGGGTTTGCCGTCGGGCCGCCCCTTGGCCGCCACGGCCCGCTCCACGGCCTCGTGCATGGTTGCCAGACAACCGAGGGCGTAAAACGTCTCCGTGGGATAGACGACCAGGCCTCCCTCGCGCAGGGCGCGGGCTTCCCGTTCCAGACGGATACTCATTGGCGGGGCTCCTTCATGCGCATTGACCGCTGTCCAGCGCGACTGGTATGTGATGACAATGGTCGAGAGCGAGGCATCCCGGCAATCCTTGCCCGCACTCCTCTCGAACAACACGGCAGATCAGTATGTTGCGATCTCATGACATCTTGGCAGGGACTTTGCTTCATCTGACGGAAAAAGGAAGGAGATGGCCATGAAAATCACTTCGGATCAATTGGCTGCCCTGCAGCTCCAACAAAAAAACAAGGCCCGGAGCGCCACCGGGGAAGGCTTTGCGCAGGCACTGGCCGAGGAGCTGGATTCCGGTTCCACCGCCAAGGCAGGCGCTGCCGCGACTTCCACCGCGCCCATGGCTCGGCTCGACCAGACCCTGCAGGCCGCCATGCTGAACAAACCCACGGGGCAGACGCTCATGGACAAAATGGACTCCCTGCTTTCCAAATGGGAAAATTATTCCCAGATCATCGGCACGGCGGACGGAAACCTGCGCGAAGGGTACAGCCTCCTCGCGGACATCCGGCAGGACATCCGGGCGGTCAAATCGGACCTGGCCCAGAACCCAGGCAGGGGCGAAGACCTCGAAACCATGGTCGAAGAGCTGGACATTCTGGCCACCACGGAAGAATTCAAGTTCAACCGCGGCGACTATCTGAACTGACGCCCGGTTCCGGGCCACTTCTCCCGTTTTTTGCGGCGCTTCCCGGAAGCGCCGTTTTTTTTCAATCTTCCAGCAACCCTGCGATGGCGGCCCTGACACTCTGCAGCTTCACCTCGCTGCGCTCGCCCTGAAAGACGAAGACCCGGCTCCATATCCGGCCGAAACGCTTCCAGCCCATCCACACCGTGCCCACGGGTTTGTCCGGACTCCCGCCGCCGGGGCCGGCAATGCCGGAAATGGCCACCCCCACGGGGACATGCAGCAGGTCACAGACCCCCTGCGCCATGGCCTCGACACATTCCCGGCTGACGGCGCCCTGACTGACAAGGATGTCCTGGGACACTCCGAGAAGGCCTGTCTTGACGCGGTTGTCGTAGGCAACCACACCGCCCTCGAACCATTCGGAACTCCCGGCCACGTCCGTGAGGGTGCTTGCGGTCAACCCGCCGGTACATGACTCGGCGGTGGCCATGCGCACGCGCTGTTCACGCAGGTAGGCGCCAAGCGCTTCGACGGTATCGTGCATGTCGAGATCCATGACTTTCTCCTGGTTTCTTCGGATCGCGGCGCCGAACGCTCAGGGCCATCTCTGGACAACGCGATGTTTTCAAAACGGACCGGGACCCTTCTGCCGACCGCTCCGGACACATGTACCCGGCCCGTCACGGCCAAGGCAAGTCTTGAAATCGCACCGCCCTGGTGACATGTGAGCGTATTCCAGAATCATCACGTCCCGGTGGGAAGACTCCGCCGGCAAAACCGGAGGTTGCGATGGAGACGAAGACGGGGGCCGATATCGGCCTGCGCCCTGGCCGCTACCGGCACTTCAAGGGCGGGGAATACGAGGTGCTCGGCGTGGCCCGGCACAGCGAAGGGCTGGAGGACATGGTCGTCTACCGGCCCCTTTACAACGACTCGGGCCTGTGGGTCCGCCCTGTCTCCATGTTTATGGAGAGCGTCGAACGGGACGGGAAGGTCCAACCTCGCTTTGCCTATGTGGACGAGGCTTGAGGGGTTTTGCCATGAGGAACTTTTCCGGAAAGGACCTTTAATGCGGCTGGATGAGCAGATGAGTATATGAGCGGGGCGGAAGGCGCGAGGCCCGGGCGGAAGAAGAGAGGCTCGGGCGGAAGGCGCGTGTCGGCGGAGTTCGTGCAAGGTCTTCCGGAGCTCCTTCGCCGGCCGCGTAATGCGTCCCGGCCTTGCG
>CAZQYA010000184.1:0-5750 GCA_964597325.1 uncultured Desulfovibrionaceae bacterium
CTGCCGTCAGACATGTTACGCACATATCCGTTGATGCCTCTGATAACAGCTTCGTTGGCAGCGAGCGCCGACCTCGTGGCCTGGTGGCCGTTTCTGGCCATGTGCCTGTTGACGTACGCCCTGCTGCCGCGGCTGGTGCTGCTGGCCTTCGCCCACCGCGGTCTGCGCAGGCTGGAGCGCGGTTTCGTGCACCCGTCCCTGGGGCGCATCGCCGACCGCATGAACGCCCCGCTCATCGAGACGTCCGCCGAGGCCGAGCCCGAGCCGTCCCGCCTGCCTCTGGAGCGGGAGGCCGCCCACCCGACCGGGAACGCCGATGACCTTGCCCCGGAGGGACATGCGGGCACGGTGCTGGTCCTGCCGCCCGAGTTGCATGAGCGCGTGGAGCCCGCGGACTTGGCGGCCCTGGCCCTGAAGGTCGGTGGCCGCAGGCCCGTGCGCATCGCCCCTGCGACGCTGGACACGGAGGAGATGGAGCGGGTTCTGGCCGAGTGCGCCGGGTTGGAATGGGCCGGGGACCGCGAGCGTTACGTGATTCTGGCCGAGGCCTGGCAGCCGCCCATCCTCGAGGTTCTGCGCGCCATCGAGGCTCTCGGCCGCGACGAGGCCCGCAGCCTGACCCTCGTCCTCTGCGGTCGTCCTTCGCGCGGGCGCTGGCTGACCGCGCCCGACGACGGCGACCGCCGGGTCTGGTCCGAGGCCGTTTCGTACCTGGCCCCCCTGCACCTGGAGATTTTCGGAGCCGACGCATGAACCAGACGCCTGTTTTCGCGGTCATCGGCCACCCCAACGAGGGCAAGTCCTCGGTGGTGGCCACCCTGGTGGAGAACGACGCCATCCGCATCAGCCCCCGTCCCGGGGAGACCACGGTTTCCAGGGCCTATCCCGTGAGCATCGACGGCGAGGACGTCATCGTCTTCGCGGACACGCCCGGCTTCCAGAACCCGGTCCAGACCCTGGGCTGGATGCGCAAGCACCAGGGGCCCGAGTCAGAGATGACCGCGGCCTTCGTAGCCGAGTTCGCCGACGATCCGGGCATGGCCCACGAATGCGAGCTCCTGAAGCCCGTCCTCGACGGCGCGGGCATCATCTACGTCCTGGACGCCTCGCGGCCCATGCGCCGGGTGGACAAGGCCGAGATGGAGATCCTGCGCCTCACGGGCCGTCCGCGCATGGCCATCCTGAACTGCAAGACCGGTGAGGAGGAATTCCTGGAGGAGTGGAAGGCCGAGTTGCGCCGACATTTCAATATGGTGCGCGTCTTCAACGCCCTGCGTGCCACCTTTGCCGAGCGCCTGCGCCTGCTTGAGAGCCTGCGGGCCCTGGAACAGGATTGGGAGGGGCCCCTGGGGCGCGTGGTGGACGCCTTTTCCCGGGACTGGAGCCGCCGCAACGCCGAGTGCGCCACACTGGCCGTGGATTTTCTGCGTCGGGTTCTGGTCATGAAGGAGGAGGCGCCCCTGTCCGATTCCGGGGACCGGGCGGACACGGAGGCCCGACTGGCCAAGCGGCTGGCCGTGCGCATCCGGGCGGAGGAGGAGCGTCTGCACGACCAGGTCTGCCTGCAGTTCCGCCACGACCGGCGCTCCTTTGCCCTGCCCGAGCAGTCCGTGCTGCGCGAGGACCTGTTCTCCAGCGCGACCTGGACGGTCTTCGGCCTGAGCAAGGGCAAGCTCGTGGCCGCGGCCGTGGCCGCCGGGGGAGCCGCGGGCGCGGCCCTGGACCTGGCCGCCCTGGGGCACAGCCTCGGCCTCTTCGCCACGGTGGGTGGCGCGGCCGCAGGCCTGGCCGCCATGTTCCGGGGTGAGAAGCTGGTCAAGGGCAAGGTCCTGGGTCTCGGCATCGGCCGGCGCACCGTGCAGGTGGGGCCCCTGGACACCATGCAGTGGGTTTACGTGCTCCTGGACCGCTTCCTGCTGCACTACTGGTACGTGATCCACTGGTCCCACGCCCTGCGCGACAAGGATTTTTTGCCCGTACCCGTGAACGACGGGGACAAGCAGGGCGTGACCGCCACCTGGGACCGCGAGGCACGCGGGCTCTGCGCGGAGTTCTTCAAGGTCGTGCGCGACGCCGACGTGGACCGGACCATGGACATGGAAGGCGATATGCGCAGGCTGCTGGAGGCAGAACTGGAGCGGATGTCGCGCCTCTAGCGGGTCGTCGGGCATGCCCCGTTTCCACACGTGTTTTTCTGCAACGTTTCCAAATCGGCTGCGCAGGAACGAATCTCCCCCTCCGGCCGCTGCGGCAGAACAGCTCAATCTTCAAATTATGCGCACCTTCGAAGTACGAACCATCCCGAATGGTTTCCGGCGTACCCCCGGCGTTTCACTTTAGTCTTTCCCGCGTGTGCGACAGATGATATCCGTTGGGTATGAGATATCTTCTCCTCCAAAGCATTTTCCTTATCTTTTCTGCCTTTTCCGCAATGTGGTTTCCTGTTTCGGCCGAGGGCAGGCAGGGACCCAAGGTGCTTATCCTTCATTCCTACGCCGCGGACTATTCCTGGACCCGGGACATGCAGGCAGGCATTGTTTCGGTGCTGGACGCGCCGGAGGTGGAGGCGCGCTGGCGTGTGGAATACATGGACGCCAAGCATCACGGCTCGGCCGGGTACCAATCCAGGCTCTTGGAATTTTTTCGCGAGAAGTATGCGCAGGACCGCTTTGAGGGTGTCATCCTCACCGACGATCATGCTCTGGAGTTCGTGGCTGCGCACAGGGACGAGCTTTTCCCCGGCACGCCCGTCGTCGCCTGCGGCATCAACGATCTGGCGTCTGTCCCGCCGGAGGCTGTCAATTTCAACATCATTGTCGAGAACGTGGCGCATCGGCAGACCCTGGATGCGGCCCTGGTGCAGAATCCCCAGACGAGGACGATTTATGTCGTTGTGGATGGGACGCTGACGGGCCGGTCCATCCTGCGGGATTTTCTGGGCCAGGCCGGCTCCCTGGGTGACAGCGTGGACGTGCGCGTCGCACCGCCCATGACCCGCACGGAACTGGAGAGGTTTGCCGCGGCGAGAAGCGATGGGGAGCTCATTTACCTGCTGGCGTATTTTCAGGACGCTGCCGGCGAGGTGTTCACGGCGGAAGAGATCCCGCGTATCGTGTCCGCCGCCTCGCCGGTTCCGGTCTACGTGGCCTGGGATTTTCAGCTGGATACCGGTGTGGTGGGCGGTTGCGTGACCAGTTCCTTCGGGCACGGGCACCGGGCCGCGCAGACCCTGCTGGACCGTCTGGCCGGCAAGGCTCCCGCGCCGGTCTACAGCGGGCTCCGGGAGATCAACCGGCACATATACGACTTCGCGGCTCTCAGGCGATTCGACATTCCCCTCTCGCTTCTGCCCGAAGGGGCGGAGGTCAGAAATCGTCCCCTGTCGTATTACGAGCAGCACCGTACGGTCATCCTCTGGGCCCTGGCCGTGGTTTCGGTACTTGGCGTGATCATCGCGCTCCTGGTCATGAACGTGCGCAAGCAGCGCCGGATCAACCGCGGCAACGTCGAGATCATGGTCCTCAATCGCGAGATGATCGACACCCAGCGCGAACTCCTGGCCACCCTTGGTGAGGTCATCGAGACGCGCTCCCACGAAACAGCCAACCACGTGCGTCGCGTGGCCGCCTACGCGGCCCTGCTGGGCGAGAAGTACGGCCTGGGACCAGAGGAGATCATGTTTCTGGAGGCCGCGGCGCCCATGCACGACATCGGCAAGATCGGCATTCCCGATTCCATCCTCAACAAGCCGGGCAAGCTCAGTCCCGAGGAGTACGAGAGCATCAAGCATCACACTGTTATTGGCCAGCGCATTTTGCACTCCTCGGACCGCAGACTCATGGCCGAGGCGCGAAACATCGCCTTGCAGCACCACGAACGCTGGGACGGTACAGGCTACCCCTGTGGTCTCAAGGGCGAGGAGATCAGTCTTGGGGCGCGCATCTGCGCCCTGGCCGATGTCTATGACGCCCTGTCCCTGAAGCGCGTCTACAAGAAGGCCTGGTCCCGGGAGAAGGTTCTTGATTTCATCCACCGTGAGCGCGGCGGTATGTTCGAC
Organism: uncultured Desulfovibrionaceae bacterium; assembly: GCA_964597325.1. Lineage (GTDB taxonomy): Bacteria > Desulfobacterota > Desulfovibrionia > Desulfovibrionales > Desulfomicrobiaceae > Desulfomicrobium. The sequence goes on from CAZQYA010000184.1 coordinate 4,058, forward strand.
CCGAGGATCGTGGATCTCTTTTTTGAGAATCTGGACGGGATCGAGGCCATCAGATACCGCCTTGCAGACACGGCGGCCCGTACGAAGGAGATGGATATTTCCGTCAAGGTGGAATGTCCGGACCAGGGGTGAGTCGGGACGCCAGATGGACTGATGGACCATGGACGGGATGGACGACATGGACCGGATGGACGGCGCCCGGGAAGAGCCCTGGCAGGGTCGACCATTTGTGTTCTTTGCCTTTGGGGCGTCCATGTCGTCCATGAGGTCCATTTTGTCCATTCGGTCCATTTCCTTTCGCCCCCTCTCTCACAGGAGTGACGCGTGAACTCTTCTTCCCTGCCTCTGATCTGGGCGCATCGGGGTGCGCGCAGCGTTGCGCCCGAGAACACCCTGGCCGCGGCCAGGGCGGCGCTTGCACAGGGGGCCTTCGGCTGGGAACTGGACGTGCGGCTGACCCTTGACGGCGCGGTCGTGGTTGCCCATGACCGGGGGCTGCGCCGCGTTACGGACATCGCGCGCCGGGCGGACATGCCCGGCAGGGCGGGGCATCTGGCGGATCGCCTGACCCTGAATCGACTCCGGTCTCTGGACGCCGGCAGCTGGTTCGCCAGGCGCGATCCCTTCGGGACCGTGGCCCGGGGCGAAGTGCGCCCGGAGGATCTGGAGTCCTTCGTCGGAGAGCGCATCCCGACCCTGGCCGAGGCCCTGGAATGGACCCGGCAGGCCGGGATGGCCGTGAACATCGAGATCAAGGACACGCAGGGCGGCGACGACGCCTGGCTGGTGCGCGAGACGGCGCGGCTGGTCCGCGCCTCGGGGCTGGAAGGGCGGGTGCTTGTGTCTTCTTTCCGGTCGGCCTCCCTGGCGTTGTTCAGGGACATGTGCCCGGAGGTGCCCATGGGGCTGCTGCTGGATCGCAAGGTCCGGTTCGCGTCAATGGACGGCATACTGGATCAGCTGCGCCGTCTCGGCGCGTCGGCGGTGCACCCGCCCCTGAAGGGCCTGGATTCTGGAGCTGTCGGGTTTTTTCGTGATGCGGGGTTCGGGGCCAACGTGTACACCGTGAACTCCGCAGAGGACATGCTCTGGCTGGCCCGTGAGGGCGCCACGGGCATTTTCACAGATTATCCGGCCCGCGCGAGGGCCGTGTACAAAACCATAGGCGGAAAACATGAGTGAGAACGACCTGCCGACGGCCTCTCGGCCCGCGGCCGTTTTCTGGGACGTGGACGGCACCCTCATCTTGACGGAGGGGTTGCATTACGAGGTCATCCGCGACTGGTGCGCGGGCCACGGCTACGAACTGACGCCCGAGGCCAACGAGGAACTGCTGGGCAAGACCATGCCCGAGAAGTGGGCCATCCTGCGTCCGAGGCTGGGAGCGGCGGCCAGGGAGGAGGCGTTTCGCGAGGATTGCGCCCGGGTCTACCTGGCGGGCCTCGAGGCGGACATGATGCGCCCGGAGCCTGTGGCGGCCGTGCGTCGGCTGCACGAACTGGGCGTGACCCAGGCGGCCGTGTCCAACGGCGAGGCCGAGGTCATCGAGGCCAACCTGCGCGCCCTGGGGATCTGGGAGATGATGTCCTTCATCGTCTGCGGCAACGACGTGCCCCTGGGCAAACCCGCCCCGGACCCTTACCTGGAGGCGGCCCGCCGCGCGGGCCGGCACCCCGCCCGGTGCATGGCAGTG
>CAZQYA010000185.1:0-3351 GCA_964597325.1 uncultured Desulfovibrionaceae bacterium
GGGGAAGGCCTGCCTGAAAGCTATCAATGGGATTTCGACCTGGGCGGCACGCTGACCATCCCCTTTGACCTCGATTTCGACATCGGCATCCCGCTGCTGGGCATGGATGTCGACATCCCGCTCAACATCATCGTGGATTGGGGCATTGATTTCGGTTTCGGCGTGAACCAGACCGAAGGGGCCTACTTCGATGTCAGCGCCGAGGACGAACTGTCCCTGGACGTGACCATTGAACTGCCGCCGGGCGAATCCTTCGACGGCCGCCTGGGCTTCCTGCAACTCATCGTCGAAAACAACGGCAGCGGCGTCAACTTCGGCTTCGGCGCCGACTTCTCCAACGGCGCCGGCGGGGACAAGCTGGGCTTCTCGGATCTCGGCAGCCTGGAATTCGACCCGTCCTTCCACGGCGGCAAGCTCGACGGCAACGACCATGTCCTCGACTTCTCACTCAAAGTGGGAGTCAACGAATACGCCACGGTCTTCCCCAACATCACGACGGGCTTCCTCCTCGACTGGAACGTGGCCGAAACCGCCCTGGCCGACCTGAGCGCCGACATCCTCAAGGACGGCCTGACCCTCGTCCAGATGACGGACATCAGCCTGGACGTCGGCTCCTTCCTCAATGACTTCCTGGGTGACGTGATCGGCGAAATAGCCAAGTTCACGGAGCCCTTCGACGAAGTCATCGACGCTCTGACCACTCCCGTGCCCATCGTCTCGCAACTGGCCGGACAGGACATCACCCTGCTCGACATAGCGGGCTGGGTCGGCGAGGTGGACACGAGCTACATCGACTGGATCGAGAATATCCTGAACGTCATCGACATCATCAACGGCCTGAACGACCAAACCAGCCTGGCCATCAAGCTAACCGACGGAGTGACCCTCTTCGACGCGTCGAACGCAGCCATGGGCGTAGCCTCCGACACCCTGTTCAATTCGGACCTCAAGCTCGTCGATGCCTTTGACACGACCACCCTGGGCAACTCCCTGCTGTCCGCCCTGGGCACGTTCGGAGACGCCCTGAGCGGGACGACCATTGCAGCGGACGACCCGGACAAAGCCGACAAGGAAGAAATCAAGAACACCATGGGCGACCTGACCAGCGGCAGCTTCAGCGACCTGCTGTCTTTCCCCTTCCTTGACAATCCCATGGAGATCGTCGGTCTGCTGTTCGGCCACCATACCTCGCTCATCGAACTCAACGCCCCGCCGCTCACCGTGGGCTTCGACTGGGAACAGTCCTTCCCCATCTACCCGCCCCTGTACGGCGTGGTCGGCTTCGGCTTCGAGTTCGGCATCGACGTGGGCTTCGGTTTCGACACCTACGGAATCGAACGCTTCGCCAAGAGCGACTTCACCAACCCGGCGCTCATCTTCGACGGTTTCTACCTCATGGACGAGCCCGGGCCGGAACTCTACTTCTCCTTCAACCTGGCCGTGGGCGCGGAACTGAGCCTGCTCATCGCCAGCGCGGGCGTGAAGCTGCAGGGTACGGCGACCATCGGCTTCGACTGGTTCGACCCCAACGAGGACTCGCGGGTCCACCTGAGCGAGCTGATCAACACCCTGGAGCACGAATTCCGCAATGACAACCCGCTCGCGCCCCTGACCATCTTCGACCTGACCGGCGAGCTCATCCTTGAACTGCTTGCCTACCTGAGCATCGACTTCGGGCTGTTCGAGGTCGAGTACGAATTCCCGATCCTGCCCGAGATCACGCTCTTCACCTTCGAGTACGCCTTCAACCGGACCCCGATCCTGGCCCCGGATCTCGGCAACGGAACCCTGCAACTGAACATGGGCCCCAACGCCATCGACCGACTCAACGGCGACACCAGCGACGGCAGCGAAGCCTTCGAGGTGACCTACGACAACGGCGACATCCTGGTCGCCTCCTCGTCCCTGGGCGTGTCCGCCCAGAGATACTCCGGCAACTTCACCAATATCGTCGGCCTGGGCGGCCAGGGCGACGACAGCATCACCCTGACGGGCTTCGACACGTCGAACATCCAGTTCTACCTGGACGGCGGCGTCGGAAACGACACCATCCAGTTCGTTGAAAACCTCGGCGCCACCCCGGCCACGGGCGCCGGCGCGGTGATCATCGGCGGTCTCGGCAACGACACGCTGACAGGCAGCCACCTGGACGATCAGATCTGGGGCGGCGTCGGCAACGACACCATCAAGGGCGGACGCGGATACGACATGCTCTTCGGCGACGACGGCCAGTTCGGCGTGACCGCTGGAGCACAGTATTTCGTTGCCCAGCGCATCAACGCCAATGACGGTGATGACGAAATCCACGGCGGCGCCGACGACGACATCATCATCGGCGGAGGCGGAAGCGACGACATCTACGGCGACGCCGGGCGCGACGTTGTCCTGGGCGACGGTGGACGCTTCATCTACACCAAGACCGGCGGGCACATCGACGTCTCCAGCCTGGCATCCGGATACCTGATGAGCGCGGACGGAGGACCGTTCACGCCCAACGACAAGAGCGACCCGAACCCGGCCACGACCACCTCGGAAAAGATCGAGGCCATCTATGAATCCCTCATCGCCAACTTCAGCGCCACGGACCTCGGCCTGGGCGGCAACGACACCATTGCCGGCGGCGACGACGCCGACATCCTCTTCGGCGGCAGCGGCAACGACACGATGGGCGGCGACGGCGGCGACGACTACGTCGTGGGCGGCCTGGGCTTCGACACCATAAACGGCGGCGCGAACAACGACGCCCTGTTCGGCAACGCCCAGAACGACACCATAAACGGCAACGGCGGCAATGACCTCATCTCCGGCGGCTTCGGCGACGACGTGCTCCACGGCAACGCGGGCGACGACTACATGGTCGGCGGGCGCGGCCTCGACGTCATGTACGGCGACGAGAACGACGACGAGGTCTTCGGCGAAGGCGAGCCCGACGTGCTCTTCGGCGGGGCCGATGACGACCTGGTCGTCGGCGGCGTGGGCGCGGACATCATGTTCGGCGATGACGGTCTTGTGGCCAAGCTGGATTCCAGCGGGCCGTCGGCCGGTGAAGTCATCGTCGGCATGGGCAACCAGGCCCTTCTGACCGCATACCGCAGCGGCGTGGACAGCCTGCCCGGCAGCCTCGACCTCATCCTGACCGACGTGCAGGCCTCTGACGGCAACGACTTCCTGTCCGGCGGCGGAAGCGGCGACGTCATGCTCGGCGGCGGCGGCGACGACATCATGGGCGGCGACGTCGACCCGCGTCTGGCCATCGCCAACACCGCCCTCACCGCGCGGGACGCCGCCGGCAACACCCGGCTGCGCTCCGGTGCGCAGCCGGGTCACGCGCTGGTGCACGCGGGAGTGCTT
>CAZQYA010000185.1:3361-5683 GCA_964597325.1 uncultured Desulfovibrionaceae bacterium
AACACCGCCCTCGTCACCACCGAGACCGGCGACGACGTGCTCTTCGGCGACGGCGGAGTGGTGGAATTCTACGAACGGCGCCTGCAGCGCATCGCCAGCGTCTACGAGGACGATCCCGCGGGTTCCTACGATGACACCATCTACGGCGACAACGGCGACGACATCATCATCGGCGGCCGCGGCAGCGCCGGCAAGACCTATAGAGGCAACAAGTGCCTCCGCTTCGACCGCATTCTTGCGGCCGGGCACGGGCCCGGCCGCGGCGCAACCGATCCCGGCGTGAGTGACGAAGACATCATCATCGGCGACAACGGCGAACTGATCTACCATGACGACAGCATCACCGCCAACTTCGGCAAGCTGCGGCTGGTCCAGACCATGGACACGGCCGATGGGACCGGCGGGGCCGACACGGTTTACGGTGAACTGGGCGACGACATCATCCTGGGCGGCGTGAACGGCAGCGTCGATGTCCTGTACGGCAACGTGGGCGACGACGTCATCCTGGGCGACAACGGTCTGCTGAACTACGCCTTTGACGGCGACACGGATCTGACCACCCTGGATCTGGTGCAGTCCTTCATCGACGGCCTGGGCGGCGAGGACCACATCTACGGCAACGCCGGCGAGGACGTGATCCTCGGCGGCACCGACGGCGACGAGATATACGGCGACGACGACACCGCGTCGGCCGGCGCCCTGGACGGCCAGGACATCATCCTGGGCGACAACGGCATCATCAGGCTGAAGGGCGTCGACGGACGCCTCATGATCCGCGGCACGGCCGTCAAGTTCATTCATACGAGCGATGAAGAGAATGCCACCGGCGGAGTCGACACCATCAGCGGCAACGCCATGGGCGACGTCATCCTCGGCGGCGTGAACGGCAGCGACACCACGCAGGAAGACGTGATCTACGGCGACGCGGCCGTTACGGGCGCGTACGACGGCAATGACGTCATCCTCGGCGACAACGGCCTGCTGCACTTCGCCTTTGACGGCGACACCGACCAGAACAGCCTCGACATCGTGGCCACGCGGCCCTACGCGGTGGACGAGGACAGCATCCTCGACGAGACCTTCACCCTGCTCGCCGGGCCAGTCCTGGTGGGCGGCAATGACACCATCTCCGGCGACGTGGGCGCGGACAACATCTTCGGCGGCGTCGGGGACGATACCATCTACGGCGACAACGCCACGATCTCGAACGGCGCAGACGACGGCGAAGACATCATCCTGGGCGACAACGGCCAGGTGCTGCTGAACGGCACGGGCCCGTCACGCCTGCAGATCCTGGACAGCCATGTCCGCTTCATCGAAACCACCGACACGACGAACGCTTCCGGCGGCATCGACGCCATTGAAGGCAATGCCATGGGTGACGTCATCCTGGGCGGCGCCGACGGCGACACCATCTACGGCGACCGGGCGACAACGACGCCGGTTTCCATCGCCGACGACGGCAACGACGTCATCCTTGGCGACAACGGCCAACTCGACTTCGCCTACGGCAACGCGAACCTGACGACCCTCGACCTGGTCCGGTCCTATCCGGGCGCTGTCGGCGGCAGCGACACCATCTCCGGCAACAAGGGCGGCGACCTGGTCATCGGCGGCACCGCCGGCGACACCATCTACGGCGACAACCTCGGGGCCACGGCCAACGCGGCGGACCTGGGCGACATCCTGGTCGGCGACAACGCCGACATCTTCACCGCAGGCCCATTCGACGGCGACGCCCTCCTCAATGTCCTGGGCACGGGCGTCAGCCTGATCACCACCACGGACACGACCGAAGCCACCGGCGGCGTGGATACCATCGAAGGCAATGCCAATGCCGACGTCATCATCGGCGGCGTGGCGGGCGACATCCTCTATGGCGACGCGGCGACACCCAAAAACGCCCTGGACGGCGACGACGTGATCCTGGGCGACAATGGCGAACTCGACTTCGCGGGCGACCTGGAACTCGACCTGACACCAGCCGCAACCTTCGACCTGACCACCCTCGACCGCGTCGAGACCTTCCTGGACACCCTGGGCGGCAATGACGTCATCTCCGGCAACGCCGGGGCCGACATGGCCATGGGCGGCACGGCCGACGACACCATGTATGGCGACAACGCCGGCGCCACAGGCGCCGGAACGGACGGCAACGACATCCTCCTCGGCGACAACGGCATCGCGCTGCTGGTTCCGCCATACCTTGACGAAACGACGGACGGCTCCGACCGCATCCTGGTCCTCGGCGGCGCCATGGCGCATCTGCGCAGCACCGACGACGGTGTCGGCCTGTTCGACGCCGACAACACCGCCGGTTCC
>CAZQYA010000186.1:0-5564 GCA_964597325.1 uncultured Desulfovibrionaceae bacterium
CTTCCTTGCATCTCACCATTTTGGAACGGCCTGCGTATTTTGATTTTCAGTCAGCTAGGGCAGCCGCCACACATCCGGGCCCAAGCGCTTCTTGACCTCCACTCCCGTCGGGTCTACCCAACCGGGCCATGCGGAGGAGAACATGGGATATTACCTGACTGTCGGGATGATGCTTGGTCTTTCGGCCGGAGTGGCTCCGGGCCCGCTTTTGACCCTGGTCGTCTCCGAAACGCTGCGCCGCGACGTCGCGGCCGGGATCAGGGTGGCCCTCGCCCCCATGGTCACGGACCTGCCCATCATCCTGCTCAGCGTCTTCGTACTCGCTGGCCTGTCGCACTCCCAGAATGTCCTGGGGCTGGTCTCCCTGGCGGGCGCGTGTTTCCTCATCCTCACGGGCCTGGAAAGCCTGCGCTGCAAAGGGGCTGACGCCCCGCGACTCGAAGCGGGCCCCGGCTCCCTGGCCAAAGGCATTCTGGCCAACGCCCTGAGCCCCCACCCCTACCTTTTCTGGATCAGCGTCGGCGCCCCGCTCATGACCAGGGCGCTGCACAAGGACATCTTCGCCCCGGCGGCCTTCCTGGCCGGATTCTACGTCTGCCTCATCGGCTCGAAGATCACCGTAGCCCTTCTGGTCGGCAGGTCGAAATCCTTCCTGCGCGGCAAAGCTTACATCCGCACCATGCGCGTTCTGGGTCTCGTCCTGATTGCACTGGCCGCCTTCCTCTTCCGCGACGGGGCACGCCTGCTGGGTTTGATTTCCTGAATCCCGAACCTAGTTTCAGGGGATATCCTCCACGATCCTCCCGAAACGCAGAAGCCGCACCGAAACGAAATCCCCAGACGCGCCAGCCCCGTGGCCAGACGCGTCGAGCCCGCCAGGTGGTCATCATGAACACCAGACTCCGCATGTTCGCCGGAACGCTTCCCGTCGCCACAGTCCTGATCGTTGCCCCCAGCCTCCCGTCGGCCTTCGCCAAAGGCAAAGACGAGCCGCGTGCCGAATTCAAGGGCATCGTCACCGCAAAACCACACGGCACGCTGACGGGCGTGTGGGTGATCGACGGCCGCCAGATCCAGACCAGCCCGGATACGCAGTTCGACCAGCCCGAAGGCCCCCTGGTGGTCGGCGCCTGCGTCAAGGTGAAGATCCATGGCGGCAGGATTCACGAAATCGACAGCGAACCGCCGCACTCCTGCAGATAAACGAAATCCGGCCTCGGAGCCGGACTGAAAAGGCCGGGGCCGTCGCAGGATTCTGCGGCGGCCCCGGTTTTTTGAAGAGCAGGGAATCAGATGCCCATGTAGATCATGGGCAGGTAGACCACCAGGGCCAGGGCGGTCAGGAGGCCGATAAGGTAGGGAATGATGGCCCTTGAGATGCGCTCGATGGGCAGCCCGGTTATGGACGAGGCCACGTAGAGGTTGATGGCCACGGGCGGGGTGACCATGCCGATGGCCAGGCCCACCACGATAATCAGGCCGAAGTGGATCAGATCGATGCCCATGTTGTTGATGAGCGGCAGGAACACGGGGGTGAGGATGATCAGCGCGCTGGCCGTCTCCACGAAGAAACCGGTCAGAAGGATGACGCTCGTGATAAGCAGCATGATGACGTAGGGATCCGAGGACAGGCTCAGCACGGCCTTGGCCACCAGCGTCGGGATGTTCTGGTTGGCCAGGATCCAGCTCAGGACCGCGGACGTGGCGATGACGAACATGATCACCGCCGTGGTGATCACGCACCGGACCATGATCTCGTAGAGCTGCTTCAGGTTGATGTCACGGTAGATGAACAGGGACACGAACAGGGCATAGTTCACGGCGATGACCGCGGCCTCGCTCGGGGTGAAGAAGCCGCTGAAGATGCCTCCCAGGATGATGACCGGGGTCAGAAGGCCCCAGACGGCCTTCTTGAAAGTCGCCCAGATGGTGCGCGCGGAAAAGGGCGCGCCCTTGGGATAGTCGCGCTTGTAGGCCTGCACGATGGCGATGACCATGAGCGTGCCGCCCATGATCACCCCGGGCAGAAACCCGTTCAGAAACAGTTTGGCCACGGACTGGTCCGCGATGACCGCGTAGATGATCATGGGCACGCTTGGCGGGATGACCACGCCGATGGTGCCGCCGGCCGCGATGAGGCTGGCCGCGCTGTCCTCGGCGTACCCCTTGCGCTTGAGCTCGGGCACCAGGGTGGCCCCGACGGCTGCTGTCGTGGCCGCACCGGACCCGGAAATGGCCGCGAAGAACATGGCCGCGAGGATGGAGACCACCGACAGCCCGCCCTTCAGGAAGCCGAACAGGGCGTCGGCAAAATCGACCAAAGTCCTGCTGACCTTTCCGCTGGCCATAAGGTCGCCGGCCAGGATGAAGAACGGCACCGCCACCAGGGCGAAGGAATCGGTTCCGGCGAACATGCGCTGGGTGATGAGCATCAGCGGCAGCCCCTGCTTGGTCAGGGCGGCCATGGAAGCCACGCCGATGGACAGGGCCACGGGCATGCCGAGAAGCAGCAGAACGAAAAAGGAAACAAAAAGGAGGGTGGCCATCAGGAATCCTCCCCTTCCAGAAAGAGGTCGAGCATGTCCACCAGGCCATAGAGCAGCATGGTCAACGACGTAAAAGGAATGACTGCGTAGACGATCCCCATGGAGATACGCAGGGAGGCCGATACCTGGGAGCTCTGCAGGCTCATGTACTTGACCCCGGTGTAGGCCACGACGGCGAAAAAGATCATGGAGGCCCCAATGGTGGCGGCCCGGACCAGGCGCCGGGGGCCCGCGGGCAGCGCATCCGTCAGAAAGGTCACGGCGATGTGGCGCCCGTGCTTGTAGGCGATGGACGCACCCATGAACGTGATCCAGACCAGGAGATACCTGGCCACTTCCTCGGACCAGGTCAGGGCCTGGAAGAACACGCGGAAGACGATCTGCATGCTGATGACCACGAGCATGGCAACGAGGGCCGCGAAGGCCGCTCGTTGCATGATCGCGTTGATGACGTCTTCCGCCCTGGACAGAATCGACCGCAGGCGGTTCATTACTTAAGCTGCTCCTGTATTCTCTTCAGGTACGAGCCGAACTTGGCGCCGTACTTCTCGTAAACCGGGGCCACCTTGGCCTGGAAGGCCGCGATGTCGGGATTCTCAACGATCTGCATGCCGTTGTCGCGCAGGGCCTGGGTCTGGTCGGCGCTCATTTTGGCATTCATTTCACGCTCATACTCGGCGGCTTCCTGGGCCGCGGCCGAAAAGACGTCCTGAGCATCGGCCGGCAGTCTGTCCCACAGGTTGAGGGACATGACGATGATGGCCGGGGCATATGTGTGCCTGGTCATGGAGAGGTGCTTCTGGGGCTCGTAGAGCTTAAAGGAGTAGATGACGTTGATGGGGTTCTCCTGGCCGTCGATGGTGCCCTGCTGCATGGCGGTCAGGGCTTCGGTCCAGGCCATGGGCACCGTGTTCGCCCCAAGGGCCTTGAAGGTGTCGATGTACACGGGGTTTTCCATGACGCGGATCTTGAGCCCGTCCATGTCCGCGGGACCGTTCACCGGGCGCACGTTGTTGGTCAGGTTGCGGAAGCCGCGTTCCGCGTAGGCCAGGCCTTTAAGCTGCACACGCTCCAGGGAAGCCAGGATTTCCTGGCCGATCTCGCCGTCCAGAACCGCATAGGCGGCTTCGGGAGACGGAAAGAGGAAAGGCAGCTCGAAAACAGCAATCTCCTCGACGAAGTTCGCCACGGGGCCGTTGGTGATGATGCCCATGTCCACGGTGCCGATCTGCATGCCTTCCAGCAGTGTCCGCTCGTCGCCGAGCTGCGCGTTGGGATAGAGTTCGATGGACACCTTGCCGCCGGTCCGCTCCTCGACGAGTTCCTTGAACTTCGTCGCCGCGATGTGGAAACCATCCTTTTCATTGACCACGTGGGCCAGCTTGACGGTCATGGGGGACATGTCCGCCATGGAAGCCGCCACTGCGCCGTTCACTCCCAGAGACACAAAACCGGCCAACAGAATCGCCAGAAAGACAATTTTCTTCATGATACCTCCCGATTGCGAATGATGGAACTGCCGCTGCGTCCGAAATGGCCATCAGAATCCGGCTGGATGGAATGTGCCGAACCTGTCGGAATTCCTGGCCATATCAGGACAAGAAGGTTGGACGTACGACTTCATCAAGCCCAATGTCAATACTATCGATTATTGATCCACATAAAATCATTACCAAATTATGTAGAATCACAGCGAAAAGCACCCGTTTTTCTCTACGAGTTTTCTGTACGAATGTACGGAATTCGAGGCCAGGCCCAAGGGAGTATACGTGGCCGCCAAAGTGCGGGACAACCCACTGAAATACGATGGGTACCTCCCGACTCCACAAACGCTGATCATGACCGTATCTCAAAAAAAACCTCAAGTTGATTATGACTGGGTTTTCGTGTAACTCCTAAAATCGGCCAAGCAGGACATTCTATTCCGGCCGGCCGAACCCGTCATGATCCACCTTCCAGAACAGTCGGCAAAACAGGTTGTGCAATTCATGCCCCAACTCGTGACGGGACGTGCGCTCTAACTTTATATTCAGGAGGTTGTATGCGATTATTCAAAACTCTATCTCTGCTCATCGTGGTATGTCTCATACCCGTATCACTTCTGGCCAAACCCATCCGCTTCGGCGTCCCGCCCTGGCCCGGGGTCACGGTCAAAACCGAAGTCGTCTGCCAAATCCTGGAAGCCATGGGCTACGAAACCACGCAGCTCGAAGTCGGCCCGCCCGTCATCTACAAGGGTATGACCACCGATGACATCGACGCCTACCTGGCGGCGTGGATTCCGCTGCAGAACGAGATGTTCCTGCCCCTCAAGGAAAAAGACGCCATCGATCTCATCGGCACCAATGTCGACGAAGGCAACACGGGTCTGGCCGTTCCCACTTTCGTATGGGATGCCGGAGTCCATTCCGTGGCGGATCTGGACAAGTACGCCGACAAATTCGACCGCACCATTTACGGAATCGAGGTGGGCAGCGGCATGCAGATCGATACCGAAAAAATGATCGAAAACGATGTCGCCGGACTCGGAGACTGGAATCTGATCTCCAGCACCACCCCCGTCATGCTCAGCGCCGTCGCCGAGCGTGTACGCGAAAACAAATGGGTGGTTTTCCACGCCTGGCGCCCTCACTGGATGACCATCAAAATCGACATGAAGTTCCTCGAAAGCGTACCCGGATCCGAGAAACTCATCAGCGCGAGCGTCGTCCACACTCTGGCCAGCAAAGAACTCGGCAAAAGATACCCCGAGGCGCGGGCCTTCCTGAAAAACCTGTATGTGCCCTCGGCAATCCAGAGTGCCTGGATTCACGATTTCAGCTTCAAAAAACAGGAACCCGCCGACGTGGCCAGAAAGTGGATCATCGAAAACCCCGATACCGTTGCCAAATGGCTTGAAGGCGTGAAGACCGTCGACGGCAAACCCGCTTTCGAAGCGGTGCGCGCCGCCATCAAGTAAGCCGTCACGCCGACAGGAAGGCACCGCCGGACTGCCCGATTCCCAGCGCGTGCGGATTT
>CAZQYA010000187.1:0-5553 GCA_964597325.1 uncultured Desulfovibrionaceae bacterium
GGCCATGTCAGTGGCCGGGATGCGGCCAAAGCCGACCAGGGCGCGGACCGTCAGGGCGTTTTTCTCGGCCAGGCCGCGCAGGGCTTCGTCGACCTTGCCGTCGGAAACGGCCTGCCGCGGTGAATTGGCGACGGCCTGAGCAGGGGACGTCTTGACGGCCTGTCGCGGTTCCGCGGAAGTCTGCGCCGGGGTCGGCCCCGCGCTCAGAAGCAAACCGAGAAAAGCCAGGGCCAGAAAAGGTCTGACAAACGCATTACATCGCGAATGGAACAGGATCATCGCTTCAACCCCCGGGTATTTGATTCACTGAAATGTCTAAAGTTTTTTCGGACAAAAAACAATCAGACGAAGCAGATGAAAGAACCATGAACGGCGCGCCGTTCATGTCTGGTGAGACCTTCCGGTGAAGTGAAATGACGGTGCTAGGGCTATCTGCCCGCACAGGCGTTGATGCGCCCCCTGTTTTCCTCCAGGCAGTCTGCGCAGTAGGTTTCGGGGGTGTCTCCAACGGCCAAGGCCGAGTCGTAGTACCTGTAACCGGTCCCCAGGATGGAGTCCTGCGCGCAGCCTGGGCAGTATTTTTCCACGCACTCCTCGTGGCTCATGGTCTGCTCGGGCTCGCCGCCCTGGGTGATGCCCGGGCCGAAGTCGCGGTACTTGGCGGTGGTCACGTAGCCGCACAGGGGAATGATGCGGATGTAGCCGTCCTTCTTCAGGATTTCGCGGGCCCTGTAGTCGGCCACGATCATGTCACGGCCGTCCTGCCGCACCATGACGGACAGGGAGCCGAGCACGACGCCTTCGAAGGTTTCGGAGGTGTTGCCCCCGGTCTTGCAGACACGTGGCGTCGTCTCCAGGGCGATGGCCACGAGGGTGTACGGCCTCTTCATGTCGAACTCGACATCGGCCGTGTCCGGGGGGGACGGCGGGGCGGGTTCCGGTTCCGGGGGCGTCGGCGTGGGCGCCGTCTTTTCTTTGGGCGGTGCGGGCGGCGTGGCGTCCTGTGTCGTCTGATTGCCGTCCTGTTCCTTCGGCCCGGTCGCGTTCGTTGCCGCGGCCGGAACTGAAGGCGGGAGAAAAAGAGGCGGATCAACGGGTTTCTTTTCGTCGCGGGCAGCGCTTTCCGGTCCGCCGCCTTCGGGAACGGGCAGGATGATGGGCGTTCCCGGAACGGTTTCGATCTTTCGTCCAAGCAGCTTTTTCGCGAATTCGGGATTCTGCTGCAGATAGGTGACCATACGGGTTCCCGGATCGCTCCCCCCGGAAGGCATGGTCGCATCCAGAACCTGGTACGCCTCCACGGCCAGGAAGGTCTTCAGGTAGTCCCAGGTGAGCATGTCCTTGTCCTTGCCCATCTTTTCCATGGCCGCGTCGGTGCGCTCCTTGGCCCGGTGGAAGCCCAGGGCGCCGAACAAAAACTCCTTGGCGATGCCGCCCGTGGATGGGTCCCGGCCAATTCGCGCAGCCCATTCCTCTTCTCGTGCGACGGCCTCTGCATATTCCTTTTTGAGGGCGTAGAGTTGGGCCAGCCTGGCCGCGTAGCCCAGGCCTTTCAAGAGCTTCCCGCCGAGCTTCTTCAATGCCGGCGTCACCTTGCCGAGCCGCTTGGAGATGCCCTTCAGAAAGCGCGATCCCCTGCCGCCCGCATCCGCGGCGTCATCCACCCCGTCGACGACCCGCCTGACCAGCTCCCGCTTGCTGGACATCTCGGCCACGCGGCGCACTTGTTGCCGCGTGTTGTTGAGCTGCTGGCGCAGGGCCATGGCCTTGCGGAAGTCTCCGGCTTTTTCCGCCGCGCCGATCTGGCTTTTGAGGGCGGCGAAATCGCGGGCGCTCTGTTTGGCCGCGATGTCCGTCATCCTGTCCAGGCGCTGGAAGGCGCGGTCGTTGACCCGGCGGGCGTAGTCCACGGCGTCCTTGCCGACGCGGTTGCCGAGTTCCGCATCCAGTTCGGCCAGGGTCTTGCGGTGAATGGCCATACCCGGGTTCAGCCCCGCCTTGCGCATTTCGCCGGCCATCTTGTAGGCCGCCTTGTTGCTGAAGTTCAGGGACTCGATGACCTGCTGTCGGGGAGCGCGGCCGCTTCCGAGAAAGTCTCTCGCTTCGTGGGCCTTCTTGTAATAGTCGCCGGCCGCGGTCACGGGCGTGCTCAGGAGGTTGCGCCGCAGGCGCACTGCTGCGCCGGGGGCGGGAATGGAAGTGGAGCCGGTCGGGGCCACGCGCTCGGCGGCTTCGGGGTCGCTCCTGAGGGCCGCCTCGTAGCCGCCGCGGCTGGTGGGGCTGTCGTAGGGCGAGGGCGGCTTGTGCACCGTGACCTCGTGGCTGGGGATGCTGAAGGAATTGCCGTTGTCCACCACCTTCAGGCCGCGTTTGGCCGCCGCGTCTCTCAGCCGGTAGTACTCACGGATATTGGCGGTCTGGGTGTCCAGGTCGCCGCCCTGCTTGAAGTCGGGGCTCCAGGGAGGCGACCCGGCCGAGAAGAGCTTGTCGTCGTAGGCCACCTTCGCGTCCCCGCAGGCCGCCTGGAAATCCCCGATGCGCCCGGGGTCCATTCTTCCGAGGGGGGCGGTGACGTACCGGCGGAACGCGGCCTCGCGTTCCGGGCCGACGGGGTAGTTGTGCATGACCTGTTCCCATCGGTCGTAGAGGGCCTGTTTTTCCGCGAAATAGTCCGTGGCGTGCGCCGGGCATGCGCAGACGCCGAGCACGGCGACGATCAGGAATCCGATGAGCCGGTTCACAAGCCCCCCTGGACGGCCGTGCGGATCGTGGCCTTGAGGCCTGGCGGGGTGGAGGGGGCGTCGTAGAGTTCTTCGAGGATGTCCATGGCCTCGGAGCGGTCCAGTTCGAGGAGCAGGGTGGCCAGCAGGAATTTCATCTGGGGCCAGTCCGGCATCCTGTCGAGCTGTTCCCGGTAGAAGGCGATCCCTCGCCAGGGGTCCCGGAGCCATTGGTAGCAGGTATGCAGGGGCACGAGAAAACGCCCTTCGGCTGGGTCTGTCTGGCGGGACACGAGGATCTCGTAGACCGTGGCCGCCTTGCCGGGCGCCATCAGCAGCACGGAGGTCTCGGCCAGGTGTTCGAGGGCTTTGTCGTCCTCGGGGTCGAGCTGGGCCGCCGCATCGAGGTGGAAATCGGCCATGGTCCCGAAGACGATCCGCGCCGGGGTGTCCCCCATCTGCCTGGCGAGATAGAGGTAGGCCATGCCGGCTTCCCGGCGGGCCTTGGAGTCCGTCGGGTTTTTCTCCGCAGCGGAGATCAGGTCGTCGAGAACCTCGGCCATTTCCTTGGCCTGCACCATTTTCGGCAGGAAAAACGTCAGCCAGAGCAGCGCCAGCAGGAGTGTGCGTTTCATTGCATGCTTTCCGTCGTTCGTTGCGGCTTTGCGACCTGTTTTCAGGTTGCTGCAAACTTCAGGAGACTTTCAAATCAGGCTATACCCGCAAGACGTTTTTTTCAAGGAACCCATGCCGCGGGATTTTGTCATTCCGGGCGTGCGGCTTCTGGCACGGGCCGCCAGGTTCGATGGCTGACCGATCAGGGCCGGGCCGTTTTCGGGCGAGGCCATGGCCGTGAAAACACGTGCGTCATGCATGGCGAGCCTGGACCAGAGGTTGAATCCGGCATGTCGGGCCGGTGGATGCACGGGTGTGAGGCCGCCGAAGTTTTTTCTCACCCGAAAGTATGAGACAGGCAAAATCCGAAGCCGTGTAACCTGGAGGGGGTTTTAGCCTGTTTTTTACATTTATCCGGATATATACAGACGTATGTGCGTATGATGAGTGTGAGTTTCATGATGAACAAATGTGGCTGTCAATGTTTCACGCAGG
This sequence comes from uncultured Desulfovibrionaceae bacterium, assembly GCA_964597325.1. Taxonomy (GTDB): domain Bacteria; phylum Desulfobacterota; class Desulfovibrionia; order Desulfovibrionales; family Desulfomicrobiaceae; genus Desulfomicrobium. The sequence continues at coordinate 3,831 of CAZQYA010000187.1, forward strand.
TTTCCGGTTTAATTTTCGTTGATTCTTCTGCGTTTGAAATAAGTAATACATTGTGATTTCAATACATGTTTAAATTAGTAGTTATGATTTAATTTTTTCATACTTGTACCCATCAATCCTCTGTTTACCTACTTACAATAGGTTAAAATTGTCCTTGGTTCATTGAGGCGCCGCCGCCCAGGGGAGGGAGGGTACTATGGCAGACACAACGCAAAGCACACAGAGAGTGGTCGCAGCCCCGCAGTCGGGTCAGACCATAGTCATCAAGGCCGAGCCCGGTCAGGATCTTCTCCTGTCGGCGGCCTTCGAACTTGTCGAACCCGTACTGGAAGGGCTTCGGGTCCTTTTTCCCTTCGATAACGGAGGGCGGGTCATCATTGATTTTACCGACGTCGGCGAAGTGGAGATGCCCAATGTCGTGCTTGCCGACGGGACCGTGCTCAACGTCGACGAGTTTCTGGCGTCCCTGGGCGGTCTGCAGGAGCCCATGCTGGGCGGTGAGGACGTGGAACCCGCCGCCGGGGCAGATGCTGGGGCGACGGGCGGCGGCGTAGGAACCTATGACGACGACGCGGGCGCCATCATCGATGGCGTCAGCAAGCTCGGTGGTCTCGACCCCCGGAATTTTCCGACCATTGAAATCGAATCCATCGACGCCAGTCCTATCGAGAACGATACGCCGACAGTGGGCTTGAACGAGATCGTTCTCACGGATGACGACGTGTTCCAGGGCGGCAATCCCGGCGGCATCGGGGACGATCCCGACGGCGTCAACACGAGCGGCACCCTGGCCTTTGATTACGGCGACGACGGCCCCGGCTCGGTGCTTCTGTCGACCACCGGCCTCATTCTCCCTGAGGGCTTCAGCGCCGTACTGTCTCCCGACGGTCAGACGCTGATCATCAGCCAGGGCGCGACGGATGTCATCCGGGTCACCCTGGCTGATTCCGTTTCCGGCGACTACCTCGTGGAGCAGTTGGCGCCCGTGAGCCATCCCGTGTCCGGCGAGACAGAGGACAACCTCGTCTTCACCGTGGGCTACGAGGTCACCGACGGCAACGGCGATTCGGCTTTCGGCATCATCTCCGTGAACGTGGATGACGATACGCCGACCATCGCGCCGGCGGACGAGGCTCCGGACGCGGTGGTTCTCGACGAGTCTCCGCTTCCCGATGATGGGGACGGCATCAATACCGCCAGCGCGGACTTCTCCGGAACGTTTGTGGTCTCCCATGGCGCCGACGGGCCCGGGTCCGTCAGTTACGGCCTGGCCCTCCAAGGCGATGACATGGGCTCCGGAATCTTTGCCGTGGCCGACGGCGGCGGGCAGGGACCGGAGATCATGCTCTCCATGGACGGAGACGACATTGTCGGCACCGTTTCCGGAGATGACACGATCTTCTTCAGGATCGCGGTGAACTCCGATACCGGTGAGGTGACCTTCACCCGCTACGAAAACGTCTGGCACCCGGATTCCTCCGGCAACGACGACGCTGCCTGGCTCGAAGCGGCAGCAGGAACCGTCCTGCTGCAGGCCGTGGTCGTGGACAGCGACAACGATCCTGCGAGCGCATCCGTCGATTTGAGTATGGGCGTGTTCGCCATCGAGGATGATGGTCCCGCGGTTTCCGAAAATTCCGTGGTTCTCCTCGACGACGACGCCTGGTCCGGCGGCAACCCCGGCGGCATCGGCGATGATTCGGACGCGGCGTTCACCAGCGGC
>CAZQYA010000188.1:0-5509 GCA_964597325.1 uncultured Desulfovibrionaceae bacterium
CCGACGCCCGCAAGTACGAGCGTGTTGGTGACTGGGCCGAGCGCATCGGTTGGGAGCGTTTCTTCGAGAAGACCGGTCTGGAGTTCTCCGAACACATGATCGACGACTTCCGTGATCCCGCTTACTACACCTGGCGCCAGACCACGAACTTCAAGTTCTGATCTACCGTCAGCAACGACCATTCATAGGGCCGGCGAAAGCCGGCCCTAAACCATAAGTGAGGCGACTATGGCAGAACCCAAAGACATCGTGACTGAATTTATTCAGTCCAAGTCCAAGACCAAGACTAAGTTTTATTTCAACGATTTGGCCGCCCTGTTTCCCGATATGAAAATGCGTGAAGCCAAGAAGATCATCAATCAGTTGGTCACTGAGGGCGTTCTGGAATATTGGTCCAGCGGCAGCACCACCATGTACGGTCTGCCCGGCACCGGCAAGCAGGCCGGCGCAGAAGGCGAAGAATAAGCTTTTCAGATGCTCGCATCTGTTTTGTCTTGTCCGCGCGTTCTTGTGGCTGGCCTGGGGGGCGGTTCTGGCAAGACCATAGTCAGCCTGGGCCTTGCACGGGCCTTTCGAGAAAAGGGACTCGCGGTCCAGACCTTTAAAAAGGGTCCAGATTATATCGATGCCAAGTGGCTGAGCCGCGCCAGCCAGAGTGACACGACGAATCTGGATCCTTTCTTGTTGCCTTCCGACGTGCTGCGAAATCTTTTCTGGTCCCGCGCAGCAGGGGCAGATCTGGCGCTCGTGGAAGGCAATCGCGGCCTCTACGACGGCAAAGATGTTCACGGTAGTTGCTCTTCAGCTGAACTCGCCAAGCTTATCAAATGCCCCGTAATCGTGGTGGCGGACTGCACCAAGGTCACCCGGACCATGGCTGCCATTATTCTCGGGTTGACGGCCTTCGATCCCCTAGTGGATATCCGTGGGGTTATCCTGAACCGCACAGCGGGCCGCAGACATCAGAACATTCTGCGCGACTCCATCGAAAAGTACACGAGTGTCCGGGTACTCGGCATCCTTCCGAAGCTGCAGGAGAATCCCATACCGGAACGGCATATGGGCCTCATCTCAGATGCGGAGCATTGCTCTGATCCCTTTTCAGAAATTGCGGCTTGCCTGCGCTGTAATGCAGATATCGACGCCTGTCTTGAAATAGCTCGCAGCGCTCCGGAAATCAGCGGTAACGTGACATCATTGTATGCCGAAACGTCTGTTTCCGAACCCGTACGCATTGGTGTCGCACGGGATGCGGCACTGTGGTTTTACTATCAAGAAAATTTTGAAGCCCTCCGTCATGCCGGAGCCGAGCTTGTCGAATTCAGCCTGCTTGCCGACAAACGGGTTCCCGACGTAGACGCCCTGTATCTTGGTGGTGGCTTTCCAGAAACTCTGGCCACAGGACTGACCGACAACTGCTCCATGCGCGCTTCGGTGCGGGAAAGCGTGCTGGAGGGCATGCCCGTCTATGCCGAATGCGGCGGGCTCATGTACTTGAGTTCCGAACTCCTCTTTGAGGGGAACCGTTATCCCATGGCCGAAGTCTTTCCCTTGACGACCAAGGTTTTCAAGAAGCCTCAGGGGCATGGCTATATGAGTTCGTTGGTGGCCGCCCCCAATCCTTTTTACGCCGCGGGGACCACGCTCACCGGCCATGAATTTCATTACTCACGCTGTATCGATGTCGGAAAGATACAAAATTTCATTTTCGATGTGCAGCGCGGTCAGGGGATGATCAAGGGGCATGACGGCGTTCTGACTAGGAATTGCCTAGCTGGTTACACGCACATGCATGCCTTGGGGAATCCCCAGTGGGCCTCGAATTTCGTCGCGGCGGCCAGGATATTTGGTGAATCGCGCAGGTCGGGGCAGACTTGTCCCGACATCAGACTTCCTTGATCCACTTGACCTTTTTAGGAATAGGTATTAATAACTATTCTCAAGAAATGGAGGTGAATTATGGGACAGTTACGCGAATTTAAGGATCTTATTATTGATTGGGAAATGACCCCTGAAGACGCTGTGGCCATTTATCTCGAATGGGGAAACAACGGATATCGCGGCGGTTATCAGTACGCAGTTCGCGGTAAGGAAGACCATTCGCACTATTTCGTGATCAATACCTGGAACGATAAGCCGATAGCCACGCTCATTTACCGAAACTCCGACGGTGCCGACGAGCTTGCCGTCCTGCCGCTGCCGGAGAAACTGGCCAGGAAATTTATGGACGGTGTCTACCATCATAAGGGCGTTTACCCTGTCAACGATGATGTGAAACAGTGGCTCGAGGGCGAGTTATACAACTGATATTGTCTGATTTTGATGATCTCATCGAAAAGCCGGTTCCTGCCGGCTTTTCGCATTTTGGACATTGACTGTTTGCGGTACAGCGCTACCGTGTTTCTGCGCGACCAGTCGCGCTGTCATGCGATGAAACCGGCGCTGCTGCCGGATGAACAACCCGGAGGTTCGAATGGCGGTGAATGCATGCCGCAGGTGTGGAGCCTGCTGTCAAAACGGCGGCCCGGCCCTTCATGCTGATGATATACAGCTTCTGGACAAGATTCCTATGCGCGATCTGGTCTGTCTGCGGCCAGGGGAACCGGCATTTGATCCGCGTCTGCGCGGAACGCATCCACTGAAAAAGGAATTGATAAAGATCAGAGGCAAGAAAAAAGGCTGGGAATGTTTGTATTTGCGAAAGAATCCCGTTGGATGCTCGATTTATGAGCACCGTCCCCTCGAGTGCAGGTCTCTTTCCTGTACGGATACGAATGGAATTTTTCTTGCCATGGACACGCCGACCCTTAGCCGAGCGGACTTCGTGACCGGTGGTTCGGCCCTGGACGAGTGCATTGCTGAACACGAAAGGCTTTTTCTGGTGGAAAAGGCTGTCGACATGGCACGGGAGAGGGACGTCTGCCTGGAGCTTGATAGGATGATCAGGCACGAGCTCCACTTCAGGCGGAGCCTGGCAGAAAAGGTTAGTGCTGACGACGAGGATCTGTGGGCGTATTTTGGGAGACCTCTGTGGATGGTCCTGGTGCCTCTGGGTTCTGTTTTCAAGAGGTACGCTTTGGAGTAAAAGTTTATGTCAAAATGTTGACTAATAAGCCTGGCGCATTATCTATCCCCCGAACATTTCGAGCATAAGGAGCGGCACAGCTTTGGAATACAAGGACTATTACAAACTGCTCGGTGTGGCTAAAGACGCGGGTCAGGAGGAAATCGGCAAGGCTTTCAAAAAGCTGGCCCGAAAGTATCATCCTGATCTCAATCCGGACGATCCCGAGGCCGAGGCCAAGTTCAAAGAAATCAACGAGGCCTACGAGGTCTTGAAGGATCCGGAAAAGCGCAAACTCTACGATTCCTTCGGTCCGAACTGGAAGGAAGGACAGAATTTTCAGCCACCTCCGGGCTACGAGAATTTTCAATTCCGGTCCGGTGGTTTTGGAGAGGAGGGGTTCAGCGACTTCTTCGAAACCATATTCGGCGGAGCTGGCGGCTTTGGTGGAGCAGGCGGTTTCGGAGGAAGCCGTTTCGGGGGGAGAACCATGCGTAGCAAAGGCAGGGACGCCGAGGTGCGTCTGAACCTGAGCATGGAGGAGGCCTACCGCGGCGGTCGCAAGACCCTGACCCTGCAGGAGCAAGTGCGCGGCGCCGATGGCCGGCCCCACATGCAGTCCAAGACCCTGGAGGTGAACATCCCCGCAGGTGTCAAGGACGGTGCCAAGATCCGCCTGGCGGGACAGGGGTCTCCGGGCATGGGCGGGGCCCCGTCGGGAGACCTGCTGCTGCAGGTCTCCATAGCCGACCATCCGCTGTTCCGGTTGGAGGGGGTACATGTCGTTTACGATTTGCGCCTGGCACCCTGGGAAGCTGTTCTCGGCTGCAAGGTCCGTATTCCCACCCTTGACGGGCCCGTGGACATGAACATCCCGGCTGGCGTGAGCAGCGGACAGAAACTGCGACTGGCAGGAAAGGGGCTCGGGAAAGGTCAGAGTCAGGGGGATCAGTTCGTCCGTATTGCCATCCGTTCCCCAAAGGAACTCACGGAACGCGAACGGGAATTGTGGGAAGAGCTTTCGGCAATTTCTTCATTTCAGGCGAGGTAGGTACAGGAAATGACTATCGTGCAGGTGCATGAACACGGATTACCGGTGACGTCGAAGCGCATCGGCACCAGGGAGTTCCTTGAGTTGACCGGTTTGAATGAGGATTCACTCATGGAACTGGTGCGTCTGGAATGGATCATCCCTGCCAGGACCGCGCAGGAGGAATTTCTGTTTGTCGATTTGGACGTGCTTCGCGTTCGAAAATATCGGCGGCTGTGCGCGGATTTTGAATTGAGCCCCGTGGCGGGCATTATCATTGTCGATTTGTTGGAACGCATCGCTCATCTGGAAGAACGACTGCGTGGCGTGACGGACCGCATCTGATCATGCCCCGCCGCACGGTCATTATGGAGGATTCATATGGATCTCAATAAATTTACGCAGAAATCTCAGGAAGCCGTTGCAGAGGCGCAGACCGTGGCCATTCGTTTCGGGCACCAGCAGGTGGACGTGGACCATCTGTTCCGAGCTCTCGTGGAGCAGGAGAACGGCCTGGTCCCACGTCTGCTCGAACGCGCGGGCTATGACGCCAAGGCCATGGCCCAGGCCCTGGACGCGGAACTCGGCAAATTGCCGCGTGTGAGCGGTCCCGGTGCACAACCCGGGCAGATTTACGTCACCCAGCGTATGAACGAGGTCATGCTCGCGGCTCAGGATATGGCCGGGAAGATGCAGGACGAGTATGTCAGTGTCGAGCATGTGCTCCTGGCCATTCTCGAAAAGCCCGGAAGCGGCCCCGTGGCGGCAGTGCTGCGCCAGTTCGCCCTGACCAAGGACAAGATCCTGGCGGTGCTGGCCGAAGTGCGCGGCAACCAGCGTGTGACCTCGTCCAACCCTGAGGAAACTTACGACGCCCTCAAGAAATACGGCCGCGATCTCGTCGAGGACGCCCGCAAGGGGCGGCTCGACCCTGTCATCGGCCGCGATTCCGAGATCAGGCGCTGTATCCGCATCCTTTCGCGGCGCACCAAAAATAACCCGGTCATGATCGGCGAGGCCGGCGTCGGCAAAACCGCCATCGTCGAGGGCCTGGCCCAGCGCATCCTGAACAAGGACGTGCCCGAGGGCCTCAAGGACAAGACCGTCTTCGCCCTGGACATGGGCGCCCTCATCGCCGGGGCCAAGTACCGCGGGGAGTTCGAGGAGCGTCTCAAGGCCGTGTTGAAGGAAGTGCAGCAGTCCGACGGGCGCGTCATCCTCTTCATCGACGAGCTGCACACCATCGTCGGCGCGGGCAAGACCGAGGGCGCCATGGACGCGGGCAACCTCCTGAAACCCATGCTGGCCCGCGGCGAACTGCACTGCATCGGCGCCACCACCCTGGACGAATACCGCAAGCACATCGAGAAGGACCCGGCCCTGGAGCGCCGCTTCCAGCCCGTGCTGGTGAACGA
>CAZQYA010000189.1:0-5494 GCA_964597325.1 uncultured Desulfovibrionaceae bacterium
TCGGTCAGCTACGTGGACCACAACACCCTGCAGATGGGCTTCCGCAACCCCGACGACCACCGCTACCTGCGCAGCGTGGCCGCCAGATACGGCATCGTGTTCTCGCCTCCCGGCACGGGCATCTGCCACCAGCTGCACCTGGAAAACTTCGCCGTACCGGGCAAAACTCTCATCGGTTCCGACTCCCACACGCCCACGGCCGGCGGTATCGGCAGCCTGGCCATGGGAGCCGGTGGCCTGTCCGTGGCTCTGGCCATGGCGGGCGAACCCTACACCATCACCATGCCCAAGGTCTTCAAGATCCGCCTCGAAGGCGAACTGACCGGCCACGCGGCCGCCAAAGACGTCATCCTGCATCTGCTGGGCATCCTGACCGTCAAGGGTGGCGTGGGCGCGGTCATGGAATACTGCGGCCCCGGCGTGGCCAGCTTAAGCGTGCCTGAACGCGCCACCATCACCAACATGGGGGCGGAACTGGGCGCCACGACCTCAATCTTCCCAAGCGACGAACAGACCCGCGCCTTCCTGGCTCTCATGGGCCGCGAGGCGGACTTCATGCCGCTGGCCGCCGATGAAGACGCCGAATACGACCACGAGATCGTCATCGATCTGAGCACCCTCGTCCCCCTGGCCGCCCGTCCCCACATGCCCGACCTGGTCGTGCCCGTGGCGGAACTTGACGGACTGGCCGTGGACCAGGTGGCCATCGGCTCCTGCACCAACTCCTCCTACTCCGACCTTCAGGCCGTTGCCCAGGTCCTGGAAGGCGAGCATATCGCGCCGAACACCGATCTCCTGCTCTCGCCTGGTTCCAAGCAGGTGCTCAAGATGCTCATGTCCGAAGGTCTGCTCGACAAGATCCTCGACGCCGGCGGACGGCTTCTGGAGTGTTCCTGCGGCCCGTGCATCGGCATGGGTGGCTCGCCCACCAGCGGTGGCGTCAGCGCCCGCACTTTCAACCGCAACTTCGAAGGCCGCAGCGGCACCCAAGACGGCCAGGTCTATCTGGTCAGCCCCGTCACCGCCGCCTTCTGCGCCCTGAATGGCGCCTTCACCGACCCCGCCGGATGGAACAAGGCCGTCTCCAAGCCCTCCCTGCCGACGTCGGCTCCGTCCATCCGCCACCTCTTCGCCTTTCCACCTGAAGACGGCTCCGAAGTCGAAGTCCATCGCGGACCGAACATCGTCGCGCGGTGCCCTTTCGACAAGCTGCCCGAAACCGCCGAACTGCCCGTGCTGATCAAGGTCGGCGACAACATCACCACCGACCACATCATGCCCGCGGGAGCGGCCATCACGGCCCTGCGCTCGAATATCCCGGCCATCAGCCGCCACGTCTTTGAACGCGTGGACAAGGACTTCGTCGCCCGCGCCGAAGCCGCCGTCCAAGGGCTTATCCTGGGCGGGGAGAACTACGGCCAGGGCTCCAGTCGCGAACACGCAGCACTTGCTCCGCGCCACCTGGGGGTACGCATCGTGGTGGCCAAATCCTTTGCACGCATCCACAAGGCCAACCTCGTCAACTTCGGCATCCTCCCCCTGGTCCTGGCCAATACCGCCGATTACGACGCCCTTGAACAGGGCTCGACCCTGAGCTTCGATCTGACCGCCCTGGAGCCCGGACAGCCCCTGGCTGCAAAAACGGCGGATGGAAGACGTATCGAATTGGCCCATGATTTGACGGGTAATGAATTAGCCATTATCAAGGCGGGCGGTTTGCTCAACTACGTCAACGACAGACAAAAATAGCCGCCTTACGGCACGTTCACACACCTTTAACCAGGCTCTCTACCGGAGATTCCATGCTCGACATCCTGCGCCAAGGCGCCCAAAGCTGGGGAATCAAAATTCTCTTCGGCATCATCATCGCCGTGTTCGTCCTGGCCTTCGGCATGAACCGCGTGCAGAACGACAAGACTACCGTCGTGGCCACGGTCAACGATTCACCCATCCTCTTCAAGCACTACCAGGAGCGCCTGCAGCGCAACCTGGAAATGGTCCGCGCCCAGAACCCGAACGTAACGAACGAGATGCTGGTCCAGATGGGCTTCAAGCGTCAGATCCTGGACCAGATGGTCGTCGAGGAACTGATGCTGCAACAGGCCGCTTCCCTGGGGCTCTCCGTGTCCAAAGAGGAACTGGCCAAGCAGATTCACCTCATTCCCGCCTTCCAGAAAGACGGAAAGGTCTTTGACGCCGACACCTACCAAAAAGTCCTGCGCGCCAACAACCTCACACCCGGAAAATTCGAGTCCGAATACATGCGCGGGATGGTCATGGACAAGCTGCGCCAATACGTCGGGATGACCGGACGTCTGGGCGAGGAGCAGGCCAGGGATTATTATGAATACGGCCGCAGCACCGCCGTGGTGTCGTACCTGAAGTACCCGTGGGAAAAGTACAGCGACCAGGTCAACGCCACGGACGCGATGGTGACGGAACAGTACGAGGCCCGCAAGGATGCCTTTGCCATTCCCGCCCGTGCCAAGGTCGACTACCTGCTCATGACTCCGGCGACCCTGGCCGACGTTTCCACGGTCACGGACCAGGAGGCCGAGGCCTACTTCGCTGAACGCAAGGAAAGCTTCAGGGTCGAAGAACAGGTCAAGGCCCGTCACATCCTGATCCGCGTGGACGAAGACGCCCCTGAGGCCGATGTCGCCAAGGCCATGGACACCGTCAAGAAGGTCCAGGCCGAGCTCAAGGCCGGCAAGAGCTTCGAGGAAGCCGCTTCCGAATACACCGAGGATCCCTCTGGAACCCAGACGGGCGGGGAGCTCGGCTGGTTCGGGCGGAACAGAATGGTCAAACCCTTTGAAGATGCGGCCTTTTCCCTGGAAAAGGGCGCTGTCAGTGAGCCCGTTCGCACCCAGTTCGGCTTCCACCTGATCAAGGTTGAAGACAAGAAAGCCGCCGGCTACGAAGAATTCAAGGACGTGGCCGACGACATCCGGCTTCTCATTGCCCAAGACCGTGCCGCCGAGACCCTACAGGACCGCATGGACCAAGCCCTGGAAATGGTCCTGATGAACGAAGACCTCGACGCCGTGGCCAAGGCCATCGGCCTGGGGCTGGAAGTCCGCTCGACCGGGTACTTCACCCGTGAACAGGGCCCGTCCGAACTCGCCGGGCTTTCCGCCGAAAACACGGCTGTGCTCTTCGACCTGGCCGAGAACGCGACTACCCAGTCTCCGCTCCCCTACGAGGACGGGTATGTGCTGGCCACCAAGACGGAACAGGCCGAGGCCTCTGTCCAGCCTCTGGAAGAAGTTCGCGAAGGCCTTGTGGCGGCCATCGTCCGCACCGAGGCCATGAAGCTCGCCAAAGCAGACGCTGAGGCCGACCTGACGCTGCTGATGAAAGGCGAGGCCCCTGCCGTTGGAGACACTTCCGCGGCCGTGGAGACCGAACCTTTCGGTCGTCAGGGCAACATCCCCGGCCTGGGTTCGAACCCGCAGTTCGTGGCCAGGGCCTTTGAGACCGCCCCTGGCTCCTGGCTGCCGGAATCCTTCGCCTTCCCGACCGGATACGTCCTGGCCAAAACCGTCACGGTCACGCCCCCCACCGAGGAGCAGTGGACCACGGAAAAGGACATGTGGATCGCTTCCCTCAACCAGCGCACCGAGGAACAGGCCATTCAGGCATTTATGGCGGACCTGCGCGCAGGCGCTGACGTCCAGCTGACCAACCCGACGCTGCTCGACAACTAGCCAGCCGGTCACCAGAATAAACAAAAGGCCCGTCCCGGAAACGAGACGGGCCTTTCTGCATTCGCATGCAGGCGCCGAGTCAGAAGGTGACCCACTCCACCTGCGGCTCATGGCCGCTTCTAAGCAGTAGCCGCGCCAGGCCACCTTCACCAACCCTGGGCCAGAACAGGGAGCCGGGATTGAGCAGCCGGACGTTTCCGCGCAGACGCCAGTCCCGGATGTGCGTGTGTCCGTAGCAGACGATGTCGGCGTCGGGAAACTGATCGGCCACCACGTCGCCCACACGGGAGCGCGGTCCCCAGCCGTGCGCCATGCCTACCCGAAACCCCTCGAGGTCAAGCTCCCGCAGGGCCGGCAGGGAGCCACGCAGGGGCGGCATGTCGCAGTTGCCCTGCACTGCGTAGAAACGGGGGTGGGCGTTGAGAAAGGCCCAGGTCTCCTCTCCGACGCAGTCCCCGCAGTGCAGCAGGACGTCGGCGTCGCGACAGTACCTGTCGAAAACCGCGGCCAGCAGCCTGTCGGGCTGATCGAGATGTGTATCGGAAATGACCGTCACGATCATGAGGCGTCCTTGCCGTTCCTGGGTTGAATCACGAATTCGCATTCGATCCAGAGGGGCTCGCCCGGACCGCCGAGACGCCCCGAAGTGGCCTTGAGGGTGGACAAAAACGAAAGCAGGAAGGCCTGGAAATCCTCACCGCCAGTAATCCGATTCAAGACGAATTCCCCCAGGCTCCCGTCTTCGCGAATGTTCAGGCTGACCAGAGCGTAGCCCGGCCTCTCGGGGGACATCCCCTCCCAGAGGTTGCTGATGGCGCGCTGCACCGCCCTGGCCCGATTCAGTTCCTCCTCGCTGCGCGGCCCCGAAACCCGCTTGCGGCTGTCGGGACGGGCCTGCATGGATACGGAAATGTGCAAAGGGACCGGCGCGGCCTGAATCGTGGGCGCCGGAGGCCGCTCACGGAAAATCCTCTGGCGGTACAGATTGATGGATTCGATATCGAGTTCGAGGACATTCGGCAGTCCATAGAGATGGCCGAAAGCCAGGTAGCAGACCGGCACGGCATGCAGACACAGGGCGAGGACCACGCTCACCCCCCACCAAGTCCGGTGGTCCTTGCGTTGCGGTCTGTTATCCATGATCCCCTACGGGCGGCGCTTCCCGTTCCCCCTGCGCCACCAGGACTCGTCCGGCCGGGCGAACCACCAGTCCGACTGGTCCGTCTCACGAATGACCTGCGCAAAATCGCGGGCCACGTCCGTACGTATCCGGGGCAGGGCGTGGTCGAGCCATTTGCCCGCATACGGATTGCCCAAATCCTGCTCCTCCTTGAGATTGGCGATGAAATCAAGCTGATCCGCATCCTGGGCCAGCCTGGCTTCAAGGGTCTCCCCCGCCTCGAGCTCGCGCCACATGTCAAGGACCTCCTCCCTCATGCCTGTGCCTTCCAAAGCATGGGTGAAGGCCAGGACGGGATCACTCGTATTGTAGATGCGGTTGACATAGTTGAAGTCCCCGATGCGGGCTTCGTGGACGTCATGGAAAAGGCAGAGGAACACGGTCCTGGCCACGTCGGCCCCGGCCTTGCGGGCCAGGATGTAGCCGATCATGGCCGTGCGGAAGGAATGCTCGGCCACATTCTCCGCGCCTGAACCGAGAAACTGGTAGCCCGTACGCGGCGTGCGGCGCAGCATGCCCAACTCAAACACGAAATCCGCCAGGCGTTTCCAGGTCTTTGCGCTCATGGTTGATGCTTCAGGTTCTGTATTCAGCATTGATCTTG
>CAZQYA010000190.1:0-5428 GCA_964597325.1 uncultured Desulfovibrionaceae bacterium
TACATGGCCCTGGACAACGACCTGGAGGTCCTGCCGGTCCTGAACAAGATCGACCTGCCCAGCGCCGAGCCCGAGCGGGTGGCCGAGGAGATCGAGGAGGTCATCGGTCTGGACTGCACGGACGTCTCCAAGGTTTCGGCCAAGTCCGGCCTGGGTGTCGAGGATCTGCTGGAACGACTCGTCGAGCGCGTGCCCGCCCCCCGCGGCGACACCGACGCGCCCCTCAAGGCGCTCATCTTCGACTCCTGGTATGATTCCTACCAGGGCGTCGTGGTCATGTTCCGCGTCATGGAGGGGCGGATCAGAAACGGCCAGCGCGTGCAGATGTGCGCCACGAGCAAGAAGTTCGAAGTGACCAGGCTCGGCGTGTTTTCGCCCGACGCCATGGACATCAAGGAACTCGGTCCCGGCGAGGTCGGATTCCTGTGCGGCGCCATCAAGGAGCTCAAGGACGCCCAGGTCGGCGACACCATCACCGACCCGGACCGCCCCACGGACTCGCCCTTTCCCGGGTTCAAGCCCATCAAGCCCATGGTCTTCTGCGGCCTCTATCCCGTGGAGCCGGCCGAATACGATACCCTGAAGTCGTCCCTGGAGAAGCTTCAGCTCAACGACGCGGCCCTGCACTACGAGCCCGAGACTTCCCAGGCCCTGGGCTTCGGCTTCCGCTGCGGCTTTCTGGGCCTTCTGCACATGGAGGTCATCCAGGAACGCCTGGAGCGCGAGTTCCAGGCCAAGCTCATCGCCACTGCGCCGTCGGTCATCTACCGGGTGACACGCACCGACGGTGAGGTTCTCCATATCGACAATCCCAGCAATCTGCCCCCGCAGGAGAAGATTGCTTCCATTGCCGAACCCTTCGTGCGCATGGAGATCCATGTGCCCAACGATTACGTGGGCAACGCGCTGAAGCTGTGCGAGGAGAAGCGCGGCATCCAGAAGGACATGCGCTACATGACGTCCACCCGCGTGGTCATCAGTTACGAGCTGCCCTTCGCCGAGATCGTCTACGACTTTTTCGATCGGCTCAAGTCCGTGACCAAGGGCTTCGCCTCTCTGGACTACGAGGTCATCGACTACCGCCCGGCCGAACTGGTCAAGCTCGACATCCTCATCAACTCAGAACCTGTGGATGCCATGGCCGTCATTGTGCATCGATCCAATTCGGCGTACCGCGGCAGGGCCCTGGCCCTGAAGCTCAAGCGCGTCATTCACCGCCAGCTGTTCGAGATCGTCATCCAGGCGGCCATCGGCAGCAAGATCATCGCGCGTGAGCGGGTGGCCCCCCTGCGCAAGAACGTCACGGCCAAGTGCTATGGCGGTGACATCACACGGAAACGAAAACTTCTGGAAAAACAGAAGGAAGGAAAGAAGCGCATGAAGCGCATGGGCAGCGTGGAGATTCCTCAGGAAGCCTTCCTGGCCGCCCTCCAGCCGGACGAATAGCCCCTGCGGCCGTTTCGGCGCTCATTCAGCAATCAGCCGCGTTCGCGGAGTAATAGGCAGGTATAGACATGAACCCTCGTTGGCAGACAATGCTCAAGGAATACGCCGAAGCCCTTATCGTGGCCCTTATCCTGGCGTTCTTCATACGTTCTTTCGTGGTCCAGGCATTCAAGATTCCCTCCGGCTCCATGCTCCAGACCCTGCAGATCGGCGACCATCTGCTGGTCTCCAAGTTCGCTTACGGCGTGAAGATCCCCTTTACCCACATGATGATCTTCGAGCGTGAGGGACCCCAGCACGGCGACATCATCGTCTTCGAGTTTCCCGAGGATCCGTCCAAGGACTTCATCAAGCGCGTCATCGGCCTGCCCGGCGACGTTATCGAGATTCGCGACAAGCAGGTCTTCCGCAACGGCGTGCTGCTCGACGAGCCCTACATACAGCATGTCGACAGGTCCAAGACGGTTCCCAGAAGGGATAATTTCGGGCCCGTCATGGTGCCCGAGAACAAGTATTTCGTCATGGGCGACAACCGCGACGAGTCCTACGACTCCCGTTTCTGGGGGTTCGTGGAACGCAACACCATCGCGGGCAAGGCCCTCATCCTCTACTGGTCCTGGGCGAGTCTGACGGACATCCGCTGGGAGCGCATAGGGCAGTTGGTGGAATAGGGTCATGATCGCCAAGGTCTCCACCGCCGCGCTCCTGGGAATCGACGGATTCACCATTGAACTCGAGGTGGACCTGGCGCGTTCGGGCATGCCGGCCTTCATTATGGTCGGTCTGGCCGAAGGGGCGGTGCGGGAATCCAAGGAACGGGTCTTTTCGGCCCTCAAGAATTCCGGCTTCAAGCTGCCACCCAGTCGTATTACCGTGAATATCGCGCCGGCCGACATCCGCAAGGAGGGCTCGGCCTACGACCTCCCCCTGGCCCTGGGTCTGCTCGCTGGGGCCGAGGTCATCGAGCAGGAAAAGCTCTCCGGTCTGTATCTGGCCGGGGAGCTTTCTCTTTCCGGGGAACTCAAGCCCGTCTCCGGGGTCCTGCCCCTGGCCCTGCGCGCCCGGGACGCCGGGGCCCGGGGAATGGTCGTGCCCGAGGCCAACGGACCCGAGGCCGCCGTGGTCCAGGGCCTGGCCGTGCACGCCTGCCGCACCCTGGGGCAGGTGGTGCGCTTTGTCCTTGGCGAGGAGCATGTGGAGCCCCTCGCCTGCGACGTGGCAAGCCTGTGGGACGAACGCCAGAGCCATTGGCTGGATTTTTCCGAGGTCAAGGGACAGGAGCGGGCGAAGCGGGCCATTGAGATCGCATGTGCCGGAAATCATAACCTTTTATTCATCGGCCCGCCCGGCAGCGGCAAGACCATGCTGTCCAGCCGCATCCCCACGGTGCTGCCCTCGCTGACTTTCGACGAGGCCCTTGAGGTTACCAAGATCTATTCCGTGGCCGGCAAGCTGCCGCCGGAGCAGCCCATGGTGGTGACCCGCCCCTTCCGCTCTCCGCACCACACCATCTCCGACGCCGGACTCATCGGCGGCGGCCAGTATCCGCGGCCGGGCGAACTGTCCCTGGCCCATCGCGGCGTGCTGTTTCTGGACGAGCTTCCGGAGTTCAAGAAACATGTCCTCGAAGTCCTGCGCCAGCCCCTGGAGGAGGGACGGGTAACCATATCGCGCGCCGCAATCTCCCTGGAATACCCAGGTGACGTCATGCTTGTGGCGGCAATGAACCCCTGTCCCTGTGGCTATCTGGGTGACGAGCAGCACCACTGCTCGTGCACGCCCATTCAGGTTCAGCGCTACCGTTCACGGTTGTCCGGCCCCCTTCTGGACCGTATCGATCTGCATGTGGAAGTACCTGCTGTTCCGTATCGGGACCTGAAGCGCACTGGGGGCAGCATCAGTTCGGAGGACATGCGCCGCCGCATCGACGCGGCCCGCGAGGTCCAGCGCAGGCGCTACGCGGGGCTGCATTTTTCCTCCAATTCCGAGCTTTCGG
This sequence comes from uncultured Desulfovibrionaceae bacterium, assembly GCA_964597325.1. Lineage (GTDB taxonomy): Bacteria > Desulfobacterota > Desulfovibrionia > Desulfovibrionales > Desulfomicrobiaceae > Desulfomicrobium. The sequence continues at coordinate 3,443 of CAZQYA010000190.1, forward strand.
GCACGTGGCTGGAACGCTTCTGCCCCCTGACCCCGAACGAGCACGATTTTCTGGAAGGCGCGGTGCAGCGCCTGGGCATGTCGGCCCGGGCCTTCACCCGCGTGCTGCGCATCTCCCGCACCATCGCCGATTTGGCCGGGGACGAGACCCTCTCGACCACCCACCTGGCCGAAGCCATCAACTACCGCGGCCTTGACCGTCAGGGTCAGGACTGAGCCGGAGTCCTCAAGCTGTTTCGTCCGTCAGGACCCGGGCCCTGCGCCATGCGCCCGACTGGACGCGGTGCGTCCAGGCCACTGCCGTGGCCAGGATGTAGACCGTGGCCAGGGTCCATTCCAGAAACAGGTCCGGATGGAGTCGGTCGGCGATCCACAGGGCCGCCAGAAACGCCGCGGTCCAGGCCATAAAGGCGCGGGCGATCCAGCGGGTGTCTCCGGCCGCGGACAGCACCCCGCCGAACACAATGTTGGCCGCGTCGATGAGGCAGTAGGCGGCCACGAATTTCATGATCAGGCTCCCCGCCTCGATGATGCGCGCGCTCTCGGGCCCCTGCCCTGCGAACACGCTCATGAGCGGGACAGCGGCCGTGACATAGAGGATGGCCATGGCCGTGAGCCAGAGTTCGCAGACCGCCAGGGACTGCCAGGCGATGGGCAGCACGTCCTCGTCCCGTCCGGCGCCCCTGGCCCGGCCCACCAGGATGCCTGCGGCCTGGGCCAGGCCCATGGCCGGGAAAAAGGCCGTGCCGTTGATGCGGAAGGCGATGCTCGACGCCGCCAGTTCCGCGGTGCCGATGCGCCCCACCACGAGCAGGAAGATGGTCCAGGCCACCAATTCGGTGCTGATGCGCAGGCCCATGGGCGTGGCCAGGGTCAGGAAGCGGCGGAACTCGGCCGCGTTGAAGCGTCTGGCCGCCCTGTCCCCCAGGCCGCCGGAAACGGCGAAGATGGCCAGGAACAGGGCCGCGCCGAAGGCCTGAGCCATGACCGTTCCCCAGGCCGCCCCGGCAATGCCCAGGCGCGGCATGCCCCACTCGCCAAGGACAAGGCCCCAGTCCAGCACGGCGTTGACGGCGAAGGCGGCGAAGGTCACCCAGGTCACGGCGGCGGCCCTGCCGATGCCGGCCAGCCAGCCTCCCAGGGCGCTGCACAGGACCGGAAAGAGGGAGCCGGCCATGCAGATGCTGAAGTAGTCCAGTTCGTCCTGCGCCACCTGGGGGGCATGCCCGACCATCAGGAACAGGTGCCCAACGGGCCAGGCCAGGGCCAGGGCAATGAGGCCCGAGAGCACGGATGTGTGGATGCCGAGCCAGGCGGACGTGCGGATGCCGGCCTCGTCGCCCCTGCCGTGGCTGTGGGCCACGTACGTCCCGGCGTATCCGGCCGTGCCGAAGAGAAACCCCTGGAAGAGGATCACGGCCAGGCTCGACGGTCCCAGGGCGGCTACGGCCGTGCTCGAATGCAGCGACAGCACATAGGCGTCGATGATCTGCATGAGGGTGATGGTCGACGAGGACAGGATGAGCGGCAGGGCGAGTTTCAGCAGGCCGGGTATGTGATTGAACATGGATATCCCTCATGCACCGGGGTAATGGAGCCGGGCCCCGAGAAGACGATCTCGTCGGCGTATCGGGATATCCCGTACGGCCGTGCGATATCCGCGGGCAGGCGCCAGGGCAAGCCCGGAGTGCAGGCGGCCCCGCCGCGACCGGGCTTCCGGGTTGTCAGTATGCTCGGCACTGGTGTAGAGACTGGTCATTGCACACGTACAGGAGCCAGCCATGAATTCTATATTCGAAGACCGTGCGTATCGCGGCACCCTCACCCGCCGCGACTTCATGAAACTTGCCGCCCTGGCCGCGGTGTCCACGGCCGCGGGCTGCGCGGCCAATCCCGTGACCGGCCAGAGCCAGCTCATGCTCATGGGCGAGGGCGAAGAGGTCCAGGTAGACCGGGTCAACTCCCCCCACCAGTTTTCCGCGGACTA
>CAZQYA010000191.1:0-5360 GCA_964597325.1 uncultured Desulfovibrionaceae bacterium
CCAACTGCATCCAGAAGCCGGTCGAGTCCTACAAGGGCAACATCTTCACCACCGGTCTGGTGGGCTGGCCCGGCGTGACCCATGTGGGCAAGGATTTCTCGCAGGTCATCGACAAGGCCCTTGAGATGCCCGGCTTCTCCGCCGACGAGGACAAGGGCAGCGTCCTGACCGGATTCGCCCGCAACGCGGTCCTGGGCGTGGCCGACAAGGTCATCTCGGCCGTCAAGTCCGGCGACATCCGCCACTTCTTCCTGGTGGCCGGCTGCGACGGGGCCAAGCCCGGCCGCAACTACTACACCGAGTTCGTTGAAAAAATCCCGAACGACTGCGTGGTCCTGACCTTGGCCTGCGGCAAGTTCCGCTTCTTCGACAAGAAGCTGGGCGACATCGGCGGCATCCCGCGACTGCTGGACGTGGGCCAGTGCAACGATGCCTACTCGGCCATCCAGATCGCCTCGGCCCTGGCCGGCGCCTTCGAGTGCGGCGTGAACGACCTGCCCCTGTCCATGGTCCTGTCCTGGTACGAGCAGAAGGCCGTGGCCATCCTGCTGACGCTTCTGAGCCTGGGCATCAAGGGCATCCGCCTCGGGCCCAGCCTGCCGGCCTTCATCACCCCCAATGTGCTGAACGTGCTGGTCGAGAACTTCGACATCAAGCCCATAACCACCCCCGACGAAGACCTGAAGGCCATCCTCGGCTAGTCCACCCCACCATCCCAGCCCCGGGGCCCGCATCTGCGGCGTCCCGGGGTTTTCGCATCTGCGACGAAAATCGTCCTTCCGGTTGACATGAAACCCGGATCATGGCCACTGAACCCTGAAAGTCATTCAAGGAACAGGTGCCCCATGGAAGAACGCAAGAGCTTCATGGCCCGGACCGCCGAGGTCCTCGACGAAACATTCTGGAATGTCCGCCGGGAGGAGGCGCGCCTCCCCTGGATCGTGATCCGCCTCGTCAGGACCCTGATCTTCGCGATCCGTGGTTTCGGGACGCGGCAGGGCCCCCTGCACGCCTCAGCCCTGACCTTCTATTCCCTCCTCTCCCTGGTCCCCCTGGCGGCCATGGCCTTTGGCGTGGCCAAGGGGTTCGGCTTTGAAAAGATGCTCGAAAAGGAGCTGCTCAAACAATTTGCTGCCCAGCAGGAAGTGGTGGTCCAGGTCATCGAGTTCGCCCGCAACATGCTCGAAAACACGCGGGGCGGCCTTGTGGCCGGAGTGGGCGTGGCCGTGCTGTTCTGGTCTGTGGTCAAGGTGCTCGGCCGGATCGAGGACAACTTCAACCACATCTGGAACGTCACCTCGAGACCGCTGGTGCGCAAGTTCAGCGACTATTTGACCATCATGATCATCGGGCCGGTGCTGCTCATCATGTCGGGCAGCGTCACGGTCTTCATCGCCTCCCAGGTCTCGGCCATCTCCAGTCAGGTGGGAATCGAGGATGTGGTCGGCCCGGCCATCTCCCTGGGTCTCGAGCTTGCTCCCTACGTTCTGCTCTGGCTCCTGTTCGCACTGCTGTACATGATCATGCCCAACACCAAGGTGCGCGCAGGTAGCGCCATACTAGGGGCTGTGCTGGCCGGCACGGCCTACCAACTGCTGCAGATCGCCTATGTCCGGTTCCAGATCGGGGTCAGCAGCTATAACGCCATCTACGGCAGCTTTGCGGCCCTGCCCCTGTTCCTGGTCTGGCTGCAGCTGAGCTGGATCATCGTCATCTTCGGAGCGGAAGTCGTGCACGCATTCCCCGATTCCGACGCCCTTGAGCCAGAGACGGGGTGCGGATCCCGAAGCATCGCCCAAACGCGTCTCCTGGCCCTGGCCATCTGCCACGAAGTCGTAAGGCGCTTCCACCGGGACGAACCAGCCCTGGACGAAGCCGCCCTTGGCACGGAGTTGGACATTTCGGCAGGCGAGGTGCGGGAAATGGTCGACATGCTGGAGCAGGCCGGCATCCTGAGCAGGATCAACAGCGACGATACGGGCACCCCCCTGGTGCTGCCCGTACGCGACAGCTCCAACATCACGGTCCGCAAGGTGCTCGACGCTGTGGACAACGCCCGGGCCAGACGGCGTTTCCCGGAAACCCATCCGAAACTCGCGGCCATGTCCACCTGCCTGCGACGACTCAGAAAAATCCAGGGCAGCCCGGCCGAAGGTCTCCTGTTGCGGGATGTGGACCCTCAAAAATGTGCGGGCAAAAATGGTGACGACACAAATAAATAACTATTTTGTAAAATAGATTCAGAAAAAAATAAATTTCTGCCAACTTAATTACAATAGTGTAAATTAATTCCCATCGTTTTTGCCTTACGACATTTTCTGGGCTTCCCTTCGAAAGATCTCCCCCCAAAAATTCATCTTTTTTCAATTTTTTATTTATATATTTCAGAATATTGAAAGACGAACCTGACCAACGCGCCATATAGTGGCCGCTCCGGCATCTTTGTTGCTTTCCAGTTCATATGAGCCCGTCCACCTGTTCCACAGAACTCCGCGTCCTGCTGGCCATCAGCAAGATCATCGACCAGGCACTCGATCTGGAGAGCGCGCTGGAGTCCATTCTCAAAATTCTCTCGGACACCATGAGCATGCGCCGGGCCACCATCACGCTGTTCGACCCCCAATCCGGACGCCTGGCCATCTCCACGTCCTACGGACTCTCGGACCAGGAGAAACGACGGGGCGTTTACCGCATGGATGAAGGCATCACAGGCACCATCTTCCGCACGGCCAAGCCATACGTGGTGCCCGATATCTCCCATGAACCCCTCTTTCTGGACAAGACCGGCTCAAGGCGCGTCAGCATGGAACGCATCTCCTTCGTAGGCGTACCCATCCTTCTTCACGGCAGTCCCATAGGCGTCATGAACGTGGACAGGGTCTTCACCGACCAGGAGCAGCTCGACGCCGACACGGAATTCCTGAGCGTCGTGGCCACGCTCATTTCCCAATTTCTCAGTCTGAACGAAAAAGTAAAAAAACGGGAAGCCGCCCTCAAGCAGGAGAACACGACCCTCAAGTACCAGATCGCCAAGGAGAACCAGGGACCATACATCGTGGGTAAGAGCCAGGCCATGCTGGAAGTCGAGCAATACGTTGCCAAGGTGGCCATCACCAAGGCCACAGTGCTGCTCCTCGGCGAATCGGGTACAGGCAAGACCCTCATCGGCCGCATCATTCACGAGCTCTCGGACCGTAAGGCCCACCCCTTCATCAAGGTCAACTGCGCCGCCATCCCGGAGAATCTCCTGGAGGCTGAACTCTTCGGCTACGAGAAAGGGGCCTTCACAGGCGCCAACAGTGCCAAGCCCGGTCGTTTCGAAGACGCGCGCATGGGCACCATCTTTCTGGACGAGATCGGGGAACTGCCCCTGACCCTGCAGTCCAAACTTCTGCGCGTGCTTCAGGAACGCGAATTCGAGCGCATCGGCAGCAACCGCACACGCAAGGTCGACGTACGCATCATCAGCGCCACCAACCGGGAACTCGATCTCCTCGTGTCAAAGGGACTCTTTCGGGAAGATCTCTATTACCGCCTGAACGTCTTTCCCGTACACGTCCCGTCGCTCAGGGAACGCAAGGAAGACATTCCCCGCCTGCTCAACTATTTCAAAAAAGAGATGGAACAGGAGTACGGTCGGAGCCTCACCCTGACTTCCGAAGCACTGAGCCTCCTGCTGGGCTACGACTGGCCGGGCAATGTCCGCGAACTGGAAAATCTCGTGGAACGCATGGTCATCCTGACCGACGACAAGCCCGTGGAGGCCGATTTCATCCAAGGATTCCTGTCCCAGGACACCGGGCGCACCAAGCCGGTTCGCCAAGAGCCCGAGCAGCCACCGTCCGAACAATGCCAACCCCTGCGTGAGACGGAGCGCAAGGAGGTGGTGGCCGCCCTGAAACGCAACTCCTGGATTCAATACAAGGCAGCCAGGGAACTCAACCTCACTCCACGACAGATGGGCTACCGCGTCCGAAAATTCCATCTCGAGGAACTCATCGCCAAGGGACGCGTCGAAAACCGTAGAAAGCAATCATGACCCCAAATGGCCCGGCCGGCCAACCTCCATCCCTCCTCCTCCGGCCGGGCCGCAACCTTTCCTGACCATCCGGCTCTCCACGTCCGCCCAAAAGACAAACCACTTCACCGCAACCCGCATGAGCCGGGCCTTTGCGGACTTCTACCCGCCTCTTGACGAGCGTCTCCGAAAAGAACAAGGGGAGATACCGGAAAATGCCTGCTCCGGACATGCCCCCATCTCAGGAGAACAATTGCATGTTCACTCGCATCATGATGTTCGGCCTCGCGGCCGGACTTTTTCTTTGTACATGTGCACCCCTCGCCCGGGCTCAGAACGACGTCTTCGGTCTCGAGGACGTGGAGGCCCTGGCCAGGGAACTTGCGGCCAGGCCCTTTGTGGATGACCAGCGGAAAGTGCCCCAGATCCTCAGGAACATTTCCTATGACCAGTGGCGCGACATTCGCTTCCTCCCCGCCAAAAGCCTGTGGCGGAACGAGAAGCTGCCCTTCGAACTGCAATTCTTCCATCCCGGCCTGTTCTACGACCGCACCGTGGCCATCAACGTCGTGGACAGGAACGCGGTCACACGCCTGGCCTTCGACACGTCCGCCTTCGACTACGGACGCAACGGCTTCGCAGATATGATTCCGGCGGACATGGGCTTCGCGGGCTTCCGCGTCCACTCGGCCATCAACACGAAGAAATATCTCGATGAGTTTCTGGTTTTCCTCGGAGCCAGCTATTTCCGGGCCGTGGGCAAAGGCCAGCAGTACGGCCTTTCGGCCCGTGGTCTAGCCGTGGACACTGCCGAGCCGACCGGAGAGGAATTCCCCTTTTTCAAGGAATTCTGGATCGTCAAACCGGGCAGAAAGGACAAGGACATCACCATGTACGCCCTGCTCGATTCGCGCCGTGTCACGGGAGCCTTCTGCTTTACGGCTACGCCCGGAGCCGAGACCGCCATGGACGTGCGTTCCGTGCTGTTCCTGCGCGAACCCGTCTCCAGGCTGGGCATCGCGCCCCTGACGAGCATGTTCATCTTCGGGGAAAACTCGAATCCGCGCTTCAGTGACGATTTCCGCCCCGAAGTCCACGACTCCGACGGGCTCATGGCCAAATTCCACAACGAGGAATGGATCTGGCGCCCCCTGCAGAACCCGAGGACCCTGTCCGTCAACGTCTTCAACGCCCCGAACCTGCGCGGCATGGGCCTCATGCAGCGCGACACGGAATTCCCCAGCTACCTCGACCTTGAGGCCAGATACGAAGTCCGGCCCAGCGCCTGGATCGAACCCGTCGGCGACTGGGGCGAGGGAAAACTGCACCTGGTGCAGATCCC
>CAZQYA010000192.1:0-5316 GCA_964597325.1 uncultured Desulfovibrionaceae bacterium
CTGCACGTCATCGAGACGGCCTCCATGGGCCTGGCCATGTGCGACGTGAAGCGCCGCGTCAAACGCCCCATCTGCTCGGTCTGCGGCCAGACCAAACGCTACCTCTTCAACCGTTTCGCCATGGACAACGACTTCACGGTCCTGGCCACGGGCCACAACCTGGACGACGAGACCTCGCGCCTCTTCGCCAACGTCATGCGCTGGGACGTGGAGTACCTGAGCGACCAGGGCCCGGTCATGCCCGCCCAGAACGGCTTCGCCAAGAAGGTCAAGCCGCTCTTTCGCATGTCCGAATTCGAGACGGCCAACCTGTGTTTCCTGGCCGGCATCGACTACGGCTACGCCCCCTGCCCCTACAGCTCCAAGGCGAGCTTCCCCATCTACAAGAACCTCCTGGCCGACCTGGAAGACATCCAGCCCGGCCGCAAGATCCGCTTCTACGACGGCTTCCTCAAGGACGGCCGCCCGGGCTTCGAATCCCGCGGCGAAACCACCGTCGACATCAAGCCCTGCACCAACTGCGGCTACCCCACCTCAGCCGGCGAATGCGGCTTCTGCAGGCTGACGGCGCTGATGAATGAAGGGGAGTAGCGTGAAGGTGATTGGTGAATGGTGAGTGGTGAATGGAAAGAGTCTTTTTCCTACTATTCACTACTCACCATTCACCATTCACCATCCTAACGACATACGGTCGTGTTTCTTCCGCACTTCTTGGCCGAGTACATGTTCTGATCCGCCCGGTCCACGAAGTCCGATACGGACTCGCCCGGGACATAGCTGGTCACGCCGAGGCTGATGGTGACGTGCACCTCGGTGCCCGAGCGCGGAAAGAAGGCGTGTTCCTGGAAGGTGCAGCGGATGCGTTCGGCCACGCGCGCCGCCTCTTCCCGGTTGGTGGTCGGCAGGACGATGATGAATTCCTCGCCTCCGTAGCGGTAGGCGGAATCGGAGTCGCGGATGAGTTTCTGGATGACGCGCCCCAACTCCGAGAGCACGGCGTCGCCGCAGAGGTGGCCGTAGGCGTCGTTGTACTGCTTGAAATGGTCGATATCCAGGACGCAGATGGACAGGGGACTGTCGTAGCGCATGGCGCGGTCCACCTCGGCCTGCATCTGCCGGAAGAAATGCCGGGCGTTGTAGAGGCCGGTGAGTTCGTCCGTCAGGCTCAGTTCGCGATAGCGCATCTCGCTGCGCCGCAGGTCCTCCTCGATGCGCTTGCGGGTGAGGATCTCCTGGCGCAACTCCTGTGTGCGCCGCTGTACCTCCTCTTCCAGATGCTCTCGATGCAGCCTGTTCTCCTGCCGCAGCCGCTTCTTCTCCAGTCCCTTTTCCACGGCATGCATGACAAACTCGAGATTGATCAGGGGCTTGACCAGGAAATCCCAGGCGCCCCGACGCAGGGCCTCAATGACGTCGTCCATGGATCCGGCTCCGGAAATGACGATCATGGCCGTTTCCTCGTCGCGGGCCGTGATGTGCCTGAGCACGTCAAGGCCGGACATGTCGGGCAGCTTCAGGTCCAGGAGAACCACATCCGGCATTTCGGAGTTGTAGAGGTCGAGCCCCACAGCGCCGTTCTCGGCCAGGCAGACCTCGTGCCCCTGGTCCCGGAGATAGTCCCCGAGCAATTCAAGAAAAGCTGGCTCGTCGTCCACGAGAAGGATGCGCGAAGTGTAAAGGGTCATAATCCTTTCGGGGCTGAAGTGATGGTTTACGCCTTTGCTTATCCCTTTTTTGATATTTCCTTCAAGCATCTTTTTAAACGGGAATGTCTTTGCCTTCCGTGTCTTACAAAATCGGAGGCTTCCGATCGGAAAAAACCTCCCTCCCGAGCCATTGACATCGATATAATCAATAACTACCAACTGTTTCCACACAAAGGAGGATTCCATGTTTGAACTTACGAAAGCCGCCAAAGAGCAGCTCGACATGCACTTCGCCGGCAAGGAAGTGTCCCCGATCCGCGTTTACATGGCCGCCGGTTGAGGGGGCCCTCGCCTGGCGCTTGCTCTGGATGAGCAAAAAGACAACGATGTGGTTCAGGAAATCGACGGATACAAGTTCCTGATTGAAAACAACCTGATGAACGAAGCCCAGCCCATTTCCGTGGAGTTTCACCCCCACATGGGTTTCAACATCAAATCAAGCCTGCAGGCAAGCTCCTCCGGATGCTCCTCCTGCACTTCCTGCGGCTAGCCCGCGAGAAGACGCACACTTTGAAAGGCCGTCCCCCAAGGGCGGCCTTTCCTGTTTCCTGAGCCTGAATCCACCCCGGCCGGACATGCGGACTTTTTTTGAATGAGCCGAAAAAAGCCTTTGACATCGAGCGGGTGTATCTATAGACACATTTTCTCGTTGGACGGGAAAGGGGCGGTTAGCTCAGCTGGGAGAGCATCGGCCTTACAAGCCGAGGGTCATAGGTTCGATCCCTGTACCGCCCACCAAAGAAAATGCGGGGTCGTAGTTAAGTCGGTTATAACGCCGGCCTGTCACGCCGGAGGCCGTGGGTTCGAGTCCCATCGGCCCCGCCATTAAAATCAAGAGCTTAGGGTTTCACGCCTTAAGCTCTTTTTTTTGCGTGGGTTTTGGTGTGGGCTGAAGGCGGACGGAATGGACCCGCCGGGAGAAGAACGGTGTCAGGCCGGGGTGAAGCGCCTGTCCATCCGGGTCCATCCGGTCCATCTGGTCCACCCGGGTCCATCCAGGTCCATCCGGCCACCTCGCCGTCCCTCTTCCGGCTAATTTTCCGGGGCCAGGTGCTTTCGCATTCTGCGGTAGAGGGTCGACCTGCTGATGCCCAGGGCCTTGGCGGCCTTGGAGAGATTGTAGTCGTTGGCGTGGATCGCATCCATGAGCATCCGGGTCTTGCCCGTGCCCACGCTGAAGGATTGCTTCCGGCTGGGCGACTGCCTGATGTTCCTGGGCAGGTGCTTCAGGCTGACGCGGCCGTCCGGGGCCTTGGCCAAGGCGTAGCGGACGAAATTCTCGAGCTCCCGGACATTGCCCGGCCAGGCATGTTCCTCCAGAATAACTCGGACATCCGGATCCAGGGTCAGGCCAGAAGCGCCCAGCGTACCCGCGAAATGCTCCAGAAGCAGCCACAGGTCGCCGCCGCGCTCCCGCAGGGGCGGGATGTCCAGATCGGCCACCACCAGCCTGTAGTACAGGTCCCGGCGAAACCTGGAGGCCTCGATCTCGGCGTTCAGATCCCGGTTGGTGGCGGAGATGACGCGCACGTCCACGGGCATGGGGCGGCTGCAGCCCAGGCGCACGACGTACCGCTCCTGCAGCACGCGCAACAGGTTCGCCTGGGCCTCCAGGGGCATGTCGCCCACCTCGTCGAGAAACAGCGTGCCGCCGTGGGCGCGCTCGAACTTGCCGACCTGCCCTTTCCTGCGCGCGCCCGTGAAAGCCCCTTCCACATAGCCGAACAGCTCGCTTTGGATCAAATCCTTGGGCATGCCCGCGCAGTTGATGGCCACAAAGGGCCCCTCACGCCTGGGGCTGGCGTGGTGAATGGCCTGGGCCAGCACCTCCTTGCCCGTGCCGCTCTCGCCGCTGATGAAGATGTTCATGTCGCTGTCGGCCAGACGCCGGGCCTCCCGCACGATCTCCTGCATGGACAGACACTCGTGGACGAAATGCTCGAAACGGTACCGGGCCACGCCCTCCTCCCGCACGGCGGCCTGCGGCCTCAAGGGCCGAAGGGCCCTGGCGGGCGCGTCCTGCCGGTCCCGAAGTGGGCTGTCCGGGGCGATGGCCCGCGTATTGTAGTCGAACCGCACTTCCCGTTGCCCTGTCCGCCCATCGGACGGACACCCGCCAGACTCAGGCTGGTCCACGCAAAAATGCCGGCGCGAATTGATCAGGTCGCCCTGGAGCATGCGATAACTGAGCTCCAGGCCGATGCTCCGGGAGGTCATGGTGATGAAATCGAGCAGGTAGCCCGGATGCTTCCCGGGATCGAGATTGCTGACATCAAGGGACCCCACGAACTTCCCGGACTGGTCGAAAATCGGCGCCGCAGTACAGCACCAGGAATGAAACAGCCTGCAGAAATGCTCGTACATGCGCACCTGGATGGGGATCTTCTTCTCGATGCAGATGCCGGGCGACGTGGTGCCCATGACGTTCTCCTGAAAATTCCCGCCCGGAACGACCGCCACGTCCTCACCGGTGCTGCGCATGCCCCTGTCGCCGATGATATGCAGAATGCGCCCCTGGGCATTGGTCAGCACCACGATGAAGCCCTTGCCCTTCAAATGCTCGTGCACGCGCTGCATGTACGGCTCGGACACGAACTTCAGCACCAGGTCGCTGTCGCTGAAATACGTCACCACGCTGTCGCCGGCCGTGCTCCCATGGGGACAGACCCGGCCCTGCAGACAGCGCTCCCAGGAAAGGGCGATCTCGCTCCGGAGCAGACGCTTCTCCACGGTGCTGGAAGCCACCAGATTCTTCCACGCGCTCTCGACCCGCTCCAGGCTCCACGAATTCGATATATGATCAAGCTGATTCGACGACATGACGTCCCCACTCTTTCATGACAGGACTCCTGCGTTCGATCCGAACACAAGCTGCGGCCCATGTGCCCCGTCAAAAAACGCCAGGAAAAAACACCGCATCGCAACACACGGGTCACGACACGCACGCGGCGTCGCAAAAAAGATATTTAAAATACAATTCCAAAAAGTTGCAGAAGCAAAGCATCCCGCAGCCGCGCTTTTTCGCGGACCCTACAGAATCGAAGGGAGGCAGGCAAGAAGGGGTGGGGGCGGCGTGGACCCGCCCCCGGATACATGCAGGCGGTCCGTCTCAGCGGTCGCCGAGGTTGTGCTTGCGCAACAGGTCGTACATGGTCGGCCGGCTGATTCCCAGGGACTCCGAGGCCTTGACGATATTACCCTCGAATCTGGCCAGGGCCGCCAGCACCATCTTTTTCTCGACCATTGCCCGGGCCTCCTTGCGGGTCTTGTCGCCGAGGTCGAAACCTTCCTGCCCCCCCCCACCGCCGCCGTTCTCCCCCCAGCCCAGGGCTTCGGCCGTGACCAGGTTCGAGTCCGTCAGGAGCACGGCGCGGCGCAGCCTGTTCTCCAGTACGCGGATGTTGCCGGGCCAGGCGTAGGTCTGCATGGCCGCCATGGCGTCGGGGGCCAGGCCTGTGACGTTGCGGCCCTGGTCCGAGGCGATGCGGCGAAGGAAGTAGTCGGACAGGAGGCGCACGTCCCCTTCGCGCTCGCGCAGGGGCGGCAGGTGGATGTTGACCACGCCGATGCGGTAGTAGAGGTCCTCCCGGAACGCCCCGGCGGCGATGGC
>CAZQYA010000193.1:0-5292 GCA_964597325.1 uncultured Desulfovibrionaceae bacterium
CGTCGCGAACGGCCCTGGCCCCGGCCAGGAACTCCCGCGTGCCGCGGCCCTTTTCGCGCCGTTGCACGCACGTCGCCCCTCCGGCCACGGCCGCACGTACGATGTCCGCGGTGCTTCGGCCCAGGGAAAGCCCTCGGTCCGTGACCAGGTAGAGGGAATAATCAGGCATGGGATTCCTCGCGGATGCGGCTGCCCGCTTCCAACTCCTCAGGGGTGAGGGTGTAGAGGGCGTCGAGCAGGTGCATCTGGAAGGAGCCGGGGCCGGCGGCAGCGGCTCCGGCGCGTTCGCCGGCCAGCCCGAGGAAGGCCAGGGCAGTGGCCGCAGCGCTGACCGGATCGGGGTCCACGGCGTGGAAGGCGCCCACCAGTGCAGATGCCGTGCAGCCTGTGCCCGTGACAAAAGGCATGAGGGCGTGTCCGCCTTCAACGAACAGGGTGCGCCTGCCGTCGGTGACCAGGTCCGTGGGGCCGGTGACGGCCAGGGTGACGCCCAACTCCAAGGCCAGTTGACCGGCCACGCGCGCGGCTTCCTCGACAGAGTTGCCGGAATCCACGCCCTTGACGGCAGAGCCCTGCCCGGCCAGGGACAGGATTTCCGAGGCGTTGCCGCGAACCACCGACACCTTCGATTCCGCCAGGATGGCCCGGGCCGCGTCGGTGCGCAGGCGCGTGGCCCCTGACCCCACGGGGTCGAGGATGACGGGCTTGCCGAGTTCCGTGGCCTTGCGTCCGGCCTTGAGCATGGACGCCACCCATGCGTCGGTCAGGGTGCCGATATTGAGGACCAGGGCGCCGGCAAAGGCGGCCATCTCCTCGACCTCGTTCTCGGCGTGGGCCATGACGGGCGATGCGCCGCAGGCCAGCAGGGCGTTGGCTGTGGTGTTCATGACCACGAAATTGGTGATGTTGTGGACGAGCGGCTTGACCTGCCGGATGGCGGTCAGGTTTTCGGCGGCTTTGCGTGCCAGGTCGGACATGGAGTACCTCGCATTGCTGGAATGTGGGCAACGGAGGCGAGGAATGGGGGGGATGCGCCGGGCAGTCCGGCGTTCGTCTTGCAATTCCCTTCGCTGGCATGATCCAGATCAGGTTCAACGGGTATCATCTCAGGCTCCTCGCCACCCCTGCAAAAACTGGTTCAGCGCTATGGGATGCCGCGGCGGGTGTCAAGCTCGATGACAGGGGGGGCGGCCGTAAGGGCGGCATGACATCCCGGCAACCAACGGCCTCGGGTTTTCTGCTTCCGTTCATGTCCCCGCCCGGGCGAGGAGTTCGTTTTGGGGTTGTATTGCCGGTATTTCATGCCTATTGTCCCTTAAAGTGGGAAAAATGAACCGGATTTTTTCAGGCAAACCGAGCGTCTGTACGGTTCGCCAAGGAGACCTGAAAATGACGCCCTTCAAGCACGTTGTTCAGGGCTTGTCGCGGATTTTTACGATGTGCTGCACGTTGTGCTGCCTGCTGTTCCTCTTTTCGGGCTTCTTGCCGGCCCACCCGGCCAATGCGCAGGAGCAATCGCAGGAGCCGATCCGCGTCGGCAGCATTTTCGCCAGGACCGGAATAGGGGCCGAGGAAAATTCTCCCAACTATCGGATCGTGAGGCTTGCCGCAGCGCGGATCAACGCGGCGGGCGGCCTGCTCGGGCGGCCCCTGGAGATCGTGGAACTCGACACCATGAGCACGGCCCTCGGCGCCCGTCAGGCGGCAGTTGATGCCGTGCGGGCCGGCGTGGTGGCGGTTGTCGGGCCGTCCTGGAGTTCCCAGGGACTGGCCATGGCTTCGGTGCTGCAGCAGGCGGGAATCCCCATGATCGGGGCGACGACCACGGCGCCGGCAGTCACTGCCGTGGGCGATTTCATTTTCAGGGCCTGTTACACGGACGCGCAGCAGGCCGCAGCGCTGGCGCGGTTCGCACGGGAGGATCTCGGGGCGGCGCGCGCCCTGGTGGTGACCATCGCCGATGACGTCTACAGCGAGGGGTTGAGCACCGACTTTGCCCGGGTTTTCAGAGAACTGGGCGGGACGGTCGTCGAGCAGCTCCGCTATCTGCAGGACGCCATGGATTTCACGGTTCAGGTCGAGGCCGTCCGGCGCCTGAAACCCGATCTGGTTTTTGTGGCCGGTTACACCAGGGATTCCGGCCTGCTGCTCAAGCAGGCGCGCGGCGCAGGTCTGACCATGCCTTTTCTCGGCGGGGACGGGTGGACCGCCCTGGAGCATTACCCGCACCTGGACCCTGAAAAAGGGGACAACTATTACACGTCTCACTGGCATCCGGACGACGATTCGCCAGCCACCCGGCGGTTCGTGGATCTGCTTCTCCGCGAGTTCGGTCCCCATGCCCTGGATATGATCGATGCCGGCAACGCCAATGCCTACGACGCCGTGGGCCTGGTGGCCAATGCCATTCAACGCGCCGGGAGCGCCCAGCCCGCGGCAATTCGGGATAGCCTGGCGACCACGGATTCGTATCCAGGGGTCACGGGAACCATATCCTTCAAAGGGGGCCGGGATCCGGTCAAGTCTCTTGTGGTGCTGCGCATCACCAAGGGGGGCGTCGAGTTCGTCAAGAAGGTGGAGTTCGGTCAGTGAGAAAAACCATTTCCCAGCGCCTCAATCGGGACATCCTTGTCACCTTCGCGGTCATTGCGGTTCTGTTCGTCGTCATCGGCGCCTTCATGCAGCTGCAATGGAAGAAGGATAACATCCAGACCGTCTGCAATTTTCTGGACATGCTCGTGACCCGTGAGCGCAGCAACATGGCCAACGAGCTTTTCGAGCAGCGCTACACGGCCCTGCGGATGCGCCTGGCGGAGATCAGCGCCCATGAAGGCGTGCTCGAAGCCGTGCTCTACGACCATGGCGGCGTTCCGGTTGCCATGGCCGCCGCAGGGCGCGAGATGTCCCTGGACAATGTCCCGGTCCTGGCCCCTGCGAGCCGGGAAGGGAACGGGGATTACACCTTTGAGCACGATTTCTCCGAACTGCGCTTTACCCGTGCCATCGTCGCCGCAGGCGAAAACCTGGGCTGGATCCGCATCAGCCACGACCTGTCCCTGCTCCGCAAGCAGACCTTCTATTTCTTTGCCTTTTTCTTTCTCATGCTGTTCATAACCCTGGTATGCATGCAGGTCCTGCTGCGCAGGCGTCTGCTTCATTCCGTGGTCAATCCGCTGCGGGAACTCGGCGCATCCATGGGAGCAATGGACGCTGAAAGTCTGCCACAGGCGGTGCCGCTGCAGGAAGCGGACCTGGAGATCGCCAGCCTGGGCGAAGCCTTCCAGGAACTTCTGGGGCGTCTGGCCAGGACGTACAGCGCCCTGGACGAGGCCAACGAGGCCCTGACCCGAAGCGAACGCAGGCTCTCCCGGGCCATCGAGGCCAGTACCGACGCCATCTGGGAATGGCATCTGGACACGGGGGAAGCCTATTTCAGCCCACGCTGGTACGAGATGCTCGGCTTCAGGGACCGGGAGTTTCCGATGACGTTGGAAACCTGGAAGAGCCTGTGTCATCCCGACGACATCGAGAAGACCCAGAGCAAAGTGTTGCGGACCGTTGAGTTACAGGGCACCGGGTCCTACAGGGCCGAGTTCCGCATGAGGACCAGGGACGGCGGATGGAAGTGGATCCTGGGCCGGGGCGATGTCATCAGGCGGGATGCGCAGGGCCGGCCGCTTCTGTTGAGCGGAACACACACGGACATCACCGAACGCAGGCTGGGCGAGGAGCGGTTGCGGCAGTCCGAGGAAAAGTTCTACCGGCTCTTTCATCTGTCTCCGGACAGCATCGTGCTCATCAATGTGGAAGACGGCAGACTGGTGGACGTCAACGACACCTTTCTGCTTTTTTCCGGCTATGAGCGGGACGAAGTCCTGGGCAAGACTACACTGGAATTGGGTATCTACAGGAATCCCGCGGATCGCGAAAAACTCTATGCCCACCTGCAACGCGAAGGGTCGATCCGCAATTTTGAATTCGAAGCCCGGCGTAAGGATGGCTCGACGTTCACTTATTCCATGGCCAGCCAGATGATGAACCTGGACGGAAAACCTCACCTGCTGGCAGTGTTGCGGGACATCACGCAGCTCAAGCAGATGCAGGAACTCATGATTCAGAGCGAGAAGATGCGGTCCGTGGGTGGCATGGCCGCGGGCATCGCCCATGAAATCAACAATCCGCTTGGCATCATCATGCAGGCTTCCCACAATCTCGTGCAGAGAACCCGCCCGGATTTCGAGAAGAACAGGGAAGCGGCAGCCGCCCTGGGTTTGGACATGGGGCTGCTGGAGCAGTACATGCGCGTGCGCAAGCTCGATGTCTTCATCGAGGACATCCAGACCGCCGGGGCGCGGGCCGCCGGCATCATCCGCCGTATGCTCGATTTCAGCAGGATGAGCGAGTCCTCCCGCTCCAGTTGCGACATCGCGCGCCTCATCGAACAGTCCCTGGCCCTGGCCCGGACGGACTATGACCTGAAGAAAAGCTACGATTTCAATACGATTCGCATTGACGTGTCCATAGAAAAGTATCTGCCGTCCATCAGGTGCACCGAAACGGAGATCGAACAGGTCATCCTGAACCTGCTGCGCAACGCGGCCCAGGCCATGGCTACGGCCGACCCGCCCATCGAAAGCCCGCGCATCGGGATCAGTGTCTCGTCGCGTCCCGGCGGGGTGCGCATCGTGGTCGAGGACAACGGACCGGGCATGGCGCCCGAGGTCTGCACGCGGGTCTTCGAGCCCTTTTATACCACCAAACCTCCCGGACTGGGCACGGGCCTGGGGCTGGCGGTGTCGTATTTCATTGTGACCAATGGGCACGGCGGCGACATGAGCGTGGACTCCGCTCCCGGCCGGGGAACGCGGTTCACCATCGACCTGCCTACGGACAGTGGGGTGTCGGCGTGACCCTGGCCGACAAGACCCGTCTGGCCATGGCGCGGCTGGAAGAGGTATTTGATCGCTTCGGTGCCGGGGCACGGGTGGGCTGGACCGGCGGCAAGGATTCCACCGTGGTCCTGGCCCTGTGGCGCGGGGTGCTTCACGCGCACGGCAAAGGCGCTTCCCTGTGCGCCCTGAACCTGGATACTGGCTGCAAGTTTCCCGAGGTTCTGGCTTTTCGCGACAGGCTGGCCCGGGAGTGGGGCGTCGACGTGACCGTGGTGCGGCCCGGTATCGACCTGAGCCGCTACCCGCTGGCGGTTGACCCGGTGCAGTGCTGTGGGGATCTCAAGATCCGGCCTTTGAACGAGGCCGTGGCCCGTCTGGGCATTCCGGCCCTGTTGACCGG
>CAZQYA010000194.1:0-5264 GCA_964597325.1 uncultured Desulfovibrionaceae bacterium
AGGTATAGATGCCGCTGGTGAGCTTGCGGATCATGCCAGCGCGCAACAGCAGCTTGTGGCTGATGACCTCGGCCTCGGCCGGGGTTTCCTTGAGTGTGGGCGCGTAAAATTTGCTGAACAGCATCAGAGGTTCTCCTTCATGGTGCCGGCATGGCCGGTGAATATACTTGAATTTTGGATTATCATATCAAAAGCTATGCATAAAATATTTTGTACAGTGTTTATCTCTTGTGATGATTTTAAACCTATAACAAATTCCGCAACGAAGACGGATTGCCGCGCTCCGCTCGCAATGAATTACCAAAACGTCATTGCGAGGAGTCTTCTACGTGGCAATCCATCTTTAAAATTCTTACTACGAAATGAGCACATCCTAGGCATGGATTCCCGCCTTCGCGGGAATGACTCTTCAGTTCCGGCTATAGCGCATCCCGACTCGGTAAAACGGACAATGGATCTTTTGATATCATTGTCGAGAAACCACGAAATGCGTTCTGAAACCAAAATCGGACCATCCACGGGTTCACGCCCCGCCCCGCCGCTCGTCCAGAAATTTCTCCAGCTCTTCCATGAAAACCGGCAACAGCCCTTCCCGGCCCCTGACCTTGCGCACGACCTCGCCCTTGCGGAAGATGAGGCCCGAGTCCCGCCCGCCGGCCACGCCGATGTCGGCCTCGCGGGCCTCGCCGGGGCCGTTGACCACGCAGCCCATGACGGCCACGGTGAAGACCTCCTCCACTCCGCGCAGCCGGTCCTCAACGGCCGCCGCCAGCTCCATGAGGCCGATCTCCGTGCGGCCGCAGGTCGGGCAGGACACGATCTCCGGGCCGCGGGCGCGCATGCCCAGGGCGCGCAGGATTTCCCAGGCCACGAGCATCTCCTCCACGGGGTCGGCCGTCAGCGACACCCGGAGCGTGTCGCCGATGCCCTCGGCCAGCAGGATGCCGAGCCCCACGGACGACTTGACCGCGCCGCGCATGGCCGTGCCGGCTTCGGTCACCCCGATGTGCAGGGGGTAGTCCACCGTCTTCGACATGAGCCGGTAGGCGGCGATGGTGCCCAGAACGCTCGAGGACTTCAGCGAAATCTTGGTGTCGTAAAAGCCGCGATCCTCCAGCAAACGCACGTGTTCGAGGGCGCTCTCGACCATGGCCGCGGGCGTGGGGCCGCCGTGCTTCTTCAGCAGCTCCCTGTCGACGGAGCCGCTGTTCACGCCGATGCGGATGGGCACCCCGGCGGCGCGGGCCGCATGCACAACACGGTCCACCTTGTCCGGGCCGCCGATGTTGCCGGGATTGATACGCAGGCCCTTGATGCCGGCCTCCACGGCCTGCACGGCCAGACGCGAGTCGAAATGAATGTCCGCGATGAGGGGCACCGTGGCCTCGGCGCAGATCCTTTTCAGCGCCACGGACGCCTCGAGATCCAGCACGGCCACGCGCACGATCTCGCAGCCGGCCCGCGCCAACGCCTCGATCTGGGCCAGGGTGGCGTCGGCGTCACGGGTGTCCGTATTGGTCATGGACTGGACGCGCACGGGGTTGTCCCCGCCAATGCCGATACCGCCCACGGAGATGGTGCGGGTCCTGGAACGCGGGGCAAGAATGGAGCCCTCTCGTGAAACGTCTGCGGTTGTCATGGCGGGTGAGCCTAATGAATTTGGTCGTCAAAGCCAAGGCGGGCGTAATCTGAAAATTTCCCTTCCCTGTCAGCTAGGCGACAGACGGAAATCCGTGTTATGGCCTAGGGCAATCCTTATGGAACGCCGCGGCGCGGCACGAGAACTTCCGTTACCGAAAGGACCCGGCGCAGGCCGAAAAACTGAAGGAGGACCAGCATGGCCAAGGAAAGGGAAATCCATGAACTGAGCCCCTGGGAAGACGCCCAGAAAATGATCGCCAAGGCAAAACGCGAAGGGATCGGACTTGTCTGGGACCGCCTGGCGGACCAGACGCCCCACTGCACCTTTTGCGAACAGGGACTGACCTGCAACAAGTGCGTCATGGGCCCCTGCCGCATCAATCCCAATGGTGGTCCCAAGAAGCAATACGGCGTCTGCGGCGCTGACGGTGACCTGACCGTTGCGCGCAACTTCGGCCGCTTCGTGGCCGCCGGAGCATCTGCTCATTCCGACCATGGCCGCGACCTGCTCGAGACCTTGTCAGCCATCGCCGAGGGCAGGACAACGGACTACGCCATCCGCGACGAGGCCAAACTGTCCCGCATCTGCACGGAGATGGGCATCGAGGTCGAGGGCCTATCGGTCCTCGAGCAGGCCAAGGCCCTGGCCGACCTGTTCTACGAGGACTACGGCTGCCGCACCCATGAGGTGTCCTTCAGCAAACGCGCTCCGCAGAAACGCCGGGACACCTGGGAGCGGTTCGAGTGTTCGCCCCGCAGCATCGACCGCGAATGCGTGGAGATGCTGCACCGCACGCACATGGGCGTGGACTGCGACCCCGTGTCCATCTGCCTGCACGCCAGCCGCACGGCCCTGGCCGACGGCTGGGGCGGCTCCATGATCGCCACGGAACTTTCGGACATCATCTTCGGCACCCCCAAGCCCATTCAGTCCGTGGTCAACCTGGGGGTCCTCAAGGAGGATCAGGTCAACATCCTGGTCCACGGCCACAGCCCCATCGTTTCGGAGATGATCCTGGCCGCGGTCCGCGAACCCGAAATCCTGGCCAAAGCCAGGGAAGCCGGCGCCGCTGGCATCAACATCGCAGGTCTGTGCTGCACGGGCAACGAGCTGCTCATGCGCCAGGGTGTGCCCATGGCCGGCAACCATCTCATGACGGAACTGGCCATCGTCACCGGCGCCGTGGAGATGGTCATCGTCGACTACCAGTGCATCATGCCAAGCCTGGTGAACGTGGCCGGCTGCTATCACACGAAATTCGTGTCCACGTCGGACAAGGCCAAGTTCCCCGGCGGCATCCACATGGAATTCAACTACAAGAACGCCCGCGGGAAAGCGCGCGAGGCCGTGCTCATGGCCATCGAAGCATACGGGCGCCGCGACCCGGCCAAGGTCGAGATACCCTCGAAGCCCGTATCCATCACCTCGGGCTTTTCCAACGAGGCCATCCTCGGGGCCCTGGGCGGCACTCCCGAGCCCCTTGTCCAGGCCCTGGCTGCCGGCAAGATTCGCGGCGTGGTCGGCATCGTGGGCTGCAACAACCCCAAACTCAAACACGACCATGTGCATGTGGGCCTGGCCCAGGAACTCATCAAGCGCGACATCCTGGTGGTCGTCACGGGCTGCGCCACCGTGGCCATGGGCAAGGCCGGACTTCTGCAAGCCGAGGCTGTATCCCAGGCCGGGGAAGGCCTGGCCGGCGTGTGCCGCGCCCTGGGCATCCCGCCCGTGCTGCACGTGGGCAGCTGCGTGGACAACGCGCGCATCCTGCACCTCTGCGCCGTCCTGGCCAATTACGCGGGCCTGGACATCAGCGACCTGCCCGTGGCGGCCAGCGCGCCGGAGTGGTACTCTGAAAAAGCGGCGGCCATCGGCCTCTACGCCGTGGCCAGCGGCATCTACACCCACCTCGGACTGCCGCCGAACATCCTCGGCAGCTCCATGGTCACAACCCTGGCTCTCAAGGGCCTGGACGACGTCTTCGGGGCATGCTTCGCCGTGGAATCCGGCCCCCTGCAGGCGGCGGAACTGATCGACGAACGCATCAAGGCCAAACGGCTGGCCCTGGGCTGGTCGGCGTAGAAGTTACTAACGCCACAACGGATACGGGGGAGCGCATGCTCCCCCGCCTGCATGGAGGAACGCATGAAGATCGCATTCGCCGGCAAAGGCGGCGTGGGCAAGACCACGCTGTGCGCCTGGCTGGGGGATTACCTCGCCCGCCAGGGACACGACGTCATCCTCGTTGACGCGGATACGGCCCTGAGCCTGGGCCAGGCCTGCGGGCTGGAAGCGGACGAACTGCCCGTCCCCTTAAGCGCCCGCGAGGACCTTGTCCGGGAGCGTATCGGGTCCGGATTCCTGAGCCTCAACCCCGACGTCTCGGACCTGCCCGGAGAGCTTTGCGTGGAACTGCCCGCGACCGGCGGCCCAGGGCCGGGGCGCAGACGCCTGCTGACCATGGGCTCCATCACCGGAGCCGGGGACGGCTGTGCCTGCGCGGCCAACGCCCTGCTCAAATCCGTGCTGGCGCACCTGGTGCATCGGGAGAGCAGCCACGTTCTGGTGGACCTGGAGGCGGGCGTGGAACATCTGGGGCGGGGCACCGTGGCCGGAGTCGACGGGCTGGTCGTGGTCAGCGAACCGAGCCGCCGGTCCCTGGAAACGGCGGCGCGCGTGGGCGCCCTGGCCGCGGACCTGGGCCTGGCCCGCCAGGTGCTTGCCCTCAACAGAGGGCACGGGAAGCCGGAACTGCCGAAAATGGCGGGGCTGCCCGAAACGGTCGTTCATGTCCCGGCCCTGCGGAGTCTGGCCGACCGACAACTGCTTCAGGCCAGCGTCCTCGGCCTGGACGAGGCTTCGGACATCGACGCCGTCTGCGCAGGCCTCATGACGGCCCTGACCTGAAAGGGAACATGCGGAAAACCGCGCTGGACACGGTGGTCGCAAAAAAGCAAATGGAAGGGAAAATCCGGGCAGGTAGGGTCCGCAAGGCCCCGCCTTTTCCGACCCATGGAGTGCGACCATGCGACTGACCGACACCCCGCTGCTGCAGGACCTGGAACGTCCTGAAATGGGACCCGTGCGCCGGGCATTCCACCCTCGCGCCTTCAGCCGGGGCAGCATGGTCTTCCACCCCAGGCAGGGCAACCGGATCTTCATCGTCACCAAAGGCAGGGCCCGCGTCTACCTGGCCTACCGCGACAAGGAATTCACCATGGCCGTGCTGGACGCGGGCGACGTCTACGCGACCCACACCCGCGCCTGGGTGCAGGCCCTGGACGACCTCGAGATCCTCGTGGCCGACGTGGCCGAGGTCCGGCGCCACCTGGGCTCCATGCCGAGCTTCAACTCCGCCATGATCCACGTTCTGGGCGACCTCCTGTCCCACGCCATCTCCGTCATCGACACCCTGGCCTTCAAGGACGTGCGCAACAGGCTCATCGAATTCCTGGTCTACGAGGCCAAACGCCTGCCCAGGTGCCTGGAATGCCGGCACTGCGGCCGGTGTGAACACGGAGGCATGGTCTCCCTGGGCCTCAATACGGAGCAGATGGCGACCATCATCGGCTCCTCCCGCCAGACCGTGTCCTCCCTGCTCAACGCCCTGGCCAAGGACGGC
>CAZQYA010000195.1:0-5257 GCA_964597325.1 uncultured Desulfovibrionaceae bacterium
AACCACCACGACATCTACTCCATCGAGGACCTCTGCCAGATCATCACGGAGCTCAAGACCGCCAACCCCGAGGCGCGCATCTCCGTCAAAATCCCGGTCACGAGCGGCGTGGCCACCATCGCCGTGGGCGTGGCCAAGGCCGGGGCGCACATCGTCAACATCAGCGGCTTCGAGGGCGGCACGGGCGCGGCCCGCGAGCACGCCAAGAAGTACGTAGGCCTGCCCGTGGAAATCGGCGTGACCCAGGCCCACCGCGGCCTGGTGGAAGCCGGCCTGCGCAGGCAGGTGGAGCTGTGGTGCGACGGCGGCGTGCGGTCGGGCGCCGACGTGGTCAAGCTGGTATGCCTTGGCGCGGACCGCGTGGGCGTGGGCACCGTGGCCCTCATGGGCGTGGGCTGCATCAGCTGTGAAAAATGCCATCTGGACGTGTGCCCGCGCGGCATCTCCACCCAACTGCGCAGCATGGATGAGGCAGTGGAACGCGGCGTAAAACTCTTCAAACCCCTGCAGGGCGAGGTCGAGGCCGAGAACCTGGCCCGGCTCCTGCGCGCCTTCGGCGACCAGATCCGCCACATCCTGGCGGGGCTGGGCGAAAAGCGCCTGTCCGACCTGGTCGGACGCACGGACCTGCTGATCCAGGCCCGGGGACGGGACACGGTGGATCTCTCGGACCTCCTCGTGCCGGCACCCATGGACGTCATCCAGGCCTACTGCCCGGTGCCGCGCATCGTGCGCAAACCCCTGGACAACCTGACCCGCCTCATCTCCGACATCACCATGGCCGCGTCGAAGGGCGGCTGCGGCTATGTGCAGTACAAGGAAGAAAACGTCCGTTCCGTGGACCGCGCCGTGGGCACGTATCTGGCCGGGGCCATGGTCCGCGAGGGCGAGGAGGGCAAGGTCGACCTCATGCTCGACTCCTCGGTCCCGGGCAACGGCCTGTGCGCCTTCAACGTTGACGGGATCAACACCTGCGTCCAGGGCGGCGGCCAGGACGGCATCGCCAAGGGCGCACGCGGCGGGCGGGTCTGCATCCTCAAAGGAGCCAACATCCTGGGCCAGCGCGTGGACGGGTCCGTGGGCAAATCCCTGGCCTACGGCGCACTGTCGGGCACGGTCATCGTCCAGAACTTCGCCGACTCCCGGGCCTGCATCCGCATGTCAGGGGCCGACGCCATCTTCGGCGGGCGCATCCTTGGCCCCGTGCGCGACGAACTGGGCAACATCGCCTCCCGCGCGCATTTGAAGGGCTTCGCCTTCGAATACATGACCGGCGGCCGGGCCGTGGTCCTGGGCGATCCGGGCCCGTGGATCTGCGCCGGCATGACCGGTGGCGTCATCTACCAGTGCCTGTACCCCGAGCACGGCTTCGACCGCGACAGCATCAGACGTCGCTTCGCCCGCGGCGCCCACGTGGTCGTGCGCAACCTGGCCGACGACGACGCCGACCAGATCCGCGACCTCCTGGGCAAGTACATCGGCTCCCTGCGCAAAAGCTTCCAACTCGTGGAGGCCGACCTGGTCCAGGCCCTGTCCGACGAGGCCGAATCGCGTTTCGTGAAGATCGTGCCCGGATCGAGCACGGGGATAAAACCGGAATGACACAAAGGGCGCCGGGCAACATGTCCGGCGCCCTTCCTGGTTGCGGTCCAGGACAGGGCCTCCCGTCCCGTTACTCCGCAATTACGCCCCGCCAAAGCTTTCGCCTCAGCGCAATTCGTGATACCCACACCCTGCGCGATTCATTGATCCGGACACCATGCGGCCCGTCACCACCCGTCCTCCCCGAGCCGGCGCACTCGGACAGGCCAGGATGGGCATAACCGACGACTGCCAACCCGTCTTTCCCAGGACATCATGACCGATACCGCCATCGACGTCATCGTCTGCACCTGCAACCGCGCAGACCACCTCGGCAGGTTGCTCCACGCCCTGACGAAACAGACCCTTCCCACCGATTCATTCCGCATCCTGGTGGTGGACGACGGCTCCACGGACCAGACCCAGAGCCTGTGCCGGGACATGCAGCGGACCATACCCAACCTCCGTTACGAACGCGTCCCTCACAACCGCGGCCTGTCCAATGCGCGAAACACGGGCATCGCCCTGTGCGACGCCCCCCTCGTCGCCTTCACGGACGACGACTGCATCCCCCGGCCGGATTGGCTGGAGCGAATGCACCAGGCGCTGCGTACGGCCCCCATCGTGGCCGGCGCCATCGAGACACCCACGGACAACTTCTGGAAGCTCTGCCACAACATCGCCCAGTTCCATCCGTTTCTGACCGGCAAGAAAGCGCGTCCGATGCGCTTCATCGCCGGCGCCAACATGGGATTCCGGCGCGAGGTTCTGACATCGCTTGGCGGCTTCGAGGCGGACAGAAAGATCGCCGAGGACATGGAATTCGTCCTGCGAGCCGGTCGGGCCGGATTCCACATATGGTTCGCTCCGGAGACGATCGTCAGGCACGACCCTGCCCGGACGAACTTCTGGCAGATCCTGCGCTACTCGGCCCGCCATGCGCGAACCACCATCCATCTCAGAAGAACCTACCGCAAGGACACCGGAACACCGAACTTCGTCCTCACGCCGTGGTTTCTGACCCCTCTCTCTCCGGCCATCGCAACCCTGACCACGGCACGTCTCTATGCATCGGACCTACAGACATTCAGACGCCACCCCGCCACCGTGCCGGTCATCTTCCTCCTCAAAATCGCCTGGTGCCTAGGTGCCAGCCAGGGCCTGCTCAAAACCAGGGAGGGATGAATGGCGATCAGCTTCCCATACCGTCGCCAGACAAGGCCCTCTTTCGGAATATTTTCGCCAGCCGCCAGTCTTCAGCGCATTCCGGGCACCAATTTTTCGGGCCATTTCACGACCCGACAAGCGCCCAACCCGGAGGCTCCATGAACCTGATGCGAACCATCTCCAACGCGAAGGCCGCCCTCGGCATCCTGCACGGCACCCGGCAGTTCAGCGGGCCGGTCATGGGCAGCATCTCCCTGACCACCCGGTGCAACATCCGCTGCATTCACTGCTACTACCATTCCCCGGTAGCCCAGACCCCGAATTTCCCCACTGTACGAAACTCGCGCCTGAACGGCCGGAACGTGCCTTCACGGGAAGACCTGCAGGCCTTGCAAGGCATCGATACGCCGCCGGCCGCAGTACGCGGGCTCATCGACAGCCTGCTGGCCATGGGCACACGCCGCTTCCAATTGAGCGGCTTCGGCGAACCCATGCTGCACCCGGAATTCCTGGACAGCGCCGAACGGATCAAATCCTCGGGCAGTTCCTGTCTGACCAACACCAACGGAACCCTGCTGACCCGGGAGGCCATCGACCGTCTGGTGGGCTGCGGTTTCGACGAACTGCGCGTGACCACCATGGCCGGCACGGCCGAGGGCTATGTGCGCACCCATCCCGGCTGCTCACCCCGGACCTTCGAAAAGCTTCGGGAAAGCCTCCTGTACCTGGCCGAGCGCAAGGCCGCCCGTCGGACGAAAAAGCCGAAACTCGACCTGGTCTGCATCGTCATCGGGCCCAACGTATCCGAGCTGGAGGCCTTTGCCGGGCTGGCGCGGGAGGTGAAGGCCGACCGGGTCACCTTCCGGCCCTTCAACGACGTGCGCGACCCCGGCCTGGCCACGCTCCTGCCAGACCCGGAAGAGACGGACCGCCTCAAGGCGAATCTGGGGGGCATCCGCAGGGATCTGGACGGACGGGGAATTTCCAACAACATCGGTAATTTTCTGATGACGTATTCCCGGCGGCTCGATACCCGCGAGCTGTACCGAGCCATCCCCTGCTACCAGGGCTGGGTCTCGGCCTACATCGACCCTTTCGGTGAGGTCACGGCCTGTTGCGGCTGTTCTAGCTCCCTAGGCAACATCCATGAAGAGGATTTCTCCACCATCTGGAAAAGCGCCGCATACGCAAAGTTCCGCCACCAGGCCCTGAACCTGCCCAAGGGCGCGCCCTACCCCGAAGGCTGCGACTGCGCGCACTGTGTGCACCACACCCTCAATCTGAACGTCTATCGCGCCCTGCATCCCGTGCGGGGCCGAAGCTCCCGGATCAGGTCCATCGCACCGGCGCCCGGCCCGGACGGGGAATAGCATGACCAACCGCAGAATGCTCGAAAACGCCATGAGCCTCCTCACGGGCCGAGACTTTCGCTTTTCCTTCGACCAAATCCCCCTACGCTCGCCGCGCCTGGATGCCGGACGCAGGTTCAACCTGCTGCTGGCGGGCCTGGACCAGGTTCTCGGTCGGACGCGGATGCTCGCAAGCCCCCCGGTGCTGCAGATCGAGCCCACCAACATCTGCAACCTGGCCTGCCCCCTGTGCCCTTCCGGCAGAATGGCCCGGGCCAAGGGGATGATGTCCGCCGAAACCTTCGAGACAATCCTGCGGGACCTGGGCGACACGCTCATGCTGGCCATCCTGTACGGTTGGGGCGAGCCCTTCCTGAACCCGGCCCTGCCGGAGATGATGGCCCGGTGCCGGGACCGGGGCGTCCAGACTCTGACCTCCACCAACGGCCATTTTCTGCAGACCCCGGAAAAGGCTCCGGAAGTAGTGGACGCGGGACTCACCGCGCTGATTATCGCCATCGACGGCGCCACCCAGGAGAGTTATGCCACATACCGTAAAAACGGCACCCTGGACCACGCCCTGCGCTGCGTGACGAACGTGCAGGAGGCCAGGGCCAGGCGCAATTCGGCCACGCCCTTCACGAACCTGCGCCTGGTGGCCAACCGGCACAATGAGGAGGAAATCGGGAGGATGGAAGAAATGGCCAGGGAGCTTGGCGTGGACATGTTTTCGGTCAAATCCCTGGGTTGCCTGCCGGACAAAAACGAGTTCACGGACTTCGTTCCGGGCTCGGAGGACATGCGCCGTTTCGGGGAATCCCGGAAGGAGCGCCCGTCGACCTTCCGCTGCCGCTTTCCCTTCAGGCAGCCCACGGTCTTCTGGGACGGCACGGTCGTGGGGTGCGAATTCGATTATGAAGCCGTGACGGCGTGGGGGAACGTGAACCAAAAACGGTTCGGCGAGATGTGGAATAGCCCGGCGGCCGTGGACATGAGGCGATCCATCCGAAAATGGGCCAATCGCCCGGAATTCTGCCGGAAATGCCCGTATGTGGGCCGCG
Source organism: uncultured Desulfovibrionaceae bacterium (assembly GCA_964597325.1). GTDB lineage: Bacteria > Desulfobacterota > Desulfovibrionia > Desulfovibrionales > Desulfomicrobiaceae > Desulfomicrobium. The sequence goes on from CAZQYA010000195.1 coordinate 5,159, forward strand.
GGCGGAACAGCAGCATCGTCAAGTCGGTCGTGTTCGAATAATCTTCAAAATGCCAATACATTCTATTTTGCGTGCATTTCGCTAACTCAGGATCAAGAT
>CAZQYA010000196.1:0-5255 GCA_964597325.1 uncultured Desulfovibrionaceae bacterium
TTATATTATGTTTTTCTCTTCTCTTACCCTTCGTGCTCTTCGTGTCCTTCGTGGTTTATTGAAAATTTAGGCATCATGGTGACTTTTTATGCCCTGCACCATGGGGTCCGTGCCGGCGCGGACGTAGTTGAAATCGGCCGCAACCTGCGGATACAACGGGACAGCCGCGAGGTCGGTATCCTTCTCGGCCACGGCGACCGACTGCCTGGCGATATGCAGATCAGGCCTGTTTCTAAGGGCCCGCTCCTGGCAATCCTCCAGACTGAGGGACAGGGGGAAATATTCCAGCGACCCGACGTATTCCACCTCCGCATCCACATCCTTACCGATGAGCGTGTTGAGCTGGGCAACCAGGGTGTCCACGCTGTTCCTTGCCGTGAGCAGCACCTGCTCGGCCGTGGCCACGTCCACCTGCGCCTGCAGCATGTCCAGTTTGGGCCTGAGGCCCACGTCATAGAAGGCGGTGTTAACCTTGAGCTGGGACTTGAGGCGCTCCAGGGAATCCTCGGCGGAACGTACGTTCTCGCGGGCCTGCAGCAGTTGCAGGAAAACATCCTGGATGGCCACGGTCAGCTGTAACTCGGCATTGTCGATCTGGGAGGCAGTCTGCTCCTTTTCCAGCAGAGACTTCTCGTAGGTCGTCAACAGGTTGAAGCCCGTGAAAAGCGGCTGGTGGATATTGAACGAAAGCTCCCAGTTGTCGAGCGTTCCTACGGTCTGGCCATAGGCCTCGGGGCGTTCGTCCAGGCGGAGGTAGGCATACTGGGTGCTCAAGGACGGCCCGAAAGCCGCCTTTGAGGACTTGACCGCATAATCCGCGGCCATGAGCGCCTCTCGCGCCGCAAGGATGGAAGGATTGGATTTGAGCCCTTCCTCCACGGCGTCCTTCATGGACATGGTTTCGGCGGCCAGGCCCGGAACGGCCAGAAACATCGTGACGACAGCGAACGCGCAAACCTGCGATATTTTCATAATACGTGCTCCGATAACGGTTGCCTTGCGAAAAGAGGTGCTTCGCTTACACCCCGCCTTCTACCCCTGTCGAGCCTAAAACGCCACCCATGCACTGAAATTACAGAAAGACTTGTGAAGAAAAGAACTTGAAGTCGCTCCGGTTCTGCCATATATTTTCTGACCAGACCAATATCAAGAGGAGGCACCCTATGTTTTCCGGACTCATTCTCGCCCTGGGCCTGAGCATTATCGGATTGATCGTCTTTTTCCTGCACAAGGAACACGGACCGTCCAAGCACTAGACGAACCGCAACTTCCGCCCTTAGCTCAGCTGGATAGAGTAGCGGACTTCGAATCCGTTGGTCGCATGTTCGAATCATGCAGGGCGGGCCAAAAATGACAGAGGCTTACGTGCACTTTTGCCGTAAGCCTTTTGTTATGTGCTAAACAGTTTGACACTTTCGGCCATGACTTCTTCCCGGAAGACCGCGTGGGCGGCCGTCCGGACGCGGCCGATAACGGACCGTTCCGCATTCATCACGGCCCGGGCCCGACCGGGTCATGCCGCGCGAACAGCCAAAGCGCTTCCTTCTCCATCTTACGGGTCGAACTTGGGCCCGCCCCCTCTCAAAAGCTAAATTCCACTTTCAAAGCGACGTGGTGCTCCTCGATTTCACCGCCATCGCTTGCGCTATATTCGTATCGCAACCCGCCACGCAGGCCCCGGGAGGCCATGGTCAAGCCCGCGCCCAGAAGTAGGCGGTCCCGCGTGAAGTCGCTGTCGATGGCGAAGCCTGGATCGTAACCGTTGAAACGGGCCCGGATGTCCTCACCGTCCGAAGCCAGCGAATGAGTCCACTGGATGCGCGCTTCGGGAAAAAGCGATGCTCCGTCGAGACGGACAAGCCGACCTGCGCGCAGGCCAACGGACGAATGAACCGAGAAGATGTCTTCGGAAGCGATGTCGAGATCCAAGGGCGCGGCGTCCTTCTCGTCGACAGCACCCTCATGCAGGTAAAGCCCTGAGATCCTAGCATGGGGCAGGATGCGCCATCCCCGGCCAGCGAAGACATGCCCGGCACCCAGGCCAAGGCTGATGTCGTGCGCCCAATGCGTGGCTTCGGCGACCGCATCCAGAAACGTCACATCCCTGGCCGTGACGATACGCGACCGGCCGCCGCCGAGGCTGGCTGCGACATAGGGCCCGCCTTCCCCGGCGTGTCTCCGCCAGAGTGAATGCACATGGCCCCGCACGGAGGTGACTTCGGCGCGGTTGGCGTCGCCGTCGCCATCCATGACATGGTTAAGCAACGAGACGGTGGCGCCCGTCGTCCAACGGCCGTCGCTTTTTTCCGCGCCGAGAAAAGAATTCGTGGTCTGCGTGTCCAGGCCCGGGAGCACGCCGCCGACATCCCGCGCCCCGGCGGCCGCAGATACGCTCCCCCAGAACGTCCATTGCCCGGCGCCCTCGTCTGCTGTTGCGTCCGGACAGGCTCCCGACATGCGGAGGGCCTGCTCCTCCAGGCGGCCGAGAAGCATTTCCGTTTCCAGGTGGGAAAGGTCCACGAGGGAGCGCCGGGTCGCCGCATGGATGCCCGGCGCCATGTCGACCAGCGCGTCGCGCAGGTCGCCCAAGTCCATGTTGTCGATATCGAGAAGGGCGGCCCCCATGTCTCCCGCCGCATCACGGCGGAACCGGTCCAGCGCCGCGCCGACGCCGCGCTGGCCGGAGTCGGCGGCCAGGGACGCATAGGCATTGCGGGTCAGGATCAGGTCGAGGCCTGAAGGTGAACCGCTCAATTCCGTGGTCAGGACGGCCGGGGACATAACGTCGGCGAATTCGCCTTCTAGTCCGTTCGAGGTCAGGACGGGATACGTCCCCCCGCCCTGGTAGTCCACGAGGCTCAACTGCAGCCCGCCGTCCAGGTACGCGCGCCCGGAAACCTCCAGAGCGTCATGCTGCCCGCCTCCGAACTCCAGGACCAAGGCCCCGGCGGCGTCTTGACGATAGTCGCCGTCGATGGTGATGACGCCAATGGAGTTGCCGGGAGCCACCACACCGGAGAGGTTCCAGAAGTCGCCGGTAAACAGTCCGTTCCCGCCCAGCGAACTGCCCGAATAGATCACGCTGTCGCCGACGACATGTCCGTTGTTGACCACAGCGGAGCCTTTCCCCGCCAAGATTCCATAGGCGGCGCCCGTGACGGTGCCTGCGGAAATGTCCCCCATGTTGGACAGGGTGGAGCCCTGAAGTTCGACGCCGACGGCGCGACCGGATTCCGAAAACGCAGACACAATTCCGGAATTGCCGAAAACCGCGCCATTTGTGCCGTACACCCCGCGCGCTTTCTCCGCTCCAACGGCCCAGATGTTGCCGTCGTTGGACAGTTCGCCGCCCTGGATCAGAATGCCCTCGGCCGAGCCGCCGTCGGCTTCGGCCGAAATCCCGCCGGAGTTGACGACACGCGCGGTGTCCTCGGCCAGCAGCCCGACAGCCAGATCCGTGGCATTGGCCAGAATCTGACCCGAGTTGACTGCGCGTCCGATCCTGTTTCCGAAATAACCGTAGGCCCAGCCGCTTCCCGTTCGAGCCTCCGCCAGAATGGAGCCGGTGTTGTCGAAAGTCGCGGCGCCGTCGAAGCCGAACTGGCGCACGCCGTAGGCCGTGGCCCGGTCGCCGCTCAAGCTCCCGGCAAATGCGCTGACATTGCCGGCGTTATCCACGTCCCGGCCCTGCATGCAGATTCCGTATGCCGTGGCCCGGCCGTCGGCGGTGGATGCCCGTGCCGTGATCGACCCGCCGTTGGCAACGGCGCTTTCAGCACCGGCCCAGAGATAGATGCCGTGCACAAGGGGCGAAGCGGAATCCACCGTGACCTCGGCACGAATCTGGGCGGAATTGCCGATGAAGGCGCCGTTCCCGCCCCATTCGTAGATTCCACGCGCGACAGGCTGATGGCCTGAGTGTCCCGCAACCGCATCGATGTCCGCGGTGTTTTCCAGCCTGAAATCTTCGCCGGTCCAGTCGCCATACACCAAGTATGTGCCGGACGTGGCCACGGCGGCAGACGTGTAGTCGATGAGCATATACCCGTCCGCGCCCCACGATGGCCCCCAGGAATTACGCAGAATCCAGGCGCCCTGCCCCTCCACGTTTGCGTCGTCGTCCCAACCTATGAGTGAAATGGCGTGATTCGTGGGCGTGTGATATTCGACGGCGGTAATCGGGGACGTATACGTATCGGAAAAAACCCCGCCCTCGTGATAGGCAAAGGCGTCCTCGACGTACACTGCAGCGTCGATAGCTCCGAACGCCTGGAGGACCCCCTTCATGGTCTCGATATCGTTGGCGGGGATTCTGTGCCAGCTGCCGAAACGCACGCGGTCCGCATCCCAATGCAAATCAACTGGCTGCGACGTTGCGTACGGGAACGCCTCTTCCGTGGGCAGACCGTAATCGACAAGCGCCTGCAGCTCGTCGTAATCGTAATTCGCCCCTGAATATGGGCCAAAGCCATCGTAATACGGGGAAAGGCTCCAAATGATGAACGATTCGGAAAAGCGGACCGCCCTTTCATCGTACAGTCCGATGCTCCGGTTATAGGTGCTTTCCGCAGCCGCGACAGCGCCGAAGGCGTAGCACGTACCCATGGGGGCCTGATTTTTAACCGGTCCGATATAGGCCCGGCCACCAACATCGCGCAGGTCGAAAGCGGCGGGCAGGGCCTGCATTTCCGCCCGGGCAATTCCGCCGTACGGAAGAAGCATGGTCAGAAAAAGAAACATGATAAACGGACGCTGGCCCAGGGGCCGTGTCGAAAAAGCGGGAGTCTGGGACATCAAGGAACCTGCGGTCATTTCTCAAAGGAAAGATGCGAATTAAATTTCTTTTCAAGGGAGATATCCAGAATATTTTCCGGAACTCACCCGCTACAACTATAATAAAATTCGGCTTATACGCATCACCCTCCCAGCTTTACAAGAAATTTCTGCGCCGTGAAAACGGACAACCCTCCCAGAAGTCCGACCTGCAGGGCAGGCGTCGAATCCGGCAGATTTTATGAACGCGGACTGACCCGCGGCATGGACCTCCGGTGAGTGGAACATTAGGGCCGCTCCCTGAGACGGCGGTGCCGGTTAGACCGTGAGGGCGACATGTCCGAACACGGGCCAAAATCCAGCAAAGGCCAAATTCCCTCTTGCCATCGCCCCGAGCTTTGCATAAAAGCGCTTCTCACACGACGTTGCCGGGGTAGCTCAGTCGGTAGAGCAGGGGACTGAAAATCCCCGTGTCGGCAGTT
>CAZQYA010000197.1:0-5254 GCA_964597325.1 uncultured Desulfovibrionaceae bacterium
CGTCAATGGAGGATGGATAGGATGAGCCCGCCGCTGGCCCGGAAGCTGTGCAGCGCCGACGAGGCCATCGCCAAGATCCAAAACGGGCAGACCGTTGCCACCGCCGGCTTTGTCGGCGCCGTTCACCCCGAGGCCCTGACGGCCGCGTTGGAGCGCATCCAAGAGACCGAGCCCAAGGTTTCGGCCCTGCTGTCCGTGCGCGGCGAGGCCGCCCTGGACAAGGCCCGGGCCCTGGGCAAGGCCGGATACGATGTTGGCCAGCCCCTGTGGGGCGTGCCCATAGTGGTCAAGGACGTACTGACCACCAAGGGCGCGCGCTGTACCTGCGGTTCCAGGATCCTGGAGAATTTCGTTCCCTTCTACGACGCCACGGCCGTGGAGCGGCTGGAGGCGGCCGGGGCCGTGGTGGTGGGCAAGGCCAACATGGACGAGTTCGCCATGGGTTCGTCCACGGAGAATTCCGCCTACAAGGTCACCAGAAATCCCTGGAACACGGACCGGGTGCCCGGCGGTTCCAGCGGCGGTTCCGCGGCCAGCGTGGCCGCGGGGCAGTGCTTCGGCTCCATCGGCACGGACACGGGCGGCTCCATCAGACAGCCGGCCAGCTTCTGCGGCATCGTGGGCCTCAAGCCCGGCTACGGCCGGGTCTCCCGTCGCGGTCTCATCGCCTATGGCTCGTCCCTGGACCAGGCCGGCCCCATGACCCGGACCGTGGCCGACGCGGCCGAACTGCTGCAGGTCATCGCGGGGCACGATCCCAAGGATTCCACCAGCGTCGACGCGCCGGTGCCGGACTACATGGAGGCCCTGCGTCGCGGCGGTTCCCTCAAGGGGCTGCGTCTGGGGCTTCCCGAGCAGTACTGGGGCGACGGCCTTTCGGCCGAGGTGGACGCGGCCTGCCGCGGCGCCATCGATCTGGCCGCCTCCCTCGGTGCGGAGATCGTGCCCGTGTCCCTGCCGCACACGGAATACGCCATCGCTACCTACTACATCCTGGCCATGGCCGAAGCCAGCTCCAACCTGGCTCGCTTCGACGGCGTGCGCTACGGCCGCCGCAGCGACAACGCCATGGATCTGGCCACCATGTACACCCGCTCGCGCAGCGAAGGGTTCGGCGAGGAAGTGATGCGCCGCATCATGCTCGGCACCTACGTGCTCTCGGCCGGGTACTACGACGCCTACTACAAAAAGGCGGCCCAGGTGCGTCGTCTCATCCGTCAGGATTTTCTGAACGCCCTCGGGACGTGTGACCTGATCTGCGGACCGGCCTGTCCGACCACGGCCTTTGCCGTCGGTGAGAATACCGCGGATCCTCTGCAGATGTACCTGACGGACATTTTCACCATTTCCCTGAATCTGAGCGGGTTGCCGGGCCTCAGTCTGCCCGTGGGCGTCGGGAGCGACACGGGTATGCCCGTGGGACTGCAGCTTTTCGGTGGTAGTATGGAGGAGGCGCGTCTGCTGGCCGTGGCCGCGGCCCTGGAAGCGAACCTGCCGGCTATGCCGAAACCGCCCTCCGTCTGATGAACGGCCGGACTTTCCGGCCCTTTTTTTATGGACAAGATCGCCATCGCACTCAGCGGAGGGGCCGATTCCCTCATGAGCCTCATGCTGCTTCGGGAGACCGGTGCGGCCGTGTCGGCCGTGCACGCTCGTTTTCTTCCGGACGTGCACGATGCCCTCGAAGACGGACTGCGTCGCCTCTGCGCGTCCCTGGATGTCCCTTTCGCCGTCGTGGACCTGCGACGGGAATTCGACGATTTGGTCGTGGAGCCTTTCGTCAGGGCCTACCAGTCGGGCCTGACACCCAACCCCTGCGCGGCCTGCAACCCTGCCATCAAGTTCGGTCTGCTTCTGGACCGGGTGCGGGAACTGGGCGCCGACCGCCTGGCCACGGGGCATTACGCCCGCCTTGAGGAGCGGCCGTGGGGCCCGGCGCTGTTCAGGGGGCTGGATCCGTCCAAGGACCAGAGCTATTTCCTGTCCATGGTCCCGCGGGATCGTTTTGCCGCGGTTGTTTTCCCCCTGGCGGGCTGGACCAAGACCGAGGTGCGCCAGGCCCTGTCCGGCAGGGGCCTGATCCCTCCCGCGGGCAGCGAGAGCCAGGAGGTCTGTTTCATTCCTGCGGACTACCGGGATTTCCTGCGTCGGCGGGGCGCACGGCTGAGCGGGCCGGGTCCCATCTGCCTGGCTGACGGGACCGTACTCGGACGGCATATGGGGTTGTGGAACCACACCCTCGGGCAGCGTAAGGGGCTGGGCATTGCCTGGAAAGAGCCCCTGTATGTCACGGGCAAGGATTTCGGGAAGAATCGGCTCGTGGTCGGTCCCAAGGCCGAGACCCTGGCCCGGGGGTGTCTCACGGGATCGCCCAATCTGCTCTGTCCCGCGGAGCACTGGCCGCAGGAGGTTCTGGTGCAGACCATCTACCGCCAGCGACCCGAGGCGGCGCATGTGCAGGTGGCGGGCGATGCCATGCGCGTCACGTTTTCCGAACCCCGCGCCATTCCCACTCCGGGACAGGTCGCGGCCGTGTATTCGCCCCATGGCCAGGTTCTGGCCGGGGCGGTGATCCGGGAGGCCCTCCATGTTGCGTGAACCAGGCCGCTTGTTCCACCTTGTCACCCAGGGTTGCAAGGTCAACCAGTACGAGTCTCAGGCCCTGCGCGAATCCTTTGTGACGGACGGCCTCATGGAGACCGAAGATCCGGCTCAGGCCGATGTCGTGGTCATCAACAGCTGCGCTGTGACCGAGCGCGCAGTTTTGGATCTGGCCAAGCTGGTGCGGGGATTTGCGGCTCTGTCCCCCCGGCCGAGGATCGTGGTGGCGGGCTGCGCCGTGGAAGCCGACCGGGAGCGCATCCTTGCTCTGGGCGCTGTTGACGAGGTCGTGTCGCAGCGCGAAAAACCGGGCCTGGGGCGGATGGACGAGGCCGGCGGAGCGTTTCCGTCGCTGCATATCTCCGACTATAACCGGGCCAGGGGCGTCATCAAGGTGCAGGACGGCTGCTCCCACGGCTGTACGTACTGCATCATTCCGTCCACCAGGGGGCGCTCCGTGAGTCGTGAGCCGGCGGACGTCATTGCCGAGGCTGAACGGCTCCTTGCTGCAGGCATCCGGGAATTGTCCCTGTGTGGCATCAACCTGCGCCATTACGGCCGGGACCTGACACCACGCGTGGATTTCTGGGACCTTCTGGCCACTGTTGATCGGGCTTTGTCCCCACACTGGGCTGGCCTGGCCAGGCTTCGTCTGGGCTCCCTGGAGCCGGCGGACCTTAACGCCAAGGCCCTGGACACCCTGGCCGCGAGTCGCCTGATGTGTCCGCACCTGCACCTCTCCCTGCAGAGCGGCAGTCCCGAAGTGCTCCGACGCATGGGCCGCGGGCATTACGGACCCGAGCAGGTCTTCGGGTTTCTCGAAGGCCTGGGGCGCGTCTGGCCGGTGTTTGGCCTGGGTGCCGACATCATCGCCGGCTTCCCGGGGGAGACCGGTGAGCATGTGCGGCAGACCCTTGAGGTCGTGGAGCGGCTGCCCCTGTCCTATGCCCACGTCTTTCCCTATTCCGAGCGTCCGGGGACCCCGGCTGTGGATTTTTCCGGGGTCGTGCCGCCCCACGTCCGTCGCGAAAGGGCCAAGGACCTGCGCGAGGCTGTGGCGCGCAAGCGGTCCGTTTTCCTGCGCGGGCTTCTTGCCGTGCCGCATATGCACGTCGTGCTGGAGAATGGGACCGCGGGCACGAATGAATTTTATGTCGACTGCGTCGTGGAGGGAGAGGTCCGTGCGCGGACGCGGGAACTGTTTCGGGTCACACCGGTCGGGATTTCCCGCAAGGGCCTGGTCGTCAGGGCGGCGGACGGCGAGGCCGGAGAGGGGCAGGCGTGAGCACGCCCGCGCTTCCTGCTCCGGCCCGGGCCTTTCTGTCCATCCTGAGCGCCCGCTGGCATGAGTTCTGGCCCAGGCTCATGCCGCGTCTCGTGGACATTTTTGGTGACGTCGACTACGAGTCGGAACCCGTTCCGTTCACGCAGACGGATTATTACGACGCGGAGTTCGGGACGCCCATCACGCGGCGGATCCTGTCCTTCGCGCGGCCCATGGCCATGGACTCCCTGCCCGGGGTCAAGCTGGCCACCAACGCGCTGGAACTGGAGTGGAGCCGCGACGGGCGCAGGCTGTTCAATCTCGACCCTGGCTACGTCACCTCCGAGAGGCTGGTCCTGGCCACGGGCAAGAATTTTTCGCACCGCGTCTATCTGGACCGGGGCATCTGGGCCGACCTGACCCTCATCTTTCACCGGGGTGACTGGTTCGACCTGCCCTGGACCTTTCCGGATTACGCTTCACCCGAGATTAAGCGGCACTTGACCCGCATCCGGGAGATGTACAAAGCCTCGCAGAGGAATCCCTCAACGAACAAGGATACGACATGCCCAAAAGTATGACCGGCTACGGCCGGGCCGGCGCCCAGGAAGACAACTGGACCCTGTCCTGGGAGATCCGCAGCCTCAACAACCGTCACCTGGACATCAAGTGGAAGATCCCACCGACTCTCTACGCCCATCAGAAGGCATGGGAAGGCGAGGTTCGCGCCGTGGCCGCCAGAGGAGGCGTGGAGCTCTTTCTGGGGCTCAAGATCAACAACCCCGAGCTGCAGTCCCTGAGTCTCGATTCGACCATGGCCTCGGCCATGCTGCGCGAACTGGACCGGCTGGCCACGTCCATGGGGGTGCCGCACACTCCGGACCTGAACCGCCTCCTGGGCATTTCGGCTCTGTGGAAGGATTCGGGAAGCATTGAGAATCCTGAACTGCTGCAGAGCCTGACCGAGACGCTGCGCAAGGCCCTGGCCGACTGGGACGAGGCCCGGGTCAGGGAGGGACTGGCTCTGGAAGAGGATCTGCGCGTCCGTTTCGCCAGGCTCGCAGAGCTGGTGGCCGAGATCCGCGAGCTTGCCTCCCATACGGCCCAGGACCGGTTCGCCCTGCTGCGGGAACGGGTGGACAAGCTGCTGGCGGATACCGGCGTCCAGATCGATCCCGACCGGATGCTCCAGGAGCTGGCCGTTATTTCCGATCGCATCGATGTTTCCGAGGAACTGACCCGGCTGGAGGTCCACCTGCAGGGCATCGACGGCTATTTCAACCAGACCGAGCCCGTGGGACGCAAGCTCGATTTCATGGTCCAGGAATGCTTCCGCGAGATCAACACCTGCGGCAACAAGAGCCAGAACACGGCCATCAGCCAGCTGGT
>CAZQYA010000198.1:0-5250 GCA_964597325.1 uncultured Desulfovibrionaceae bacterium
ACCTCCGGCCGACCTCGGTGTCATCCCCGCGTAGGCGGGGATCCATTCTTCAAGCCTTCAAGCCGGAAAGGCATGGTTCTCGCGCCATTGCCCGACATGCCCGCCTGCGTGGGGATGACACGGTAGCTGAGACGGTCGTGCAGTCCACTGCCCGGGCTTCCGCTTGGCAGGCATGTTGCTATGACGTCTGCGAACGTTCATTTTTTGACAGGAAGTGACATGTCGATTCTTTTTGTCGCATCATCCCGGAATCATATCTTTTTCCGTCGCGTCGAGGTCCGGCTGTGAACGCCGGGCCCTATGCGTATTCCGCCGAGGCCCTGCACGCCCCGGACGGTTCCCTTGACGTGCGCATCGTGCTCGACGGTCGCGCCCGGCATCTGGGCGGCCGCCGCGGGGCCGAGAACGAGCTCAGGCGCGTGGCCGACGTGCCCCCGGAGGGGGCGCTGCCCGTGCTGCTGGGCTCGGGCCTCGGCACGGGGCTGGCCGACGTGCTGGCGCGGACCTCGGGTCCCGTGGCCGTGGTCGACGCCGAGGAGCCCGTCGTCCGGTTGACGGGCCTGCGGGATGCATGGCGTGACGAGCCAAGGCTCCTCTGGATCGACGGGAGCGATGCCGACAGCGCCCTGGCGGCCCTGACCCGCTGGCAGCTTCGGCACGGGGGCCTGCCGTTCGCGCCGGTCCTGGACCCCTTCTACGCGCGGCTGCGCCCGGAACTCTACCGCGTCCTGGCCGAGCGCCTCGATCTGTCCCGCAAGGTCGATTTCTGGAGCCGGGCGCGCTACCCCAAATTCCGTTCATCGGTCCCGCGCGTCATGTTGCTGACCAGTTCCTATTTTCTCATGGGCGAGCTCGAAGCCGCCTGCAACCGCCTGGGCTACGAGACCTGCTTCGTGCAGCTGCCCAGTCAGGAGGTGGGCAGCCAGGAGTTCGTGGAGCGGATGCTGGCCGAGATCCTGTCCTTCCGGCCGGACTTCGTGCTGACCATCAACCACCTGGGCGTGGACAAGGAAGGCATCCTCACGGACCTGCTGGCCCGGCTGGAGCTGCCCCTGGCTTCGTGGTTTGTCGACAACCCACACCTCATCCTCTATTTTTACGGCAACCTGTCCTCGGACTGGGTGACCCTGTTCACCTGGGATGTGGACAACATCGAGTCCCTGAAGGCCCAGGGGTTCGGCCGCGTGCATTACCTGCCCCTGGCCACGGACCCGCACCGCTTCGCCCTGGGATCATCGGTGCGGCCCGTGCGCGACGTGGCCTTCGTGGGCAACTCCATGGTCTACAAGGCCCGCGCAAAGCTCGAACATTATGAATTTCCCGACCTTCTGACGCGCGACGTCGAGGAACTGGGCCGGGCCTTCATGGCCAGCGGCGCCCTGTCCGTGGCGGAATTCCTGGAGGGCGAGTACCCGGAACATGCGCACGTCTTTCGGTCTCTGGCCGACGTGGATACGCGCCTGGCCTTCGAGACCCTGGTGACCTGGCAGGCGACCCTCGTGTACCGGCTGGAGCGCGTCCAGCGCCTTCTGCCCTTCACCCCCCTCATCGTCGGCGACCCTGGATGGCACGAACTCCTGCCCCGGGGCGGATGGACCTACCACCGCGAGCTGAACTACTACGCGGACCTGCCGTCCTTCTATCCGGCCACGCGCATCAACTTCAACTGCACCAGCCAGCAGATGAAGGGCGCGGTCAACCAGCGTGTCTTCGACGTGCCCGTGTGCGGCGGGTTCCTGCTCACGGACCGGCGGCGTCAGATGGAGAACCTGTTCGAGCCCGGCCGGGAGATCGTCTGTTACGACGATCCCGCCGAGATACCGGACCTCGTCCGCCGCTATCTCGCAGACGACTCGGAGAGGACGCGGGTGGTCCTGGCGGCGCGGGAGCGCATCCTGGCGGAGCACACCTACGACCTGCGCCTTGCGTCCCTGGCCGGGACCATGCGCCAGATTTACGGGTAAGTCGTGAAGCGGCCCATCCTGGTCATCCAGATGCAGCGCATGGGGGATCTGATCCTGTCCTTTCCCCTGTTTCTGTGGTTGCGCCGCGCTTTCCCCGGGCATCCGCTCTGGGTCATGGCGGAGCCCGGTTTCGCCGAACCCCTGCGGCGCATCGGGCCGGAAGTGCGCTATCTGGGATACGATCAGGGCGCACGCATCTCCGCCGAGAAATTTCATCTCGTCATCAATTTGAGCCACCGGGCGGAGAGCATGGAGCTGGCGGGACGGCTGCAGTGCGAGGGGCTTGCGGGCGGTTTCGCGCGTGACGGCGTGACCCGGATGACCGGGGAGTGGCAGGAGTACCGGGCCTCCCTTTCCAACAACAACCGGCACAACCGTTTTCATTGGGCCGATCTGAACGCCCTGGACGTGGTGCCCATCCATGTCATGGGCGGGACGCGCTGGCCCGCGGCGCGGGTCATGCCGCCGGAGGTGCGCAAAGTCGGGCTTTTCCTGGGGGCGAGTGAGGTGGACAAGCGTCCTTCCGCCGGTTTCTGGGCCGGTCTGGTGGGGGAACTGGAGCGCAGGGGTTATGTTCCGGTCCTGCTGGGAGGTCCTGCCGAAAAGCCCCTGTGCCGGGAGGTCCGGGCTCTGGTCGGCAGGCCCGTGGCCGGCGCCTGCGGCACTCTGGGGCTCGAGCAGTTCGCCCTGCTCGGACAGAATCTCGCGGCCATGATCACGCCGGACACCGGTCCCATGCACCTGGCGGCCTGGACGGGTCTCAGGGTCATCAATCTTTCCATGGGGCCGGTGCACGCCTGGGAGACCGGGCCGTACCAGCCCGGGCATGTGGTGTTGCGCAGTTCCCGGGATTGCGTGGGCTGTTGGCGCTGCTCCCTGGACCGGCCCCGCTGTCATGACGCCTTCACCCCTGCGCGTACGGCCCTGGTGCTCGAGGAGGTGCTGCGCGGCGGAGTGGCGCGGCTGGGCAAGCTGCGCCTGCCGGGCCTGGAGATATACGCTTCCGGGCGCAGGAAGGGGCTCTATCATCTGCGCCCGCTGTCGGGCCGGGCAAAGGCCGGGCAGGCCATCGGCGTCTACTGGCAGGCCTTCTGGCTCCATGCCTTCGGCAAGGGAGCGGAGGACGCCTGTCTGGGGGCGGCGCAGTCTCTGCGCGAGGGGCACCCGGCCCTGGCGGACGGCATGACCGCTTCGGCCCTGGCCTTGTTCCGCTCCCTGGCCCGGGATCCGGCCTCGGTCATGGACCGGTGGGAGCGGGCCCCGTCACTGTGCCCCTTGAGCGGCTACTGTTCGACCCATCTCTCCAACAACGACCTTTCGCCGGAAAGCCGTCGCCGGGCTCTGGGCCTGGCCGAGGCGCATCTGCATTTCCTGTCCTGAAGCACGGATTTTTTTGATCAGTCCAACGAAAAAGGCGGCCCGGAGGCCGCCTTTTTCGCGCATGTGTTACTGAAGCGACGCGCGCAGTCCGTTTTCGCGCCAGCCGCCGCCCAGGGCGGAGTACAGCTCCACCACGGTCAGCTTTTGCGCCAGCCGGGCCGCAAGCAGATCCTGGCGGGCCGAGAACAGGGTCCGCTCGGCGTCATGAACGGCAAAGGCGCTCTCCAGCCCGGCCTCGTAGCGTTGGCCTACCAGGATGCGGCTCTGTCCGGCGCTGGACACGCGCCTGGCCTGGGCCTGGACCTGTCCCGCGTAACCTGCGGATTTGGCCAGGGCGTTGGACACTTCCCGGAACGCGTTCTGGATGGTTTCCTCGTAGGCGGCCACGCGGATGTTCCGCTCGGCCTCGGCCGCAGCCAGATTGGCCCTGTTCCTGCCCGCGTCGAAGATGGGCAGGGTGACGCTCGGCACGAATGTCCACATCCGCGAGGTCGCGTCAAAGAGGTCCGAGAGGCCAAGGCTCGCATACCCCGCGCTGCCCGTGAGGCTTACGCGCGGGAAGAAGGCTGCCCGGGCGGCGCCGATCTCCGCCCCCGCGGCCCAGAGCCGGTGCTCAGCCTCGAGGATGTCCGGGCGCCTTGTCAGAAGCTCCGAGGGCAGGCCGGGCGCCACGGCTTCGGCCAGGGCCACCTCGCTCATGGCCCGCGCCGGAAGGTTCAGGGCCATGAGCGGTACACCGGCCAGTACGGACAGGGCGTTTTCGTCCATGGCCGTCCGGGCCGTGAGCCGGGCCACCTCGGCCTGGGCCACGGCTACGGCCTCTTCGGCCTGGTGCCGGGCGAGTTCCGTGCCCACCCCGTGGGTCACCTGCGCCCTGGTCAACTCCAGCGTCGCCTGACGGCTTTCCAGGGTTTCCCGGGCCAGGTCCAGGCTTTCGCGGTCCCCGACCAGGGTCAGGTAGCCACGGGCGACCTGGGCCACCAGGCTGATGTGTGCCGCCCGCCGGGCTTCTTCCGTGGCCAGGTATTTTTCCAGGGCCGCCTCCTCCAGGCTGCGCACGCGGCCGAAGAAATCCAGTTCAAAGGATGAGATGCCGAGCCCGGCGTCCCATTGCCGGTCGATGCCGGCCACGCCGCTGCGCAGATCCGCGGGCAGACGGGTCGTGGTTTTGTCGCCCGAGGCGTCCACGTGGGGGAAGCGGTCGGAGCGGGCGAGTCCGTACTGGGCGCGGGCTTTGTCCATGGCCAGTACGGTCTGGCGGAGGCTGCGGTTTTTTTCCAGGGCCGTAGCGATGAGTTCCTGCATGGCGGGGTCCGGAAAGGCCTCCCGCCACCCGGTTTCATCGACGGGGGCCCCGGTCTGGTCTGGAGCGCCGGAGGCATTCCAGGCGTCAGCGACAGGCGGAGCGGGGAGTTCCCGCTCCGGAGCCAGAGTGGCGCAGCCGGAGGCGAGGAGCAGGACGAGGCAGAGAATCAGTCTTCGCATGGGTGGCCTCCGGGGATGATGGCCCGCGACGGGGCGTTCTTGACGGGCTTTCGGCTGAGTCCGAGTCTGGCCACCAGCACGAAGAACACGGGCACGAGCAGGGAGCCCAGGATCGTCGAGGCGATGGTGCCGCCGATGACGCCCGTGCCGATGGAGTTCTGGCCACCCGAGCCCGCGCCGGAACTGAGCGCCAGGGGCAGCACGCCCAGGCCGAAGGCCAGGGAGGTCATGAGGATGGGGCGCAGGCGCTGGCGGGCCGCTTCGACCACGGCCTGCATGAGGTCCATGCCGGACTCGGCCAGGCTTTTGGCGAACTCGACGATGAGGATGGCGTTCTTGGCCGCCAGGCCTATGGTCGTCAGCAGGCCGACCTGGAAGTACACGTCGTTGCTCAGGCCGCGCAGGCTGACGGCGGCCAGGG
>CAZQYA010000199.1:0-5220 GCA_964597325.1 uncultured Desulfovibrionaceae bacterium
CAGGGAAAAACCACTGGAACCCCGGAGACACTTGAGCTATTTCTGCCGGCACGAAACAACCACGGGCCGACCCGCCCGCCCAAACAATCCGACGGTTTTCCCATGAACATCACGCCCCTCGCAGACCCCTATCGCTCGCCGGCAACCCGGCCCGGACTTTTCTCACGCACTTTTCCGAGCCTTGCCTTCTACGCCCGGGCGTTCTCCATCGTCTGCCAGGCCGCCTGGCGAACCAGGAAGAACTACTCCATGGAGCAGTGGGCCGCGGACAGCATGACCTTCATGCGCTACGCCGAGGCCTGCGGCATCCGCTTCCTCATCGAGAACTCCGCGGCCTTCGCCCGGCTGGACGGACCATGCGTCATCGTGGCCAACCACATGTCCACCATGGAAACCTTCTGCATGCCCGCCATTCTCGCCCCGCACCGTCCCGCCACCTTCGTGCTCAAGCGCAGCCTGACCAGGTATCCCATCTTCAGCAAGGTGGCCAATATCGTCGACCCCATCGCCGTGGGCAGGGTCAACCCGCGCGAGGACTTCAAGGTGGTCATGGAAGAGGGATGTGACCGTCTCGGCCGGGGCATCTCGGTCATCGTCTTCCCCCAGACCACCCGCACCCCCAGTCTCGACCGCGCGGCATTCAACAGCATCGGCATCAAGCTGGCCAAAAAGGCCGGCGTGCCCGTGCTGCCCCTGGCCCTGAAGACCGACGCCTGGGGCAACGGCACAATTCTCAAAGATTACGGAACAATCCGTCCCGAAATCCCGGTGCACTTCTGCTTCGGCGACCCCGTGCGCATCCGCGGCGCAGGCAAGAACGAGCAGGAGGAGATTATCGAGTTCATCCAGTGGAAGCTCGCGGCCTGGAGAACGGCATGAAGAAACCTGTCTGCATCCTCTACACAGGCGGCACCATCGGGATGAAGCCCACCCCGCAGGGATACGCCCCGGAACCGGGATATCTGGCACGAGTCATGGCCTCCATGCCGGATTTCTCGAGCCCCGAAATGCCCAGGTACGCCATCCACGAATACTCTCCCTTGCTGGATTCCTCCAACATGGGGCCCAGACACTGGCAAGCCATCGCCCGGGATATCGCCGACAAATACGACGAATACGACGGGTTCGTGATCATCCACGGCACGGACACCATGGCCTACACGGCCTCGGCCCTCCCGTTCATGCTGGAAGGGCTGGCCAAACCCGTGATCCTGACGGGATCGCAGATCCCCCTGTGCCGGGTGCGCAGCGACGGGCGCGAAAATCTCGTAACCTCCCTCATGGTGGTCTCACGCCTCTCCATCCCGGAAGTCTGCCTGTGCTTCGGCAACCGGCTCCTGCGCGGCTGCCGCGCCACCAAGGTCGACGCCGCCGGTTTCCAGGCATTCGATTCCCCGAACTATCCGGACCTCGGGCACATAGGCGTGACCATCCGGCCACATCCCGAACACATACTCCCTGCCGCTCCCGCCGGGGCGCTGACCGTCCATCCCCTGTCCGACGCCAGGGTTGGAGCCCTGCGCCTCTTTCCGGGCATCTCGGCCGAACTGGTGGGCAACGTGCTTCGATCGCCACTGCAGGGCCTGGTTCTCGAGACCTACGGCATGGGCAACGGCCCTTCCGAAGACACTGACCTGATGGATATCCTGACCGAAGCCTGCCACCGCGGCGTGGTGATCGTAAACTGCACCCAGTGCCTGCGGGGAACCGTGGACCAGGGAGGCTACCAGGCCGGTTCGGCCCTGGCCCGGGCCGGAGTGATCTCGGGCGTGGACATGACTCCCGAGGCGGCCCTGACCAAAATGATCTACCTTTTCAGCCTCGGGCTCGACCCGGACGACATCCGGGAACGCATGCCCCGGAATCTTCGAGGGGAACTGACCGAAAACCATGACCATCTCTGAAAGCGAGATCCTCCACCAGGACGAGGATCTCGTGGCCGTGCGCAAACCTCCCGGACTCCTGGTGCACCGTAACGCCCATGCCGGACGCGAACCGTTCCTGCTCCAGATGCTGCGGGACCAGCTGGGCAGGCGTCTCTACCCGGTGCACCGCCTGGACCGGCCGACCTCAGGCCTCATGGTCATGGCCCTGTCGCCGGAGGCGGCCTCCATCCTGGCACGGCAGTTCGCCGCCAGGGAGGTGCGCAAGACCTATCTGGCCGTTGTGCGGGGATATGCCGGGGAGCGGGGAGTCATCGATTCACCCCTGAAGAACGACGCGGGGAACGAGGCTCCCGCATTGACGGAGTACACCCGGCTGGGCACGGCGGAACTCCCCTTTCCCGTAGGTCCGCACCCCTCGGCCAGGTTCAGCCTGGTTCGGACGGAACCCAGGACCGGCCGCACCCATCAGATCCGGCGCCACTTCGCCCACATCCGGCATCCCCTTATCGGCGACGTACTGCGCGGGGACGGCCGGCAAAACCGCTTTTTCAGGGAACATTTCGGCGTGCACCGACTGCTGCTCGCCAGCGTCGCCCTGCGGTTCAGGCATCCGGACGGCGGCAGGGAAATGAACCTGGCCTGTCCTCCCGAAACGGAACTGCAGGAACTCTTTCTCAAGCTGGGCTGGAATCCGCCCTTTGCGTGAACGCGCGCGGCGAGGAAAAAAGAAAGGCCCGGAAATCCGGGCCTCATCGTGCGGGTTATCCCGCCTGGATATCGATCCTTCGGGGCTTGAAACGGGCCGCCTTGGGCAGGAACAGCTCTAGCAGGCCCTTCTTCAGACTCGCGCGGATGCCTTCGCGATCCACACCGTCCGAGATGGTGAAGGTCCGGACGTATTCCCCGTCACCGAACTCCACATGAAGGGCTTTGGCGTTTTCCTCGCGCGGATAGACAGCCTTTCCGCGGATTTCCAGCTCGTTGTCCCTCAGGTCGATGAACAGGTCATCCTTGCCCACTCCGGGCATGTCCACGAATATGTGAAAACCGTCCTCGCGCTCCAGAACATCAGTGTTCGGCCGAAAACGGGGCAGGGTCGGGGTCGTCTTTTTTTCCAGATCGTTGGTCATGGGCTTACCTCCTCATGGGCCGGAACTACTGCGCGTCAATGGAAATGGTCATGGGACGGCTCTCCGTAGCCTTGGGCAGAACCACCCTCAGCAGACCGTCCTTCATGGACGCCTTGATGCCGTCTGCCTGAACCGCGACGTTCAGATTGATAATACGCTGGAAGCTCCCCGTGGGACGCTCCTGTCTGTAGTAATTGCCGACTTCGTTCTTTTTGGCCCCTCTGATGACGAGACTCTTTTCGTTCAAGGTCAGTTCCACGTCGTCAGTGTCCATCCCAGGAATCTCGGAAGTGACAATGATCTCACCTTCGGTTTCACTGATGTTGACGGGCGGATAGGCGACGCGTCGCTGACTCAGGGAAGTCGGCCGCCATAACTCTTCGAAAAAGGAATCGAGATTGCGCGGCATGTCATAATATGTACTGAAATCAATCACCATACGTCATACCTCCAGTCTTTAGGATGGCAATTAAGTAAACACGGTGCCGCGCTCGTCAAGGGTGCCTGGGACCAGGAAAGTACGACGACCAAAAAGTATACCTTATCAGGAATGATTCCTACAAGCTTGACAGGGATCACGACGCCCGTTACACGACGAGCACTCATCTCAACCACGGAGGATACATGTCAAAATCTTTGAAAGGAACTCGCACAGAAAAAAATATCCTGGCCGCTTTCGCCGGTGAATCCCAGGCCCGCAACCGCTACTCATTTTTCGCCAAGCAGGCCCGCAAGGAAGGGTATGTCCAGATCGCGGACATCTTCGAGGAGACGGCCGAGCAGGAAAGGGTCCACGCCAAAACCCTGTTCAAGCTGCTGGAGGGCGGTGAGGCCGAGATCACCGCAACCTTCCCGGCCGGGCGCATCGGCACCACCGTGGAGAACCTGCGCGAGGCGGCCGGCGGAGAGAACCACGAATGGGAACACATGTACCCGGAATTCGCGGCCGTGGCCAAGGAAGAAGGCTTCCCCGCAATCGCCCAGACCATGCTGGCCATCGCCGTGGCCGAAAAGGAGCACGAGCGCCGCTACCTGGCCCTGGCCAGAAACATCGAGGAAGGCAGGGTCTTCAAGCGCGAGGAGAAGATCACGTGGAGATGCCGCAACTGTGGATACGTCCACGCCTCGGAAAAAGCCGTTGAAACGTGTCCGGCCTGCGCCCATCCCCAGGCGTACTTCGAGGAGCTGGCCCAGAACTGGTAATCAGCTTAATTTACTGTAAAAAAAGGAGCCTCAGGGCTCCTTTTTTTGATCCAGTGGACGGAAAGACGAACGATTCAGGCCCTCTTTCCCGGAACAAAGGTAGAACGCAGAAATCTGGGGTGGAAGAAATACAGCGGGTTGGCCACGATAGAGTCGGGCAGGATGTGGTACCAGCGATACCCCAGTTCGCGGAAGACGTGGCTGGCCTGGGCCAGGCACCCGGCTTCCCGCGCCGCCAGAAGGGCCGCGTCGCGCTGGCAGCGGGACGAGGCCACGAGCTGGAAGACCCGCGGACGGAATCCATAACGGGCCAGGAGCCTGCGCACCCGCTTGAACTCCCGGTAACGCGAAAAGGCGTCCGCCTGGCAGAGAACCACGCCCCATGCGAACAGGCCCGTAAGGACCAGCCATACCCAGGCCACCCAGGAAAGATCGGGCTGCAGCAGAACCAGCCGCGCCTCGCATCCCGTGACCACGGCAAGCAGGGAGACCTTGACGGAGGTCAAATGAGGGAATGGGGCTGCCTGCAGATAGCGCAGGGCCTCGCTCAACATGCACCGCAACATGAATGTGAATTCGTCATTTCCGCGACGTTCGTCAAGACTGCAGACCTCGAAATCATGCCTCCGGTCCCCCGGCGACTCCATCCCGGGCCCCGACCCAGTCCACGGCCCAGGTCACGGCCCTGACCGAAAGATCCTCGCACATATGCGGCGGCTGGCCGGGAGCAAAACCCTGGGGTCGGAGCACACGGCAGGAGAGGCTGCCGAAACGGTCCTCGAACCCGGCAGCAAAAGCGCGGCACAAGGCCTCGATCTCGGCAACGGGCAGGTTGTTCTTCCGCCCCATGATGCCCAGAAACATGAGACCGCCCTCGACCAGGCCGCACTGCGCCCCGTAACAACCAGCACCGTGCATACCCGTGGCCGCGGCGAAAACCTGGGGATGCAGTTCCATCCCCAGGCTCCTGGCCAGCACACGCAGCATGGCCGTGGCGCAGT
>CAZQYA010000200.1:0-5197 GCA_964597325.1 uncultured Desulfovibrionaceae bacterium
CTACCACCCGCCTGTACTCGGTGATATCAATAAGTGAACCAACCAACATCAGAGACCGGTATGACCATGGTCATGGCCACGCATCAGATGGGTTTCACCCGTTCCCTGGCCGACGAGGTCCTGTTCATGCAGGAGGGCTGCATCATTGAGCAGGGCAGCCCCAAGGATCTGCTGGCCGACGGGTCGGGTACGAGAACCCTCGATTTCTGTTCTCAGATTCTCGATGTCGAGGGCTGCGCCCCGTGAACGGTGAATTGACCTTCCTGCTCGAGCGGCTCATCCCGGCCCTCAATGAGGGCGCCCTCATGAGCGTGAAGCTTATCGTGCCCTCAGCCCTGATGGGGCTTTTGCTGGGGGTGGTCATCGGCAGCCTCAGGGCCTACGGCACGCCGATCCTGCGGCGGTTGACCAACGGTTATGCTGCCCTGTTTCGGGGAACGCCGCTGGTCATCCAGCTTTTTATCCTTTATTTCGGCCTGCCGAACGTGGGTATCTACTTCAAACCCTACACAGCGGCGGTGCTGGGTTTTACCATGTGCAGCGCGGCCTACCATTCGGAGTACATCCGCGGCGGTCTCCTCTCCATCAAGCGCGGCCAGTTGCTGGCCGCACAGGCCCTGGGTTTTTCGACGTTCAAGACGCTTTTCTGGATCATCATCCCCCAGGCTTTCCGCCGGGCGCTGCCGGGCTGCGGGAACGAGATCGTCTATCTGGTCAAGTACTCGTCCCTGGCCTACGTTGTGACCTGTTTCGAACTCACGGGGCAGGCCAAGATCGTGGCCAGCGAGACCTTCCGCTTCAGCGAGGTCTTCCTGGTGGTGGGCGTCTATTACCTGTTTCTGGTCTCCATCGCGTCCTGGGCCCTGAGCCGTCTGGAAAAGAGGCTGACGATTCCGGGTTTCGGACATTAGATTTCATGGACGGCGGCTGTTTCGCCGCATCGTCCGAATCCGGGGCTTTCCGCCCCGTATATCTCCCATTATCGAAAACATGAGGTCATGCCATGAGCGACGAACCGAATAAGATCATTTATTCCATGTTGAAGGTGTCGCGCTTCTACGACAAGAAGCCGGTCATCAAGGATATTTCCCTGTCATTTTTTTACGGCGCCAAGATCGGCGTGCTGGGCCTGAACGGATCGGGCAAGAGCTCCCTCTTGAAGATCATGGCTGGCGTGGACAAGGAGTACAACGGGCAGATCGTCTCTTCTCCGGGTTACTCTGTCGGGTATCTGGAGCAGGAGCCGCAGCTCGATCCCGAGAAGACCGTGCGTGAGGTGGTCGAGGAAGCCGTGCAGGAAACTGTTGATCTCCTCAAGCAGTTCGAAGAGATCAACATGAAGTTCGCGGAGCCCATGAGCGACGACGAGATGGACGCCCTCATTGCCCGGCAGGGCGAGGTTCAGGAGAAGCTCGACGCCGCCGACGCCTGGGATCTGGATTCCAAACTGGAGATGGCCATGGAGGCTCTGCGCTGCCCCGAGCCCGAGACCAAGGTATCCGTGCTTTCGGGTGGAGAGAAGCGCCGTGTGGCCCTGTGCAGGCTGCTTCTGCAGAAGCCGGACATCCTGCTTCTGGACGAACCCACCAACCACCTCGACGCCGAGACCATCGCCTGGCTGGAGCACCACCTGCAGCAGTACCAGGGCACCATTATCGCCGTGACCCATGACCGGTACTTCCTGGACAACGTGGCTGGGTGGATTCTGGAACTGGATCGCGGCGTGGGTATCCCCTGGAAGGGCAACTACTCGTCCTGGCTGGAGCAGAAGCAGAACCGCCTGGCCCAGGAGGAAAAGGAAGAGAGCGCCCGTCAGCGCACCCTCAAGCACGAGTTGGAGTGGATCAGGATGTCCCCCAAGGGTCGTCACGCCAAGTCCAAGGCCAGGATTTCGGCCTATGAGAACATGCTCAACCAGGAGACCAAGGACAAGATCAAAAGCCTGGAGCTTTTCATTCCCACGGGTCCACGCCTGGGCGATGTGGTCATCGAAGCCGAGAACGTCCGGAAAGCCTATGGTGACAAGCTCCTTATCGAGGACATGAGCTTTGCCCTGCCTCCGGGTGGCATTGTCGGCGTCATCGGCCCCAACGGTGCAGGAAAGACTACGCTCTTTCGCATGATCACAGGCCAGGAGGAACCAGATTCGGGAACCCTTCGCCTGGGTCAGACCGTTCAGTTGGCCCATGTGGATCAGGATCGCGGTGTTCTCGACTCCAAGAAGTCCGTGTGGGAGATGGTTTCGGGCGGGTATGACATGATCAACATCGGCGGCCGCGAAATCAATTCCAGGGCCTACGTGAGCAAGTTCAACTTTGCCGGCCAGGATCAGCAGAAGCTCGTGGGCATGCTCTCGGGCGGCGAACGCAACCGCCTGCACCTGGCGCTCATGCTCAAGAAGGAGGCCAACGTGCTCCTTCTTGACGAACCGACCAACGATCTCGACGTGAACACCATGCGCGCTCTGGAGGAGGCCCTGGAGAACTTCGCCGGATGCGCCGTGGTCATCTCCCACGACCGCTGGTTTCTCGATCGCATCGCCACGCACATCCTGGCCTTCGAAGGGGACAGCCAGGTGGTCTGGTTCGAGGGCAATTATTCCGAATACGAGAAGGATTTCAAGCGTCGCACCGGAGCGACCCTGGCGGTGCCGCGGCGCATCCGCTATCGTCAGCTGACCCGCTAGCAGTCCGCCTGAAAAACGGTGGCTTGTCTGCGTCAGCGGAAAAAGTCAGACACGTTTATGTTCGCGCAGTACACGGCGTGTCCTGGCTTTTTCGCTTCCGTGCATTTCTTCGTTTTTGAACGGCCTGTGATTTTTGATTTTTCGAACAGTCAGCGAGTCCCCCTGCCCGGGAGGGGTTTTTTCCGGGCAAGGTTCTTTTCAACCAGACGGTGTGATGCTAGTCTGCACGAGAACTGCATCCCATTGTGAAGAGGAGATACTCATGAAAGAACGTGGCATTTCTACCAAGATTCTTGGACCCGGATATGGCGTCATCGTGGCCGGCAGCGTGGTGGAGAACCTGCTTTTCCGCACGGAATGGTTTCTGCTTGGCTCAGTCATCGGCGTTCTGTGGCTGGCCGTTGGCGCTGCGGCGCTGTTTCTGGCCCTGCGGGAATTGAAAAAGGGCGAGGGGTTCACGCTGGTCCAGACCGGTCTCTACGCCGTGAGCCGCAATCCGGTCATGGCCGCCAACCTGCTGGGCGTTATGCCGGGGCTGTGTCTGATCCTGAACACGAACCTCGGCATTCTCGGCATCGCGGTTTCGGTTTACCTGTTTTTCAGCAACATCGGCGCCGAGGAGATGGCCCTGGAAGACGAGTTCGGGGAGGAATATCAGGCTTACCGAGAACGCGTCAGCCTGCTTGTGCCCATCCCGTTCGCCGGAGGGAATTAGTCCCGGTCCATCCGCATCGTCTCAGAGACGCAAAAAACGCCCGAAAGGGCGTTTTTTTATGGATTTTTTTTATCAGTGGCGGGTTATGGCAGCATCTCTTTCAGATTGGCCAGATGCTGGATCATTCGTCCGTACTTCTTGATAAGCAGGGGATCACAGCCGCCTTTGCGCACGCCGGAAACGATCTCGGCGTTGGCCAGTTTGAGGGTCGCCACGGCCGAGTGCATGCGCTGGCCGATGGCCGTGACCCGCAGGCCTGCCTTTCTCGCCATGTAACAGGCGTCGAGAATACGCTTGCGCTCGTCCAGATTCTGGTAGTCCTTTCGGTCGAGTTTGGAATCGGCCAGGGCCTGAAGCCTCCTGGCCGCCTGGTCGTATGCGCTCAGGAAGCCCGCGCCGGAATCGTTGATGGTGAGATCAAGAAGGATGCGGTCGGTCAGGGTGTTCACGGTTCCCTCGAAGGCCAGGACCACGTTACGGATGGATTCGGTCTTGCGTTTTTCGGTCCAGATGCGCGCCACGCCCTTGATGACATAATCGATGGCCGCCTGCTGTCTGTCGTCCAGCGGCTTGCCCAGGCTTTCGCCCGCGCTGTCCATGAAGACGATGGCGGCGCGGTGCACAAATTGCGTCCGGTCGTCCGAGGCCAGGCGCATGAGCAGGTCACCGTACATGCGCAGGGTCTTGCACGCAGATATCCGTTCCGCCGTGGCCAAGGGGGTCGCCGGTGCGTCGTAGGCCAGTTTCGGTGAGGTCGTCGATGTTTCCAGGAGGGCCTGGAACTTGTTCATGGTGATGATTCCGCGGCGAATGGTCGCGAATTCGTCTTCACCCATGCGCCCGATACGGTCCGTGGCCAGGCCGAAGATGGCGGTGGCATCGCGCTGTGGCGCCGTCGTGGCGCAAGCCGTGAGCATCAGGCAGAAGCAAATGCACAGGATATACTTCATGTCGGCCCTCCTGTGTATGCGGGCCAGGTACGTACGTAGAATAGAAGACTGCGCCAAGTGTTTCGAATACATTTATGTAAGAATTACATAAATTGAGTTGTCGAAGCAAGGTATTTCGGAATTTTTTACTGTCATACATGAAAAAAAGATCATGACGGTAGTTTGAAGAAGTGGAGATGGATAGGTAGTCAGGAAAGGTTTCGATTCCTTTGTTATTGGTATTGTTTGTTTTTTATGTAAAGCACAACTGCTTCGGGGCGTAATACGAGATCTCGGAGCAGGGTGTGGTGATGCCCTCGGAAAGTCTTTCTTGTCGGTTGGTTATGTCGAGTCTGACGCCGCTTTCCGGGAGATCCTCATGTCTCGATGACGAACTGCACACGGTCCGCACAAAAACGGGATTCACAGAATTCTATGGGCCGTTCCCCGGTGTCGACGTTGAGACTTTCCGTGACCAGAAGGGGGCGGTTTCTGGCCTGGCCCATGATGCCGCCTCGTGGCCTCCCAGGGTCTGGCTGTGGTCCGCATCATGGCCCACCGCATGATGGCCATGCGCGGCGACGAGGATGTGATCGTCGACATATGTTCGCTCAGGCCCTTGACGTTCGGCCGAATTGGAGTTGGGGGAGATGAAAGAGTGCCTCCGGCGGGCAGGGGGCGCGCCCCCTGCACCCCATTCAGGGGGGTGGGGGAAGAGGGCGTTTGCTTCGTGAATATATTTCGTTCAAGGAGTGGAACACGGAGAGGATTTCAGGAATTTTCGCACTGGCTCAAGCGGGTCGGGCAAGAACTGTCGGCTCTCCGGCCGAGCTGGGAATCGCTTGTTATCCGGCCGCGTGATGTCCA
>CAZQYA010000201.1:0-5172 GCA_964597325.1 uncultured Desulfovibrionaceae bacterium
GGCAGGGCCGTCACGGACTTGCCCGACCCGCTCTCCCCCACCAGGGCCGTGGTCCGGCCGGGACGGACCGCAAGGCTCACGTCGCGCACAGCGCGGACGGACCGCCCTTCCACGGAAAAATCCACGTGCAGGCCGTCGATGCGCAACAGGTCGGAAACGGCGGGATCAGCGCCGCGGGTCAAAGGCATCGCGCACTCCTTCTCCGATGAAGACCAGCAGGCTCAGGATGATTCCAAGCACTGCAAAGGCCGAAAGGCCGAGCCAGGGGGCCTGCAGATTGTTCTTTCCCTGTGCCAGCAGTTCCCCCAGGGACGGCGAGCCCGGAGGCAGGCCGAACCCCAGAAAGTCCAGGGACGTCAGGGTGGTGATGGAGCCGCTGACGATGAACGGCAGAAAGGTCACGGTGGCGATCATGGCGTTGGGCAGGATGTGCCGGAACATGATGACCCGGTCCGGCAGACCAAGGGCGCGGGCGGCGCGCACATACTCGAGGTTGCGGCCGCGCAGGAACTCGGCCCGCACCACGTCCACAAGGCTCATCCAGGAAAAGAGCATGGTCACGGCCAGAAGCCACCAGAACCCAGGCTGCACCATGGAAGCCAGGATGATGAGAATGAAGAGTCCGGGCATGCCTGACCAGATCTCCATGAACCGCTGCCCGACCAGGTCCGTCAGGCCGCCGTAATAGCCCTGGACCGCACCGACACTGACGCCGATAAGCGAGCTGCCCAGAGTCAGGGTCAGGCCAAAAAGAATGGACAGGCGCACGCCGTAGATGATGCGCGCCAGCACGTCGCGCCCCTGGTCGTCGGTGCCCAGCCAGTTCTCGGCCGAGGGCGGGGCCGGGGCGGGCACGGGCAGGTCGTAGTTGATGGTCTTGTAGCTGTAGGGGATGGGCGGCCAGAGCATCCACCCTTTGGCCTCGATCAGGTCCTGGACAAAGGGGTCGCGGTACACGGTCTCGGTCTCGAAATCGCCGCCGAAGACCGTTTCGGGATAGGCCTTGAAGACCGGCGCGTAGAAGCCGCCGTCGAAATAGACCAGAAGCGGCCTGTCGTTGGCCACGAACTCGGCTCCAAGGCTCCCCAGAAAGATGAACAGAAAAATCCACAGGGACCAGAAGGCGCGCCTGTTGGCCCTGAAAGCCCGGAGCCTGCGGCGGGTGATGGGATTCATTGCCCCTCCCTGCCTTCGAAGTCGATGCGCGGGTCCACGAGCACGTAGGTCAGGTCCGAGAGGAGCTTGGTGACCAGGCCGATGATGGTGAAGATGTACAGGGATCCGAACATGACCGGGTAGTCCCGGCTGATGGTGGCCTCGAAGCCCAGAAGCCCCAGACCGTCCAGGGAGAAGATGACCTCGATCAAAAGCGAGCCCGTGAAGAACATGGAAATGAAGGCCGCCGGGAACCCGGCGATGACCAGGAGCATGGCGTTGCGGAAAACGTGGCGGTAGAGGATGCCGTGCTCGGTCACGCCCTTGGCCCGGGCCGTGATGACGTACTGCTTGCCGATCTCGTCCAGGAAGGAGTTCTTGGTCAGCATGGTCAGGGTGGCGAACCCGCCGATGACCATGGCGGTCACGGGCAGGCCCCGATGCCACAAAAAGTCCGTGATCTTGTGCCACAGAGTGAAATCCTCCCATCCGGGGGAGGTCAGCCCGCGCAGGGGGAACCAGTCCAGGTAGCTGCCGCCCGCGAAGAGCACCACCAGCAGAATGGCGAAGAGAAAGACCGGGATGGCGTTGCCCACCACCATGACCGTGCTCGTCCAGATGTCGAAGCGGGATCCGTGGCGCACGGCCTTCATGATCCCCAGGGGGATGGACAGGACGTAGATGATGAGGGTGCTCCACAGCCCCAGCGACAGGGATACGGGGATCTTCTCGCCGATGAGTTCGAGGACCCCCTTGCTGCGGAAGAAACTCTCGCCCAGCTCGAAGGTGGCGTAGCTGGCCAGCATGTCCACATAGCGCTCCCATACGGGCTTGTCGAAGCCGTACATGCGCTCGATGCGGGACACGAGGTCAGGGTCCAGGCCCTGGGCGCCGCGATAGGCCGACGAGGAGGACTCGGCCGCCTGGGGTTTCTCCGCCGTGTCGCCCCCGGGTCCGCTGACCCGGGCCGTGGCGGCCACGTCGAGCCCCTGGAGCCGCGCGATCATCTGCTCCACGGGCCCGCCCGGGGCGGCCTGGATGATGAAGAAGTTGAGCGTCAGGATGCCCAGCAGGGTCGGTATGATGAGCGCCAGGCGGCGCAGGATGTAGGCGGTCATTTGTTCCGTATTGTTGCCGTATTGGAGTATGTCGTTCAAAGGCATGGATCCCCGCCTCCGCGGGGATGACATCGTGGCTATGAGGGGGGCTGCCTCCTGAAGAGAGTGCAGCACAAGCGCACAGGCAGATGCGTCATTCCCGCGAAGGCGGGCAATGCCAGGCTCCGCGTGGAATCCATGCCGTCATCTCATCGAATTCACAGAGAGAGCCCTGCCAACCAGGACAATGCTCCCTACTTGAGTCCCAGCCCCTTCCGCTTCGCGGCCAGAGCTTTTTCCTTCTCGGGGTCGATCCACCACGTCTGCAGGTCCAGGCCGTAATCGGCGAGCTTCTCGGGACGCCCGAACCTGTCCCAGTAGGCCACGCGCCAGGACGTGGAATGCCAGTGCGGAATGACGTACCATCCCCAGAGCAGGGCACGGTCCAGGGCCTTGCAGCGCAGGATCAGGGCGGCCCGGTCCGGGGCGGCCACGACCAGGTCCACCAGCGTGTCGATGGCCGGATTCCTGATGCCGCAGTAGTTGCGCGAGCCAGGGGTGTCGGCGGACACCGAATGCCAGAACGAGCGCTGCTCGTTGCCCGGGGACAGGGACTGGGCGAAGCTGGTCACGATCATGTCGAAATCAAACGAACGCAGGCGTTCGAGGTATTGGGACGTATCCACCATGCGCACGGTCATGGTGATGCCCAGCCGCGCCAGGTTGCGCTGAAAGGGCAGAACCACACGCTCGAAGTCCGGCTGGACGAGGAGCATCTCGAAGGTGAAGGGCTTGCCGTCCCTGACCAGCTTGCCGCCGGTCACGGACCAGCCCGCTTCCTTGAGCAGGGCCGCGGCCTTGCGCAGGTTGCCGCGAATGTTGCCGCTGCCGTCGGTGACGGGCAGGCTGAAGGCCTCGGTGTACACCTCGGCGGGCAGGCCCAGAGGCTCCAGGATGGCCCGCTCCTCTGGGGAGGGCTTGCCCGAAGACGCCATTTCGGAATTGGAAAAGAAACTTTTGGAACGCGCGTACTGGCCGTAGAACAGGTTTTTGTTGCTCCACTCGAAATCAAAGGCGTAATTGAGGGCCTTGCGCACCAGCGGGTCGGCGAACACGGCGCGACGCGTGTTGAAGGCGAAGCACTGCATGCCCTGGGACAGCTTGTGCGGGATGTTCTCGGTGCGGATCAGCCCGGCCTCCACGGCCGGCCCGGTGTAGCCCGTGGCCCATTGCTTGGAGTTGTACTCCTGGCGGTAGTCGTATTCCCCGGCCTTGAAGGCCTCCAGGGTCACGGTCAGATCGCGGTAGTAGTCATAAATGATGGTGTCGAAATTGTGCCGCCCCGTGTTCACGGGCAGGTCGCGCCCCCAATAGTCGGGATCGCGCTCATAGGTCAGGCGTTGGCCGGCCATGAACTCCCCGATGCGGTACGGGCCGCTGCCCATGGGGATGTCCAGGGACGAAGCGCCGAAATCCTTCCCGGCCCAGGATTTTTCGGACAGGACCGGCAGCTGCCCGAGGATGAGGGGAAGCTCCTGGCTCGCGTCCGGTTTGAAATGGAAGGTCACGACCCGGGGACCTTCGACCTCGACCCGGTCCACGTCGGCGTAATACTGGGCGTAGTGCGGGTTGCCCTGCTCAACGAGAATCCTGAAGGTGAAGGCCGCGTCCGCCGCCGTGACGGGGCTTCCGTCGTGAAACCGGGCGTTCTCCCGAAGGTGGAAGGTCATGGACGAGCGGTCCGGGGCCAGCTCCATGCTCTCGGCCAGCAGGCCATATTCCGTGAACGGCTCGTCCAGGGACTGCGCCGTCAGGGTGTCGAAGATGAGGCCCAATCCGTCTGCAGAGTTGCCCTTGACGATGAAGGGATTGAAGCTGTCGAAGGTGCCAATGGCCGCCAGCCGGATCTGACCGCCCTTGATGGCGGCGGGGTCCGCGTAGTCGAAATGCGTGAAATCCGGGGCGTACTTGGGGCTGTCGTTCATGGCCAAAGCATGGACGCGTTCCCCCGCCGAAGCGGGCAGGGCGGAGGCGAGAAGGAGAATAAGGATGATGAGGCGCTTCATGGTGTACCTGCTCGGGTTTGGGGATTTGCGCACTTGTAGCCCTGACGCTCCGGGGCGTCAAACCCGTCACAGACCCGCCGCTTCCAATCCGGATTTCGCCGAAAATCGATTTTCTTTTTTCCCCGTATTGACGCGTTACCGTTTAAGGCAATATCCCTCAAAAGCTTTCGGGCGCCGCAGACCCGGTCGCCTTCCATCACATTCAGCATTTCAGGACTGCCTATGAAAGCCAAACTGCGCGTCGAAAAGATCGGCGGAACGTCCATGTCCCGGTTCCCGGAGATCATCGACAACATCATCCTGCGCAACCCGGACGACGTTTATGGCCGCATCTATGTGGTCTCGGCCTACGGCGGCGTGACCAACGAACTCCTCGAGCACAAGAAGAGCGGCCAGCCCGGCATCTACCAGCTTTTCTGCGACCAGGAGCCCTACGCCAAGAAACTCCTGGCCCTGCGGGACAGGCTTTGCGAAATCAACGAATCCTTCGTGCCCATCGGGCTGAATCTCAAGGCGGCCAACGAGTTCGTGGACGACCACATCGACCTGGCCATCAACATCCTGCGCAGCATGGACAACGTCATGGCCTCGGGCTACGTTTCCCGCAAGGCCCTGCTCCTGGCCGCACGGGAACTGTTGGCCTCCCTCGGCGAGATGCACAGCGCCTTCAACTCCACGAACATCCTGCAGAACCGCGGCTACGACGCCACCTTCGTGGACTTGAGCGGCTGGGAGGACGGCCGACAGCTGACCATCGACGAACGCATCAAGGCCAGCTTCGAGGGCATCGACCCCTTCAGGACCATCTGCTTCGCCACGGGCTACACCAAGGGCACCGAAGGCATCATGCGCGA
>CAZQYA010000202.1:0-5080 GCA_964597325.1 uncultured Desulfovibrionaceae bacterium
CTGCAGGAGTGCGAGGTCGTCATCTACGATTATCTCGCCAACAAGAGCTTTCTGTCCCTGTGCCGTCCCGACGCCGAGGTCATCTACGTCGGGAAGAAGGGCGGGGACCACACCCTGCCCCAGGACCAGATCAACGAGCTGATTGTCCGCAAGGTCAAGGAAGGAAAGGACGTGGCCCGGCTCAAAGGCGGTGATCCTTATATTTTCGGACGCGGAGCCGAGGAGGCCGAGGAGCTTCTGGAGGCCGGTCTGGAGTTCGAGGTCGTGCCCGGTGTGACTTCGGCAGTGGCTGGCGCGGCCTATGCGGGCATCCCGCTGACGCATCGCAAGTACGCTTCGTCCGTGTCGCTCATCACGGGCCATGAAGATCCGACCAAACCCGACTCGGCCCACAACTGGCCGGCCCTGGCCACGGCGGCCAGCACCCTGTGTTTTTACATGGGCGTCAAGAACTTGCCCTACATCACTGGCAAGCTCATGGAGAACGGCATGCGTCCGGGTATGCCCGCGGCGCTGGTCCGCTGGGGAACCACGGACGAGCACCAGTCCTGGGTCTCCACCGTGAGCGAGATCGCCGAGCTGGCGGTGCGCGAGGGCATCAAGGCTCCGTCCATGCTTGTCGTGGGCGAGGTGGTGCAGCTGCACGACACCCTGAATTGGTTCGAGAAGCTGCCCCTGCATGGAAAGGGCGTGGTCGTGACGCGCGCCCGGGAGCAGGCAAGTGGCCTGAAAGATACCCTGGAGCGCCTTGGCGCGGCTTGCTACGAGTTTCCCACCATCACCATCGTGCCGCTGGAAGATTACGCGCCGGTGCGTGAAGCCATCGACAGGCTGGCCGGCTACGACTGGGCAATTTTTACCTCGGTCAACGGCGTGCGCCATTTCTGGAATCAGCTGGAGTTCATGGGTCTGGACGCCAGGGCCCTGGGCGGCCTGCAGGTGGCGGCCATTGGCCCGGCCACGGCCGAGGCCCTGCTCGAACGAGGCATCCGTCCCGATTTCATCCCGCCCAAGTATGTGGCCGAGTCCGTGGTCGAGGGGCTTCTGGAGCGCGGCGTGGCCGGCAAGAAGGTGCTTATCCCCCGCGCAAAGGTGGCCCGCGAGGTGCTGCCCGAGGAGCTGGCCAAGGTCGCGGCGCAGGTGGACGTGCTGCCGGTCTACGAGACGCAGCTGACCCAGGAGGACGGCGAGGAGATCGTCGCGCTGCTGGAAAAGGGCAGGCTCCACTATCTGACCTTCACGAGCTCTTCCACCGTGGAGAATTTCTTCGCCCTGGTGCCGGCCGACACCCTGCGTCCCCACGTGGCGGGCGGGCTCAAGATCTGCTGCATCGGGCCGGTCACGGCCAAGACCCTGGAGGGCTTCGGCTTCACCCCGGACATCATGCCCGAGGACTATACCATCCCGGCGCTGGTGGACGCCTTGGTGCAGGGGTGACATGACCATCGCCCTCGGTGTTCTTGTCTCCGGCTCCGGGTCCAACCTGCAGGCCATCATAGACAGCGTGCGCGCGGGGAAGCTCGATGCGGACATCCGCATCGTCGTCTCCAACAGGTCCGAGGCCCAAGGCCTGGACCGTGCGCGCGAAGCTGGCATTCCCACGGCCTGCATCAGGCACGCGGATTTTCCCGTTCGGGAGGACTTCGACCGAGAACTGGTCCGGCTTCTGCGCGAGGCGGGCGTGGAATGGGTGGCCCTGGCCGGGTTCATGCGCATCCTGACGCCCGAGTTCCTGACGCCTCTGGCCGGCCGCGTGGTGAACATCCACCCGGCTTTGCTGCCGGCCTGCCCGGGGCTGCACGCCCAGCGCCAGCAGGCCGGGCACGGGGTGCGCCTGGCCGGGTGCACCGTGCACTTCGTGGACGAGGAGATGGACCACGGCCCCATCATCATCCAGGCTGCAGTGCCTGCTTTCGCCGATGACGACGAAGCGTCCCTGGGCGCCCGCATCCTCGAGATGGAGCATCGCATCTATCCCCAGGCCCTGCAGTGGATCGCGCAGGGCCGGGTGCGGGTGGCCGGCCGCCAGGTGGTGGTCGACGACGCCGGCAGGGAAGGCGTCGGGCCTTTCTGGACCAACCCGCCCCTGGAACCCCCTTTTGACCGATAGGGAGGCAGGCATGAACGCATTTCAGCTGGCACTGACCGATGAGGAAAAAAGTTTCTGCAAAGCCCTCATCCGGTACACCATCGCCGACGGGCTCGGGCTGGCCCAGGGGCCGAAACCGGTCCTGGAGTCCGAGACCCTGAACATGGAACTCGGCGCCTTCGTGACCCTGAAGCTCGGCGGCCGGCTGCGCGGCTGCATCGGCAACGTGGTGGGCAATGGTCCGCTGGTGGCCACCATCGAGCGCATGGCCCAGGCCGCGGCCTTCGAGGATCCGCGTTTCGCCCCGGTCACGGCCGCGGAGTTTCCCGAGCTCGAGATCGAGGTGTCGGTCATGGGGCCCCTGACCCCGTGCCCTGATCCTGAGCTGATCGAGATCGGCCGCCACGGCCTTTACATCCGCAAATCCATGCATTCGGGCCTGCTGCTGCCCCAGGTGGCCACGGAGTGGGGCTGGGACCGTGAGACGTTCCTGGATCAGACCTGCGTCAAGGCCGGGCTGCCCAAGGGCTCCTGGCGCAAATCGAAAACCGAGATATGGTGGTTTGAAGCCGTCATCTTCTAAAGGAAGGGATATCATGCGCACAGCGATTTTTTCCGTGCTTCTGTTCTGTCTGGCCGTGACCGCGGCCCATGCTGCGGGCCCCAGGGTTGCCCTGACCACGAATATGGGCGTCATTGTCCTGGAGCTCGATGCCGACAAGGCCCCGGCCACGGTGAAGAATTTTCTGACCTATGTGGACGAGGGCTTTTATGCCGGGACGATCTTTCATCGGGTCATCAAGGGCTTCATGATCCAGGGCGGAGGCATGGATGCGTCCATGTCGCCCAGGGCCGGGCACGCGCCCATCAAAAACGAGGCCGCCAACGGCTTGAAGAACGATACCTACACCGTGGCCATGGCCCGCACCGCGGACATCGACTCGGCCACGTCCCAGTTCTTCATCAATACGTCGGACAACGTGTTCCTGAATCACGGCGTGCGGGATTTCGGCTACGCCGTTTTCGGCCGCGTGGTCGAGGGCAAGGGTGTTGTGGACGCCATCGGGGCCGTGAAGACCGGAGTCGCGGGCATGTATCGCGACGTGCCTGTTGAACCCGTGGTCATCAAGAAGGCCGAAGTGCTGAACTGATTCGTTTCGGCAGATCAAGAAAGCAAGAGGGGCGGTCCGTCAGGACCGCCCCTCTTGTCGTTCATGTGCGCGATGCCTCTCAGGAGGTAAGCAGGTTCGGCAGGAAGGTGATGATGCTCGGGAAGATGGTGAGGAGCAGCAGGCTCGCCAGCAGCGCGAAGAGGTAGGGCATGGTGGCCCGCATGACTTTTTCCAGAGGTACCTTGGTGATGGCGCTGGCTACGAAGAGATCCAGGCCCACGGGCGGGGTGATGCAGCCGATGGCCAGGTTGCAGACCATGAGGACGCCGAAGAAGAGCGGGTCGATGCCGAGCGTTGTGGCCACGGGCAAGAAGATGGGCGTCAGGATGACCACGGCTGCCGAGGCATTGACCATGGTGCCGATGATGAGGAGCAGCACGTTCATGGCCAGCAGGAAAAGCAGTGGCGACGAGGTCAGGCTGGCCACGAAGGCACCCACATGGTGGGGGATCTGCAGGTTCGTAAGCAGCCACCCGAACACGTTGGCCGCGCCCACCAGAAACATGATGATGGTCGTGCCGATGACGGCCTGGAAGGTGATTTTGGGAAAATCCTTCAGCTTCAGTTCCTTGTAGATGAACATGCCTACGAAGATGCCGTACACGGCGGCCACAGCCGCGGCTTCCGTCGGGGTGAACACGCCGCCGTAGATGCCGCCGATGATGATGACCGGCGTCATAAGGGCGAAGAAGGAGTCCTTGAAGGATTTCCAGAGGCCCACGGCCGAGAACTCTCCGTCGGCCTTGAGTCCGTTTTTCTTGGCCAGCCACCAGCTGACGAGCATCATGGACGCGCCCATGAGCAGGCCGGGCACAAATCCGCCCACGAAGAGGTCGCCGATGGAGGTGTCGGCAATGACGCCGTAAACGACCAGGGTGATGGACGGCGGGATGACGATGCCCACGGTGCCGCCGGCCGCCACGATGCCCGTGGCCCATTCGCGGGTGTAGCCCTTTTTCTCCATCTCGTTGACCATGGTCGACCCGAGGGCCGCCGTGGTGGCCGCGGAAGAACCGGAGATGGCCGCGAAGAACATGCCCGAAACGGCCACGGCCTGGGCCAGGCCGCCCGTGAAGGAGCCCACCAGGGCCTGGGAGAAGTTGACCAGGCGTCCGGTCACGCCGCCCGCGGACATGAAGGAGCCGGCGAGCATGAAGAAGGGGACGGCCATGAAGGAAAAGGAGTCGATGCCCGCGTACATCATCTGCGAAACCATGACGAGGGGCATGTTCATGAAAAAGTGCAGGATGGTGGCCGCGGCCAGGCACAGGGCAAAGGCCACGGGCACGCCCAGGGCGGTCAGCCCCAGAAAGACGAAAAGTAGGACGAATTCCATGCCTAACCCTCCTGTCCGGTGCCGCGCCCGGAGATGGTCTTGACGATGCGGATGGTCTCCTTGAGCAGGTACAGAAGCATGAGGAAGCAGCTCAGGGGGATGATGGCGTAGACCCAGCTCATGGGGATATCCAGGCCCGGGGCACGCTGAAAGGTCATGATGGAGGTCATTTTCCAGCCCTGGGTCAGCAGCAGGATGATGAAAATGTAGCCGCTGACGTTGATGATGATGTCCAGGATGGTTCCGAATGTGGTGCCCTTGAACTTGTTGGGCAGGAACTGCACGGCCAGGTGGCCGCTCTCGCCCATGATCAGGGCCGAACCCAGGAAGACAACCCAGACGAACAGGAAGCGGGCCAGCTCTTCGGACCATTCAGGGGTGTACCCGACCGTGTAACGGGTCACGACCTGGGCAAAGATGATCATGAGCATGACGGACATGGCCGCGACGGAAAATCCGTAGAGCACCTTGCGCACGCCCTTG
>CAZQYA010000203.1:0-5047 GCA_964597325.1 uncultured Desulfovibrionaceae bacterium
GCCGCGCCGCCGGCAGTGGCCAGATGGCCCATGCAGGACTTGAATGAGCAGATCACGTCAGGCGCGCTCCCGGTCAGGAGTTTGGCCTCGACAGCGTCGTTCAGGACCGTGCCTGTGCCGTGGGCCAGGACGCACAGCGTTCCGTCGCCCATGTTCTCCAGACACCGGCGTACGGCCTGTCCCGCGGCTCGTCCCGACGGGTCCGGGCCCGTCAGGCTGCCGCCGTCCAGGGACGACGACGCGCCAGTCACCTCCGCCAGAATCCTGGCGCCTCTCGCCGTGGCGTGCTCCAGGCTCTCCAGGACGAACATGGCCGCGCCCTCGCCCACGGCAAAGCCCGAGCGGTCGCGGTCAAAGGGACGGCAGGCTTCGTCGGGCCGCGCAAAGCCCGACGCCAGCACCCCGGCCTGGCGATAGGCCGCAATGCCCTCGGGCGAGATGCGCGAATCCCCGCCGCCGGCCAGGGCCACGTCGGCCAGCCCCGAGGCCACGGCCCGGAATGCCTGCCCCAGGGCCTGGGTCGAGGCGGCGCAGGCCGTCATGACCGTCAGGTTCTCGCCGTGCAGGCCCAGTATTTCGGCCATGGTCGCGGCCAGGGTGTTGGGCAGACAGTCCAGGAGCCACAGGGCTTTGTCGTCGCGCGGCCCGGCCTGGAGGTTGGGCCCCAGCCCCAGGAAGAGCCCTGCACGTTCCAAATGTCCGGAGGCCAGGCCCGCCTCGTCTACGGCGCGCACGGCCGCGGCCAGGCACATCCGCTGCCCGCGGCTTAAGTACCTGGCGTTCTTGCAGCGGCCCACCATGGCCCGCAGGTCGAAATCCCGCACGGGGCAGACCGCCACGTCAGGATCACCGCTCCAGCGCTCAAAGGGCCCGCGGGGCTCGTCCAGGGCAGCGGAGACCTCCGTCCGCGTTGAGCCCAGAGGCAGCACAAAGCCGCCGGCCGTGATGACCACGCGCCGCGCTTTCATCCTATTTTTCCCCGCCTCCGCCGTGACGCGACGCATAGGCCTCCAGATCGCGCACCTTGAGCACCGGCCCGCCGTCTCGATCGGCGAGGATGGCCTGCAGGCGTGCGTCGTCCAGGTGCGGGTATTCGCCACGCAGGGCTTCAAGCGGCCCGGTTCCGGCCTTGGCCGCCCGGGCCAGGACCGTGCGCATGTTCTTCAGGAATACGGTGTCGTCGTCCACCTCGATGTCCAGGCGGTGCTGCATGGCCACGCCGATCTCCAGAAGGTCGATGGACTCGGCCTGCAGGTCGCGGATGACGTATGTCTCAGGGGTGATGGCGGCCGGGTCCAGATCCAGGATCTCGCCCAGAATCTCGGTAATGGTCTCGAAATGGTTCATAGATATTTGTTTGCCGTCAGTCCGGCGTCCATGGTGATGGTGGTGCAGGTTACGGCCAGGGCCTGGTCCGAGAGCAGGAAGGCAAGGGTTGCCGCAGCCTGCTCCAGGGTCACCAAGCCGTGGCCAAGGCTCTCGCGCCTGCCGTTTGCGTCCAGGAAACGTCTGCCCCGGCCCGCGTCCAGCAGACCCAGGCGCAGGCTCACGGAGGTGATGCCGCGCGCGCCGAGTTCCACGCCCATGCTTCGGTACAGCCCTTCGCCAGCGCGCTTGGCCGCGCCGTAGAGCCCCTGACCCGGAGCGGGCAGGGCCGCCGCTGCCGAGGACACAAACACGAGCCGCCCGAAACGGCGGGGCAGCATGGAGCGGGTCACAGCCCGAAGCAGGCGCAGACGCCCGGCAATATGCGACTCCAGATACGCCTCCGCCTCTTCCCCGGCCGCCGGAAGCAGAGTCTCGAGGTCGGCCTGGGCCAGATCCACGAGGTAGTCCACCCCGTCTTTCAGGAACGCCTCCAGTCCACTGAAATTCCTTTCAGCCAGATCCAGACGCGGGCTCTCCAGATCCGGGAAATGTTCGGCAATGGCCGCCAGGCCCGCGTCCGAGGCATGGGTCGGCACGACCCGGAGCCCCTCGGTCAGAAGGCGCCCGACAAGCTCCAGCCCCATGTCGCTTCCGCCGCCCAACACAAGGGCCGTGCGGCCGCCATAGGAAAGTTTCATGACCCGATCCTGCCCCGGGCGTAGACCGTGTCGCCCTGGCTCATGGTGCACTCGAGGTCGTCGCCACGTTCTTCCAGAGCGATCTCGTACTCCCCGGGGCCGGCAAAGCGCGAAAAGGAAAACCGGCGGACCGACAGGGCGTCGTTGCGGCCGGACAGGGTGCGCGCGGCCTCCAGGCACATGCCCAGGATCAGGGTGCCCGGTGCCACGGGGGCGTTCGGGAAATGGCCGTTGAAACACGCGTCGGACGCGTCCAGACGCACGCCCAGCCGCAGGGGCGCGTGCGACAACACCGTCATATCCATGAGCCCTGCTCCAGCATGTGCAGGTCCGCCTCCAGGTCGCGGCCGCGCGTGGTCAGGTAGTTGCCGATCATCATGCCGTTGGCTCCGGCCAGAGGCAGCCAGGATTGATAGTCGCCCAGCACCCTCTCGCGGCCGCCGGCGATGGTGATGTTCGCGTCCGGCAGCATCAGGCGGAAAAGGGCTACGGATTTGAGGGCGTCATGAGGCGTCATGAGTGCCATGTCCTGCAGGGGCGTACCCGGGATGGGGTTCAGAAAATTGAGCGGCACCGTATCCACGCCAAGCTCCGCCAGGGTCGCGGCCAGCTCGATGCGCTGCGTCCAGGATTCGCCCAGCCCCAGAATGCCGCCCGAACAGACCTTCAACCCGAATTCGCGGGCCAGCCGGACCGTCTCCACATCCTGATCGTACTCGTGGGTCGTGCAGATGGCCGGGAAATGCGAGCGGGCCGTTTCCAGATTGTGATGGTACCGGTGCAGCCCGGCTTCGGCCAGACGGCGCACCGAGTCCGGCGAAAGAAGTCCCAGGGAGGCGCTCAGCTCAAGGTCCGTCCTGGCCCGCAGCTCGCGCAGGCAGGCGCAGACGCGGTCAATCTCGTCATCGCCCAGCCGCAGGCCACTGGTCACCAGCGAATAGCAGCGCGCTCCGGCCCGGTGCATGGCCAGGCCGCGTTCCACCAGCTCCTCCAGGGGCAGCAGGGGATGCGTGGGGCTTCCGGTGCTGTAATGGCCGCTCTGGGCGCAGAAGGCGCAGTCCTGGGAGCACGTCCCGGACTTGGCGTTGGTGATGGAACAGGTGAAGCGGTCCAGGCCCCTGGCGCGCATCACGGCGTTGGCCGCGAAGAGCAGGGACGTGGTGTGTTCCGCCCCCAGTTCGGCCAGTTCGCAGCCCTGGGCCTCCGTCAGGGACCCGCCCGTAAGGACGCGGCGCGCAAATGTATCGATGAGTGTGTGCAGCATGGTTTTTCCGTTGAGAGGCGGCATTAGTCGTCAGCACGAGCGCTTGTCAAACACGTTGCGTTTCCGTGTCGACTCCAGCTGAGCTTTGACCTCATTGGACGATTAGGCTACCGAGCACGTGTCATGAATGCAAAGAAAAATTCCGATCCCAAGCCCGTGGACTACTCGTCCGTACAGTGGGTTGCCGCCTCCCTGGATAGCCAGCATCCGGCCGACACCGCCGATGAACTGGAAAATCTGTCCCTGGACGAGCAGCTCGAGTATATTCGTGAGATGGAGGTGGAGGACGCCTCTGAGTCCATTACGGAAATGGAGCGCCACGATCGGAACGCGCTCATGAGTCGTCTCTCGCCGGCCTTTGCAGCCGCCATCCTCGAAGCCATGTCACCCGACGACGCCGCCGACGTTCTGGAGGACCTCGACACCGAAGTCCGCAGGCGCATCTTCACCAAACTCGGACGCGAGGACGCCGAGGAGATCTCCGACCTGCTGCGCTTCGACCCGGACTGCGCCGGCGGCGTCATGAACACCGAGATCCTGGCCCTTGACCGGTCCATGAACGCCCAGCAGGCCATCACCATCATCCGCGAACGCGTGGAGGAGACCGAAATCCCCTATTACGCATACATCGTGGATGAATACCGGCACCTTATGGGCGTGCTGTCCCTGCGCGACCTGCTTTTGAGTCCCGGCCGCACCCTGCTCAAGGACCTTCTCACGGACCAGAACCTCATCTACGTCCCGTTTGAAACGGACAAGGAAGAGGTCGCACGCCTCATCAGCCGATACAATTTTCTGGCCCTGCCCGTTGTCGATCATGAACAGCGGCTTCTGGGCATCATCACCGTCGACGACGTCATCGACATCATCCAGGAAGAGGCCAGCGAGGACATGCAGTCCATGGTCGGCGCCGGTCGCGACGAAAGCGTGGACTCACCCTGGACCTATTCCCTGCGAATGCGCCTGCCCTGGCTGGTGCTCAACGTCCTCAACTCCGCTGTGTCCGCTTTCGTCGTGCACCTCTTCGAAGGCACCATCGCCCAGATGGCGCTCCTGGCCGCCCTCATGCCCATCGTCGCCAATCAGGCCGGCAACACGGGCCAGCAGGCCCTGGCCGTCATGATCCGACAGCTGGCCATGGAGCGGTTCAACCGCAAAAAAAGCTGGATCGCCGTGCTGCGCGAGGCCAAGATCGGCTCGGTCAATGGCCTCATCGTCGGCGCCCTGGTCTTCGCCGGACTCCTCGTCTGGACCCACAACATCGCCCTGGCCACGGTTATGGCCCTGGCCCTGGGTCTGGACATGCTCATCGGAGCCGTGGCCGGTGCCTCCATACCGCTGGTGCTCAAGGAAATCGGCCGCGACCCGGCCCAGGCGTCCAGCATCTTCCTGACCACCGTGACCGACAGCCTCGGGTTCTTCACCTTTCTGGGACTGGCGGCCGTGTTCCTGGTCTGACGGTCACCTTTTTCCGAAATCATTTTCCGACATGCCGGTTCGGCCCGCAAGGCTGGACCGGCATGCTGGGTTTGTGGGTAATGAATGAGAGAAGGGAGGTGGCAGTGCGTCCGACTTTCGGGCGGCATGGGAGAATGAGAGAGGAGGTGGTAGCGCTGCGTCCTCCGGTTGGCATGGGAGAATGAAGGAGGGAAGGTGGCAGTGCGGCCGCCTTCCGGGCCGGTCCGGGCGAGGCCCGTCGAAACTCCCTCGCGGGCCT
>CAZQYA010000204.1:0-3800 GCA_964597325.1 uncultured Desulfovibrionaceae bacterium
GTGAAGGCGATCATGGCGATGTCAGGGTGCTGAACGAGGTAATCGCCCATGACCGAGCCGCGGCCGGGGATGTAGTTGAACACGCCGTCGGGGAGGCCGGCCTTGCGGTAGATCTCGGCCAGGGTGAAGCCAATTACCGAGGAAGGGCCGGCCGGTTTGTACAGGACCGGGTTGCCCGTGACGATGGCCGCCGAGCTCATGCCCGCGCTGATGGCCAGGGGGAAGTTCCAGGGGGCGATGACGGCCGCGATCCCTTTGGGCTGGTACATGAGGTGGTTGAGTTCGCCAGGGGCGCGGCCCATGCGTCGGGGTTTGCCGAGGCGGATCATTTCGCGGGCATAGTATTCGATGAAGTCGATGCCCTCGGCCACGTCGGCCTGGGCCTGATCGAATTGCTTGCCCACCTCGAGGGTCTGCCAGGCCGAGAGGGTATAGATTTCGTCCCGGGCCACGGCTGCGGCTTTCAGCAGGTAGCCGGCGCGGTCCTCGGGAGAGAGGGCTTTCCATTCCGGAGCGACCTTTTTGGCCGCTTCGATGGCCAGGTCGACCTCCCTGGTGGATGCCTGACAGATGGTGCCTATGATTTCTTTGGGGTTGGCAGGATTGACCGAGGTCAGCGTGTCGTCGGTGCGGACTTCCTTGCCGCCGATGATGAGGGGATATTCCTTGCCAAGCTGGGTGCGGAGTTCTTGGACCGCGTCCGTGAAGGCCTGGCGCACGGATTCCCTGGTGAAATCGGAGAAGGGCTCGTTTTCGAAACGCGGCAGGCCTTTCACTTCGGGTTCGGCCTTGGGGGCGCGGGCGGCCTTTTCGCGTTCCGCCGTGAGAACCGGATTTTCCAGGAGCCGGTCGATCTCCGCCTCCTCGGCGAAGGACTGGCGCAGGAACGACTCGTTGGCCGTGTTCTCGAGCAGGCGGCGCACGAGATAGGCCATGCCCGGCAGCAGGTCGCCGTACGGGGCATAGAGGCGAACGCGCTTTGCTACGTTCAGAAGACCCTT
Organism: uncultured Desulfovibrionaceae bacterium; assembly: GCA_964597325.1. Lineage (GTDB taxonomy): Bacteria > Desulfobacterota > Desulfovibrionia > Desulfovibrionales > Desulfomicrobiaceae > Desulfomicrobium. Next base: position 1,002 of record CAZQYA010000204.1, read on the forward strand.
GCGCACGGGTTCGGCCATTCCGTAGAGCACCTGGAATTCATAACGCTGTTCGGGCACGTTCAGTTCGCGCGCCGTTTCCATGACCGCTGCGATGGTGCGGATGTTGTGGGACGCGCAGCCGAAGTGGCAGATGTCGTGGTTTTCGAGGATAACGCGCGCCTGGCGTTCGAAGGCCGCGTCGCTTTCGGCCTTGACGGTCCAGACGGGGATTTCCCAGCCGTTCTGTTTGGCAATGACGGTTTCGTAATCCCAGTACGCACCCTTGACCAGGCGGATGGCCAGGGGGAGCTTTTCGGCTCTGGCCCAGGCCAGGAGGTCGGCCAGGTCGCGGTCGGTGTCTTTGAGGTAGGCCTGCAGCACGATGCCCAGGTGCGGATAGTCGCGGAACTCCTCGCTTGCGCGCAGGCGTTTGAAGACTTCAAGGGTGATATCCTTGAATTTGTACTGCTCCATGTCGATGCGCATGAAGCCGTTCAGTTCCCGGATTTTGCGCAGGATGGTGGCAAGACGGTCCTGCATGCCGCGGATAGACCCCTCGTAATCCCTGGGGGATGCCTGTGAGAAAAGGGCTGTCGGCTTGACCGAGATGTTGACTCTGGGGGCGTGTCCCCAGTCGACCTCTCCCACTCCCAGGGCGGGCCAGGAGGCCTGGGCCTTCTTGAGGGCGTCCAGAAGTTCGAGGTACTCGTTCAGGTAGGCATCTGATTCGAGTTCGCTGACGGAGGCCTCGCCGAGGATGTCCACGGTGAATGCGAAGCCGTCCTTACGGATTTTTTTCAGGTTCTTCATGGCGTCGGCGGTGTTTTCGCCGATGATGAACTGCTTGGCCATCCCTTCGATGTTGGAGCGGATGGTTTTGGCCATGAGTCCGGCGGCCAGCTTGCCGCCCAGGCCCGAGCCCATGGCGCCGGCCCCCCATTTGAGGACCTTGGGCACGTCCTGACCCTCACCGGAGAAGTATTCGTCGATATGCCGGGTCAGGGAGTCGGAGGTGTTCAGATAGGGCAACACGTCGACAAAGCGGAAAAGCTGGACCTTGAAGTTCTCGTTCTTCATGGACCAGTCCATGACCTTGCCGGTCCACCATCCCTTGTTGAAGATGGAGGGGGCTTCGCCGGAAATGCTGGCAAAAAATTCCTTGCCGCGTTCGCGAATTTTCCTGTCCAAAGCTGAACTGTCCATACCGTACTCCTGGTTGGGGATAGGTTACTTGCCTGTTTTCCTCGTTTGCCTGCACTCAATGAATTTCAGGGAGAGGGCCTGGGTTTCCTTCAGGGTGTCGAGAACCAGGGTGGTCCGGCTGTCCCTGACTCCTGGAATCTCTCCAAACTGCTTCATCAACTGGGCCAGCGTTTCGGTGCTGCTGACCCTGGCCTTGACCAGATAATTGTATTCGCCGGCGGTCCAGTGAACTTCCTGAACCTCGTCCATCCTGGCGAGCTCGCGTCCGATGTCGGAGCTGCCCACGGAGTCGGACGTTTTGATCTGGATGAACGTGGACAGGGATATCCCGAGGGCCTTGGGATTCAGTCGAACCTCATAGCCGTCGATGACCCCCTTGTTTTCCAGCTTCTTGACGCGTTCGAGGACGCCCGAAGGAGCCATGCCGATCTGACGGGCGAGTTCGGCGTTGGTGATCTTGCCGTTATCTTGAAGGATGTTCAGGATCTGGATGTCTGTGCTGTCTAACATAATTGAGTGTCTCGCTTTTTTGAAACATAATTCGAAAAATTATCTTCGTCAATGAAGATTGCCAATAATGGTAAACGTCGAGTAAGGGAACTTTTTCTCCCACCCGCGAACGTTTTTGTGTGTGCGGGCAGCAAATCCGAGTATGAATATTGTTCGGATCTTCGGTCAAGAAAAAGAATAAACGTGAAAAAATGTCAAAAAATGGTGTTTTGCGGGAATGCCGGGTCCTGGGTGGTGTCCGGGGTACGATTTTTGTCAAATATGTCGCCTGGAAACCTGCCTTTATTCTTCGGAGGCGCTGCTTCCGGGATTGGGCAGGATTTTGCAGATACGCAGTGTTTGACCTTCCCGGGGTCTGCGTTTAATGTACCGGGGCCTCATGGACGCGGGCACGACGGCTGTACTGCCGCCCGTGCTCCATGACGGATTTCCCAACATATAACCCCCCTACCACTGCATGCCCAAAAGAACAGATCTGAAGAAAATAATGCTCATCGGCTCGGGCCCCATCGTCATCGGACAGGCCTGCGAGTTCGATTACTCCGGCACCCAGGCACTCAAGGCCCTCAAGGAAGAGGGATACGAGGTCGTCCTGGTCAACTCCAACCCGGCGACGATCATGACCGATCCGAACCTGGCCGACCGGACCTACATCGAACCCATCGAGCCCGAGACCGTGGCCCGCATCATTGAAAAGGAGCGTCCCTGCGCACTCCTGCCGACCCTTGGCGGCCAGACCGGCCTGAACACGGCGGTGGCCGTGGCCGAGAACGGGGTCCTGGAGAAGTACGGGGTGGAACTCATTGGCGCGTCCCTGCCGGCCATCCAGAAGGCGGAGAGCCGTCAGCTTTTCCGTGTCGCCATGGAAAAGATTGGCCTCAAGGTGCCCAAAAGCGGCATAGCCCGTTCCCTGGACGATGTGCGGGAGTGGGGCGAGAAGCTCAAGTTTCCCATCATCGTCCGGCCCGCCTTTACCTTGGGCGGCACGGGCGGCGGAATCGCCGTCAACGAGAAGGAGTTCGTTGATTATGTCACGACCGGGTTGCTGCAGAGCCAGCATGACCAGATCCTGATCGTACCCGTAGGTCGATACTCCGGCGATGTCCT
>CAZQYA010000204.1:3810-5042 GCA_964597325.1 uncultured Desulfovibrionaceae bacterium
CGTGGCCTACAACAAGGAAGACCTGGAGCGCATCGCCCAGCAGGGCCTGGCCGCCAGCCTGACCACCGAGGTCATGCTCGAGGAGTCGCTCCTGGGCTGGAAGGAATACGAGCTCGAGGTCGTCCGCGACAAGAAGGACAACTGCGTCATCATTTGTTCCATCGAGAACCTGGACCCCATGGGTGTGCACACCGGAGATTCCGTTACCGTGGCCCCGGCCCAGACCCTGACCGACGACGAGTACCAGAAGATGCGCGACGCCTCCCTGGCCATCATGCGCGAGATCGGCGTGGAAACCGGCGGCTCCAACGTGCAGTTCGCCCTCAATCCGGCCAACGGCGACATGATGATCATCGAGATGAACCCGCGCGTGTCGCGGTCCTCGGCCCTGGCCTCCAAGGCTACGGGCTTCCCCATTGCCAAGATCGCGGCCAAGCTGGCCATCGGCTACACCCTGGACGAGCTTCAGAACGACATCACCCGCGAGACCATCGCCGCTTTCGAGCCGACCATCGACTACGTGGTCATCAAGATCCCGCGTTTCACCTTCGAGAAGTTCCCGGGCTCCGAGGACTTCCTGACCACGGCCATGAAGAGCGTGGGCGAGACCATGGCCATCGGGCGGACCTTCAAGGAGGCTCTGCAGAAGGGCCTGCGGTCCCTGGAGATCGGCTATCCCGGTCTGGGCAAGAATTTCGACGGCCAACTCCCCGATACCGAGGAGATCCTGGCCGGTCTGCGCAAGCCCAACTCACGTCGGCTCTTTCAGCTCCGGCAGGCGCTGCTGGCCGGGCTGACCGAGGAGGACATCTTCGAGGCCTCGGCCATCGATCCCTGGTTCATCCGCCAGTTCAAGGACATCGTCGATTTCGAGGCCGTCCTCAAGAACGTGGGCCTGCAGGGGAACATCACCGTGTCCAACCCCGAGTTCGTCAGCGTCCTGCGCCGGGCCAAGGGCATGGGTTTCTCGGATCGGCAGCTGGCCACCCTCTGGAAGCGCAAGGAGATCGACATCCGCAACATGCGCCAGGAGGCCGGCATCCTGCCGACCTACAAGCTCGTGGATACCTGCGCCGCCGAGTTCGAGGCCTACACCCCCTACTATTATTCCACCTACGAGACCGAGAACGAGGCCCGCGTCTCGGATCGGCGCAAGGTGGTCATCCTCGGTGGCGGCCCCAACCGCATCGGCCAGGGCATCGAGTTCGACTACTGCTGCGTGCATGCCTCCT
>CAZQYA010000205.1:0-5026 GCA_964597325.1 uncultured Desulfovibrionaceae bacterium
TAGCCGTAGCTGGTGGCGAAGATGATGTCATATCCCTTGCGGGCCATGTTCATCATGACGCGTTCGGAGTCCTGCCCTTCGGCAACGGACTCGACGAAGGACGTGGTCACGCCGTCCATGGATTCCACTGCCAGGCGGCCCTGGTCATGGGCGTAGGAGTATCCTGCGTCGCCCACCGGGGAAACGTAGATAAAGCCGACTTTGACATCCTTGGCGAAACAGGTCGCGCCAAGGGCCAGGAAAGCCATAAGAAACAGGGGCAAACATTTCCGCATCATCCTTCCTCCGTAATGTGATTCTGCCAAGGTTTTGTATGACGGACACGGCGTCCGATCAGCGGGAGATACTCAAGCACAGGGACATAGCCAATCCCCGGATACCTGGCAACATTGGGGACGGCGCGTTGGTTGTCCGGAAAATTCGGACAAATGTCAGACGCTCGTTGACAACAAGGAGAAAAATCCGGAAAAATCAGACGAAAAATGTCATTCATGTTGTCTGCCTGAATGGGCCTGAAATCTTTAACTTGTCGAAATCAAATGTTTTTATTCTTCCGGCACGTTTCTTCTATTGTGTCTGACATACGTTGCCAAGTTTTTCATATTGATACGGAGGACCTCATGTCCAAAGATACCATGATAAGTTTTCGGACCACGGAAGAATTCAGCAAGTCCCTCAAGAGACTTGCCAAAAAAAACAAGACCACCCTTTCCGGATTCATCGACGCCGTGCTGCAGGATTTTCTTCAGTCCCAGGCGGGCCAGGATATTCTCATGCAGGATCGGCGCAGGTTCCCGCGCCAGCACAAGACCATCCCGGCCATCATCAGCGGTCAGAACGGGGGGCGGAAGCAGTTTCATGCCAGCAAGATCACCAATCTGTCCCTGGGCGGGATCAATCTGGTGGTGCCCAAGAACGAGCAAAACGGCTGTCTGGATGACGATTGCCTCGAAAATTTCGACGTGGTCTTCGCCCTGCCCCAGGAAGAGCGCCCCATCACCATCCAGTGCCAGGGTAAGCGGGTTTTCCAGACACAGGAGTGCTATCAGGTGGGTGCCAGCTTCGACGACGCGGACCTGGACAGCTACCAGGCCCTGCAAAGCTACTTGTACTGATTTTTGTCTTTAATACGTTTGGAGCGCTCTGGGACTTCTCGTTCCAGGGCGCTCCTGTTTTTCGTTATTTTACGAAAGGCATGGCGTTCGCGCACGTGTCTGGCACCTGTGAAGGCCCGGCACGCCCGCCTTCGCGGGGATGATGCCGCATTTTGAAAACGATACAGGGTGGTTGCAGATGGATCCCCGCCTTCGCGGGGATGACCTTACAGCGATGCGGGAAGTCCGCTCACTGTCCTGAACTCGAAACATCGCTTGGTTGACACGTCATTCCCGCGAAGGCGGGAATCCATCCTGAAACAGGTCTTTCCGTGGCGTCTTCTCCCGAGTCATTCCCGAGAAGGCTGGCCATGTCAGGCTATCACGCGTAGCCTGACACGTGCGTGGGATCCATCCGTGCTCTCGCCACGGGGAGAGTCCGGAAGTCAGGGATTCCCTATCGGGAACGACGGACAGGCTCGGCCGGATAATCCGTTACCCGCCCGGCGCACCCTGGTCCATGCTTCGCCGTAACGCTCTCCTGCCGGAGCAGGTTCAGCTTTCCAGCCACCTGCGCAGCCGCGCAGTCTCCTCGTCCCACTCCGGGCCGAAGCGCAGTTCCAGGAATTTCACGAAGATGATGTCCACGAAGTCCATGCATTTTTCCATGAGGTAGACCTTTTCGAGGATTCGGGAGTCCGGGTCCTCGCCTTCCTCAAGTTTCATGTCCACCTTGGGGGTCTTGAGGCCCTGGAAGGTGAAGTTGGCCGCGTCGAGCATGACCTGCCAGTCGGCCTCGTCCCTGGCGATGCGCACCTTGACCTTGTTGACCTTCTTGCCGGTGGCCAGGCCCATGCGCGCTTCGCGCAGTTCGGCCATGGGGCCGCTGCACACGGCCGTCTCTCGGGCCTCTCCTTCGCCGCCCTGCACCGAGATTTTTTGCTCCACGGTCACGGAGAAGGCTTCCCCGTCCTTTGTTCTGAAGAGCCCGTTGCTGGTTTCGCTGGCGAACCACAGCCAGGTCAGAAACTCCTGGCCGAGCATCAGGCTCACTGTCTGTGCGTGATCCAGGTCCATTATATGCCTCCGTGGGCGAAAACTGTGGGTTCGAAGTCGTCGAGTTCCTTTTGCCTCTGGGTGCCGAGGGTCCTGAGGGCCAGGAAGTACGGGGTCAGGGGCTCGAGGGTCAGTCCGAAGGTGTGTGTGAAGAGTTCCTCGAAGAGTTCCGTGAGCTTGGACTGGGTCGAAGCCACGTAGACGTACTGGCGGTCCGTGTCCCAGACGACGTCGAAGCAGGCCGGGATGGGCAGGGTTCTGGCCCGCAGGCGCAGTTCGACCTGGTCGCGGATCTCGGTCTTCTGTTCTTTGGTCAGGAATTTCTTGCCCTGTTCCTTCATGGCCTGCATGGCCTCGTTCATGGCCACGGCCACGTGTTTTTTCATGACCGCGGGGGGTATGCGCCGTGTGTCCAGCCTGAGGGTGAAGGCCAGGAAGGCGCCCTTTTCGGGCGGACAGATGGCGAATTCCGGATCAAGCATGTTGTCGAAGGACACCCAGCCGAAGCTGCGCTCCTCGGCGCTGGCGTCGATGTCACGGAAGGCGTTGCGTTTGAGACGGTCCTCGACCTCGTGCCACAGGGACGTGGGGATATCCTCCTCCACGATGCGGTAACGGGTGAGTCCGGCACTGGCTGACATGAATCCCAAGGTATCCTCCCTTGCCGCCTTTGACGGCATCCCGGTTTTGATTAAAGGTCTTTATCTCTGCAAACTGAAATCATCGGAGCCGACATGTCCAAATCCCTGTGCATACATGGCCATTTCTACCAGCCGCCCCGTTTCGACCCCTGGATCGAGGACGTGCTGCCCGAGGGGAGCGCCGCCCCGGAGCATGACTGGAACGCCCGCATCACCAGGGAATGCTATGCCCCCCTGGCCTGGGCGCGCAGGCTTGACGGGGCAGGACGGATTCATGAGCTCGTCAACTGTTACGCCTGGATGAGCTTCAATTTCGGCCCGACGCTCCTGCGCTGGATGGAACTGCACGCCCCGCAGACCTATGCGCATATTCTGGACGGGGACAGGCAGAGCCTCGAGCGGATGGGGCACGGCAATGCCCTGGCCCAAGTGTATCATCACGTCATCATGCCCTTGGCCACGGATTTGGACAAGGACCTTGAGGTGGCCTGGGCCGTCCAGGATTTCCGGACTCGTTTCGGCCGCGACCCCGAGGGCATGTGGCTGGCCGAGACGGCCGTGGATATCCCGACCCTGGAGGCCCTGGCCCGCGCGGGCATCCGTTTCACGATCCTGGCCCCGCGTCAGGCCGAGGCGGTCCGCGAGGCGGGCGGCGAGTTTTCTGCCGTGACCGAAGCGAGCCTCGACACCACGCGCCCCTACGCGGTCAGCCTCCCGGAAGGCAAGTCCATGACCGTGTTTTTTTACGATGGGGGCGTTTCCCAGGCCGTGGCCTTCGAGCGCCTGCTGGCCAACGGCGAGACGTTCTGGACCAGGCTGACCGCTTCCTTCACGGGCGGTCTGCGCAATATTGCCACGGACGGCGAGTCTTACGGGCATCACTTCATGTTCGGCGAGATGGCCCTGGCCTACGTCATCCAGCAGGCCCGGGAGGGCCGGGACCAGGTCGCTCTGACCAATTACGGGGCCTATCTGGCGGCGCATCCCGCCACGGCAGAGGTGCGTATCCGCGAGAACACGTCCTGGAGCTGCGTGCACGGCGTGGAGCGCTGGAAGACCCATTGCGGCTGCTCGGACGGCGGGCATCCCGACTGGATGCAGGACTGGCGGCGCCCTTTGCGCCGCAGCCTCAACTACCTCAAGTATTACGTGGACGAGCATTTTTCCAAGCGCGGGGCGACGCTGTTTCACGACTCCGGCACGGCCCTCTCGGAGTACGGCCTGGTCCTGGCCGGCGCCGAGACCCTGGAGGATTTCCTGGGCCGGCATTGTCTGGACGGCCTGGACGCGCCCGGGCGCTCGGACGCCTGCAGGCTCCTGCTTATGCAGCGCCAGTCCCTGGCCGCCTTTGCCAGTTGCGCCTGGTTTTTCGACGAGATTACCAGGATCGAACCCCTCAACGGCCTGACCGCGGCGCGGCGCGCCCTGGACTTGCTGCGCGACACGGGCGGGCCTGACATGGAGGCGGGCTTCGTGCGCGTGCTGGCCGAGGCCCAGTCGAACATCCGCGAGGACTGGGACGGGGCCGTGATCTGGAAGGATATGGTCACGTCCCGGCGGCCGTCCCTGGAGGAACTTGCCGAATTCCCTCGGCGTTTTTCCGATGGCAACGGCCGGCGAGAAGTGTCCTGGCCGGGGCTGCGGATACGCATCGAGGACGGTCCTGAGCACGAGCTGGCCCATTTTTTCTGGACACGGACTCTTGAGGAGGAGACGGCCGCCCTGGGCAAACCCGTCTCCTTTGCCCCGCATTCCCGGCACAAGGCAGGGATTGCCTTTCGTCTCTCCAGGGATCTGGAGCAGGTTCTGTTGCGGGAGTCCGGGCTCAAGGCGCGTGATTGTTCAGCTCTTCTCGATTCCTTTGCCGAAGGACAGGACCGCCCGCAGGAGGCGCTGGCCATGCTTGTGCCCGGGCTGGTCTGGAACTGGCTTTTCGAGGCGCAGGGCTTGCCTGACGATGTGCTCGGTTTTCTGACCGGCTGGCTGTCGGCGAATCCGGGAACCCGGCAGGTGCTGGAGCACAGCGTGGAGGAGCGGGGTACGGAACTGGCGCGCGATCTTGGGAGCAACTCCCACGGACTGGTTGATCTGATCACGCGTTCGCGCCGACTCGGCCTGTCCATCTACTGGTGGGAAGTCCAGAATCTCGTCATGGCGGAGCCCAAGCGTTGCGTGCACGGGGAGCTGTGTCAGCTTCTGAACCTGTCCCTGCCCGGGGAATAGGCTTGTCGGAGG
>CAZQYA010000206.1:0-5014 GCA_964597325.1 uncultured Desulfovibrionaceae bacterium
TGCGGCAACGGTGGCCGCACCAGGCCGGGCCCGTCAGCAGCAGGGATACGGCCAGCAGGATGGGCATGAAGAAGCCCTCGCCCCGGTACAGGGGGCCCGACACGATGAGCGCCGGGACCGGCAGGTGCAGGTCGCCGGTCATGAGGAATTTTTCCCACCCGGCCAGCCCCAGCAGGAGCTGGCCGAAGAAGACCGCCGAGAAGAGGGTCCAGATCCGGGTGCGGATTGCGGCTGTTGGTCCGTCCAGCATCCAGCCCGTCAGGTGGGCGCCGTAGAGGGCGAAGGCGCAGATCCAGACAGACCCGGAGCCCGGCAGGAAGCGCTCCCCCAGAAGCAGGGAAAAGGGCGTTTTGGCAGAGGCCAGGACCAGGGTGCCGCCGATGAGCAGGGCCGAGGCTGTGGCCGCCGTGTCCCTGGCCCGCAGGGGGCCGAAGGCGCGGCTTCCGGCGTCCCCCAGGAGCAGGAGCAGGGCGGTCAGGTGGGTCAGGGTGACGGTCCCGAGGATGGCGGCCAGACGCAGCCAGGGCATGCCGAGGCTCTGGCGCCAGCTCACGAGGGAGTGGGTCTGCATGGCCCACAGGGCCGTTCCGGCGGCGGCCGCCAGGATCATGAGCGGTCTGGGCGTGAGTCCCGGCAGCCAGGCTGCCGGGACGAAAATCAGGGCGGGCAGGGCGTCCCAGATGGTGCCGAAGCGCAGGAAGTGCGCGGCCGTGACCAGGGCGCAGAGGGTGACCAGAACCCGGACGGCGGTTTTCATGGCCGGACCAGGGCGTCGAATTCCTCCCGTCCCATCTCCGTGATCAGGTCGCCCAGACGCAGGCCCGCTCGTCCCCGGGCCATGAGCACGGTCAGGACCTTTTCAAGCACGGTCATGGCGTCGCCGGTGTCGAAGATGCCGAGTTCATGGGCCAGGCGCGGATGGCGTCCCAGCTTGCCGCCCAGGAGCACCCTCCAGCCGATGTCCGGCACGGTCAGGGCGCCTTCGGGGCAGGCCCGGGCGCAGGCCGCGCAGCCGAGGCAGGCCGAGGGGTCGAGGCGGATGCCGCCTTCCAGGTCCAGGGCGTTTTCGGCGCAGGCCGTTACGCATTGCCCGCAGGCCGTGCAGGCCTTCGGCGAAAGGCCGATGCGTGCGAAGGCGATAAGGGCGAAGTCCGCGATGTGCGGCTGGGTGCAGCCGTTGGGACAGGACGACACCGCGACCCTGAACTGGTGGTGATGTCTGATGGCCCCGACTTCGGAGTGCAGGAAACCGGACCATCCGGATCGGGCAATGACAGCCTCGATGTCCCTGGATGCATTCACGTCCGTGACGGCCCGCGGGCAAGTGGCGGCGCCGCGGCAGATCTTGATGGCGCAGGGGGAAAGGGGCGCTGTGGCTTTCATGGTTTCCTCCTGCCGCACGGCAGGACGGGAATCCTTGACCTGGGTCAAAAATTCCCGAATTGCGGACCTTGCGGTCTGGCCGGCGGCGTCAGGCCGTCTTGATGGTGAAGGGGATGACGTGCATGGCCCTCGAAATCGGGCGGGTCGATCCCAGCGACCATGAGGCGGACTCCGCACCTGCGCGTTCGCACAGCGTTTCCGCCAGCCGGCCTACGGCCAGGACCGGGTGCCTGGTGAACACCTGGGGCAGACCGTAGGTCAGGTTGCAGGCCAGGCACATGCCTGGACGCTGGTGCAGTTGAAAGGAGAATTTGAGCTCTTTCGGGGTCTGGTCCTCGAAGGCGAGGCGAATGTCGTAGGCCCCTTCCTCGGCGTCGCCGAAAAGGGCTTCAAAGAATGCCTGGGTCCTGGAAGGCGGGAAGACCTCGTCCAGGTAGTCCGAGGTGAATATCTGGGCGGCATCGGTCATTGGCGTCTCCTGTGCGATCCGGTTTGATCGCGGTGTCCTATCCATGCCCCCGGCATCAGGTCAAGGGGGCTCGAACAGTCTTTCCGTGGAGGCAGGCATGCAGGAACGGTTGGAAGAGATCGAAATTAAATACCTCTATTTACAAAAAACTGTTGATGAGCTGAGCTCGGTTGTCATAGAACAGCAAAAGGAGATTCGGGAACTGCGGCACACGGTTGCGCAGCTTGCACGAAAATTGCGGGACGTAGCGTCCATGTCGCCGTTCGATCCCGATGAGAAACCGCCTCACTATTGAAATGGCCGGAGTTGCCGTGGACTTGACATCATCGCGCCGGGCGACAGAGCCTGGAAAGACCGATGCAGCCGGAGCAGGACGCTCCCTGCACGCCATCCTGCAGCAAATCGAGGCGCTGCCATCCCTGCCTTCCGTGGCCAATGCCATCCTCGAACAGGTTCTGACCCAGGATTTCGATCATTCCAGGCTGGCCCGGATTATTGAAACGGACCAGGCCCTGACCGTGAAGGTTCTGGAACATGCCAACAGCGCGACGTACGTCACGCGCGGCACGGTCACGCAGGTGGAACAGGGGTTGAACCGGCTGGGCAGCAGGGTCGCCCAGACCCTCCTGCTTTCGGTCCTCATCAAGGATTCCCTCATCAAGGGGGACATGGACGGCGAATCCATCCACGTTTCCCTCTGGAAGCACAGCCTGGCGACGGCCGTGTTCGCCTCCCTCATCGCCGCCCGCACCTACCCGTCCCTGGCCACCGAAGCCTTCGGCGCGGGGATCATGCACGATGTGGGACGCATTTTTCTCCAACTGCATGTCCAGGAGGAGTACGTCCAGGTCCTGCAGCGCATGGAGGACCTCTACGAGCCCGTCCTTGACGCCGAGCAGGAGGTCTTCAATACGGATCACACGGCCGTGGGCCGCTGGATCGCCCAGAAATGGAGTCTGCCCGAAACCATGGTCGACGTCATCCGGCTGCACCACCACCAGGCGCCGGCCCTGGAGGCGCTGGAGAAGAATGGCCCCCTGGTGGCCATCGTTTCCCTGGCCAACATCCTGGCCCACTCGACCTTGATGGATTCCCCCAGGGCCATGGGGGCGGAGCGGCAGCGCAAAGCCGGCCTGCAGGCCATGCTGCGTCTCGGCGACGAGGATATCGTCAAGATCACCCACGCCTTTGCCCCGGCCTTTGCCGAACGCGCCGAACCATTCAATCTCGACGGCGACCAGGTCACGCTCTTTTTGTCCTCGCTGCAGAAGGCCAACCAGCACCTCATGCGCATGGGTCTGGATCTGGAGTCCGCCAACAGCCGCCTGGAGGACGCTCATCGTTTCGCCAGTCTCGGTTCGGCCGTGGGGCTCAAGATGAGCAAGGCCACAAGCCCCGAGGAAGTGTTCGAGGCCGCGGCCATGAGTATGCAGGCGGATGTGGGCGTACGGGGCGGCTTCGCCTACTGGATCGTTCCGTCCGAGCGCCTCATGCAGGGCCTTATCTGGGGCGGAAACGGCAACCGGCGCAGCATCTCCTTTGCTCTGGACGGCGACGGGCTGCCCCTGACCTCCGATGGTCCGCCTCTGCCAGAGAGCCTGCTGGTCATCCTGCGCAGCCATCAAGAACGTCACGACAACACCTTTCATATGGACCGGGAGCTGCGACTCAAGCAGTTTTTCGTGGTCCAGAACTACTGCCTCTTTCCCCTCGTGGGCAGCGACTTCACGGGTGAGATATGCATCCTGCGTTCCCAGGACCGGCCCCCCAAGATGACGCCCCAGGAGTACATGGGCTATGCCCAGGTTTCCTGTGTGGCCTCGGCCACCCTGGACAGGCTGCGTCTCTTCGAGAGTCTGCAGATGCGCGCCGACGAGCTGTCCCGCGCCCTGTGGAAGAACCAGCAGATCAACCTCCAGCTGCTCCAGACGGAACGCCTGGCCGCGGTGGGGCAGCTGGCGGCCGGTGCGGCACACGAGATCAACAACCCCCTGGCCATCATCTCGGCGCGGACCCAGCTCCTTGAGAGCCGCGAAAGCGATGAGAAAAAGCGCAAGGCTCTGCACCAGATCGCCGCACAGATCGAGCGCATTTCCTCCATCCTGTTGAGCCTCATGGGTTTTGCCAGGCCCAACGCGCCCCAGGTGACCAAGGTGGACCTGAACGCCCTGCTCCAGAAGATCGTCGGGCTTGTGGAGTCCATTTTTCAGACTCACCGTATCCCCATCGTGCCGAAGCTTTCCCCGGATCTGCCCCTTATCCTGGCCGACGCCAATCAGCTCGAACAGGTTTTTTTGAATCTGGTCATCAACGCCCAGCACGCCATGGAGACCGACGGCGGGGTGCTGAGCATCACCTCGGCCTTCCTGCCCGACGGCAAACGCGTCTCGGTGTCCATCAAGGATACGGGCTGCGGCATATCCGCCGAGAACCTCTCCCGCGTATTCGATCCGTTCTTTTCCACCAAGTCCGAAGGCAAGGGCACCGGCCTGGGGCTGTCCACGGCTTATGGCATCGTCACCAATCACTACGGCGAGATCAAGGTCGACAGCGAACCGGGCAGGGGTACGGAGATGATCGTCATTCTGCCCCTGTCCACGCCCGTGACCATGCCCGAGAAGGCCGTGCCCGCCGTCGAGGAGGTCTGCGTCCCGGCGTCCGTCACTGAAGGCCGCATCCTGGTGGTGGACGACGAGCAGCATATCCGCGACATCCTGGCCGAGACGCTCAGGGAGGCCGGATATGCCGTGGAGACGGCGTCCAACGGGGAGGAGGCCGTGCGCAAGCTTCGCGCAGGCGCCTACGACCTCATCCTTCTTGATATCCGCATGCCCGTGCACACCGGCTTGGATGTGTTGAAGCTCCTCAAGCGTAAGGGAGGTTTCCCGCCGGTCATGGTACTCACGGGGCTGGCCTCCTCCGAGGAGATGGACGAGGCCCGGCGGCTGGGAGCGGCCAAGTGCGTCCGCAAGCCTTTTCATCTCAAGACGCTCCTGGACGATATATCCTGCCTGCTGCAGGCCGAAAAATCCGGGCGAGGCTAGGTCGGGGGACGGATGGCGCGCAGGGAGACAATTTCGAAACGCGGGACAGGGCGGACCCGCATCCTGGCCCTGGCCAGCGGCAAGGGCGGCACGGGCAAGACCACCGTGGCCGTGAACC
>CAZQYA010000207.1:0-1703 GCA_964597325.1 uncultured Desulfovibrionaceae bacterium
CCATGAATCTGACGTCCATGGCCAACGCCATCATGCTCGTCTATCTGGCCCCGGTGACCGCCTCGGCCTGGGCCCACTTTCGCATGGGCGAACGCCTGACGCCGGCCGGATGGGCGCTCATCGCCACGGCCATGCTCGGCTTCGCCGCCATGATGGAATTCCGACTCGATTTCGACCTGGGAGGCAGCCACGCCGCAGGTTTGGGCTGCGCCTTCACGGCCATGCTCTGTTACGCCGGCTTCATCCTCGTGAACCGGCGCATCCGCCCCGAGGTGCCGGTCATGACCCGGGCCTTCTACCAACTCTTCGTGGGCGCCCTGGTCATGCTCCCCTTTTTCCTGGCGCATGTTGGCCCCATCAGCCCGGCCAACGGCCTGTGGCTCCTGGGCACGGGGCTCATCCCGGGGTTTCTGGCCATCACCTTCGCGGTCATGGCCCTGAGCCGGCTGCCCGCCGCCACCTTCGGCACCCTGGCCTACTTCGAACCCCTGGCCGTAGTGATCTTCGGCTGGACCCTCTTCGACGAGCGCCTGAACATACTGCAGATGGCCGGATGCGCCATGATCATGGCCAGCGGGTGCGCCAAGGTCCTGCTGGAGAGACGGGCCCGGACCTGAGCAGGGAATCGATGCACCAATGCAACCCTCGATTCGGGCAGGGGTTGCGGGGGTGCGCCCCTGACCCCTTTTTTCCCGACACCCTCTTTTTTTTCCGCATATATTTAAATATGTTAAAAGCACATACGCACCATCCAAGACAGTGGCACCAGTGTTGCTTTACCTCCTGGAGAACCCGACTAACCTCGCGTAGCATCCCGCGCGCCTGCACCGTCGACAGGAGGAAAAATGACGAAAATCGCAATTGTCCGCTGTGAGAAAAATGAAAAGAAATGCCCCCTGACCTCGTGCCTGAAAGCCATGAACGAAAACAAGGAGGGCTTTGCCGGATCCGACGACATGGAACTGGTGGGAGTATTCACTTGCCGCTGTCCCGGAGACGACATCGCAAACCTCGCCAAGATTCTGAAAAGCAAGGGTGCGCAGCGGATCCACTTCACGACCTGCATGTTCGCCCACAAGGACAAAGACGGATGGATCCACGGCGAGGGGCTTTGTCCACACGCCGAAAAGCTTGCAAAGCAGGCGGCACAGGAGGCGGGGATACCCTGTGTACTTGGTTCGGCGCATCTGCCGAACAGATACATTCCGGAACTCTTCACATGACAAGGAGAAACCATGGGTGACGATTTCGACCGCATTGTCGCGGTCATGCAGGAAGCCATCAACGAGGACACCAGAGCGACCTGGGGCGAGGCCGCCTTTCAGCGCTGGATCGATCCACCCAACCGGGGGATCCTCGACAACGCAGACGGCTCCTCCATGCTGCGCGGTTCCTGCGGCGACTCCATGGAAATTTTTCTCATATTCGAAGGCGAGCGGGTTCTGCAGGCATCCTTCGAGACCGACGGATGCGGTCCGAGCGTGGTCTGCGGTTCCCTGGCCGCGGAAATGGCCTTGGGCAGGACCGCCGAGGAAATCCTGGACATCACCGGCGACCAGATTCTGGAAAAGGCCGGCCAGATTCCCCTCGATCACCACCACTGCGCCTTCCTGGCGGCGACAACCCTGCACGAAGCCGTCAACAGCCACATGCGTCAGGACCTTGGCGGCCGGGACGCGGATCTTTCATCAACCATACCCGCC
>CAZQYA010000207.1:1713-4989 GCA_964597325.1 uncultured Desulfovibrionaceae bacterium
TTTGGTGTAGTAAATAAAAGTGCCAATTGCCGTGTATGTGTTGTTGAAGATGAACGCCTGAGTGCGGGAAGGAGGTTTGCAATGCCAGCTGGTAACGGAACAGGACCCATGGGCATGGGCCCCATGACGGGCAGAGGCGCCGGATACTGTGCCGGTTCGAACGCACCGGGTTACGCCTATGGCTGCGGCTTTGGTCGCGGCAGGGGATTCGGGCCAGGCTTCGGCGCCGGTTACGGCGCGGGAGTCGGCGCTGGCCGGGGACGCAGAAACCGCTTCTTCGCCGGCGCGCCCCAGGGGTATGCCGGCCCGCAGGAGGTGGACCCGGCCGCGGAAAAACAGGCTCTCGCCAATCAGGCCGAGGCCCTGCAGGCTCAGCTGGACGCCATCCAGAAACGGCTGTCTGAAATGGAGTAAGGGCTACCCCCAGAGCCCCTTCACCCCAACGCGAAGGCCGCTCCACAATCGGAGCGGCCTTCGCATTTTTCGGACCTGGCGCCCCGCAGAGCATCTCACGCGGAGACCGTCCCCCAGACGGCGTGGACCGGGTCCGAATGCTGGATCATGGGGTAGTAGCGATCTCGGGCGTCCATAGGCCTGGGCCAGCCGCGCTCGGACAGGGTTGCGACCGCGTCGAAACGCCCGCTCAAACGGAACATCTCCGCGACCATGGCCGCCCGCTCGAACTCGTGCAGTTCCGTCCAGATGCGCACGGCCTGGTCCGGGAACCAGCGATGGGAAAAAACGACGACGCACAGCCCGCCGGGTTCGAGGACGCGGGCCGCCTCCCGAAGGACGTCAACCGGCCGCACCAGATACTCCACAGACAGGCTGCAGACCACGGCGTCGAAGGAGCGGTCCCCGAAAGGCAGGATCGGGTCCGCATTCAGGTCGTGCACCACAACGGACGACAGGGCCGGGTTCCCGCCCATCTCCTCGGCGTTCATGCCCAGGCCCGTCGCCCGCAACCCCTCCGGCAGATGGGACTGCCAGCCAGCCATGAGATCGAGAACGCGCGACCGGCCCCCCAGAAGCCGTCCGTAAAGCCTCTCGATGTTCTGACGGGCCAGGCTGTCCACGTGCGGCACCTTGCGCGGCGTAGCGTAGAAGGCCGCGTCACCGGGGCCCAGGGGCTTTTCCAAAGCCCCATCCAGCCCAAAATCCGTCCCCGCCGCGTTGCGTCGCTTGAGTCCCGGACCGTCGGTCAGGGCGCAGACCCAGTCCTGGCACTGGCCCCCGAACTCGGCCTGTTTGGGCCAGACCTCCAAAGGCTCGATCTCAAGCATGGCCTCCACGCCCGCCAGGGGATGATTCAGGTCTGCGACCAGGATGTCGTCACCAAGGCGGACGACGCGAAAGGGTTTGATGTTCTGGGGATAGACGCCCGGCAGTCCGCGCAGCACGCCCTGGGGATAGAACCTCCCCGGCGCAGGCACGATGCCTTCAACAGAGGGCCTGAAGTTGCGGCGCGCCACCTCCACCACCTGCTTCCCGTCAAAAACGGGCAGGTGCCGGCCGCCCTCCAGGCGCACCTGCGCGACCCCTCCCGGCTCAAGGCCCAGGATGCTCCCCTCCAGGCCCGCGGGAAAAACGTCCCGCCACAGGTTGACGTGCTGGGCGTAAAAGCCGTCCTGATGACGGATGCCGTCCTCTTCCCAGAGGAGACGGAAATGTATGTTGGACAGGGTATCGGTCGAAATGGCGGTCATGGCAGCCTCCGCGGTTACATGAAATCAGGAATCATTCTCATGTAACTCGCGAACGCGTACCGTCAAGAAAAGGCAGGGAAAAACGCGGCAATCCGAAACGTTCGCGCCCGGCGCAAGCTCCATCTGAAAGACATGCGCCAACCGGCCACGCCGCGCTATGGCGTTTCGATGTCGATGCAGTCGTCAGGGCAGTAGGACGCGGCCCGGCGAGCCGCGTCCTCGTCGCAGGGGTTCACGAGGACCACGGCCACGCCCGCGTCATCGTCGAACCCGAATATTTCCGGGACCATCTCCACGCAGGCCAGGCAGCCGGAACAGCAGGGGCCGTTGACCGACACTTCCACCAGGCTCATGACAGACCTCCAAGGTATTTTTCGAGACGACGCATGCCCTCCTCGATGTTCTGGATGGAATTGGCGTAGGAAAAACGGATGTAGCCCTCGCCGCCCGGGCCGAAGTCCACGCCCGGTGCGACGCCCACGCCGGCCCGTTCCAGGAGATCGAAGGTGAACTGCATGGAATCGCTGGTGAATTTACGCGCATTGGCCAGAACGTAGAAAGCGCCGGTGGGTTCGACCTTGATGCCGAAACCAAGCTCCCGCAGCCGCCCGAGCATGTATCTGCGCCGCTGGTCGTAGATGCCCTTCATGCGCTCCACGTCAGGTCCGGCCTGGGTCAGGGCGGCCACGCCGGCCCACTGGGCGATGGAGCTGGTGCACAGGAAGAAGTTCTGCTGCATGGTCTGCAGCCGGTTCATGTACCCCTCGGGGGCGATGACGTACCCGAGACGCCAGCCGGTCATGGCATAGAGCTTGGAGAAACCGTTGAAGACAAAGCAATTGTCCGTGAACTCCAGGGCGGTGTGTTCCTGCCCCTCGTAGACCAGCCCGTGGTAGATTTCATCGGAAAAGAGGGGCACTCCCAGTTCGACCAGCCCGCGGTACACCTCGGGGCTGACCAGCGTGCCCGTGGGATTGGCCGGAGAATTGACCAGGATCCCGCGGACGTCCTCGCCCATGCGCTCCCTGACCTTGTCCAGGCGGAACTGAAAGCCGTCTTCCTCGCGCACGGGCACAAAGTCTGGAACGGCTCCGGCGAAACGCAGGAAATTGGGATAGCAGGCGTAGCTCGGATCCGAAAGCAGCACCCGGTCACCGGGACGCAGCAGCAGGGAAAAAGCCAGGAGCATGGACGGCGACGTGCCGGAAGTGACCAGGACCCGGTCGGGATGGACCTCCACGCCGTACTTGTCATGGTAGTGCGCGCAGATGGCCTCGCGCAGTTCGATGATCCCCAGGGAATGGGTATATTGACAGCGGCCGTCGCGGATGGCCTTGCAGGCGGCCTCCTTGACGCATTCGGGCGTATCGAAATCAGGCTCGCCGATCTGCAGATGCACGATGTCGCGGCCCTGTTTCTCCAGGGCGCACGCCCGCTCCAGCACATCCATGACCTTGAAGGAACTCAGATCCTCACAGCATGGGTTGATGCGGCATTCGTTCATGAAAATCCCCCTCGCAGGTTGTGATAGGGGCGGCTTATACCCGTTCGCGGGAAAGCTCAAATCCTC
>CAZQYA010000208.1:0-4975 GCA_964597325.1 uncultured Desulfovibrionaceae bacterium
CCGTCTGGCACAGTCTGGGCATGGCGCAGTGGTCCGCGAAGCGCGTGCCCTGGGAAAGCACGCCTGCCGGTTTGTCCCAGACCGAGTAGCGGGGGTGCTTGAACACGAGTACGGGCGTTTCCGGGATGATGGCCAGCAGGTTCGGGTCGTAGCCGATTTCCAGCCTTTCTCCGGGTTGAACGCTCGCCGTGGCCCGGCGCAGTCGCGAGACGGCGTGTCCCGGGCGAAATCGCCACACGCCGCCCTTGGCCATGCAGTCCTTGATGCGCCCTTTGGACAGGCCCGTCAGGCGCGACAGGAGATCGCAGGCCGTGGAGGGTTCCTCGACCGCAAAGGTCCGTGTGAATGCCTTGGAATCGGTCATCGGGTTTCCGGGGGCCTGGCCAAAGCTGGGTGCGGACATGCTTATGGCCTGGGGGGGAGGTAGGGCATGTAGTCCTCGCGAACGGGGCTGAAGACTTCGACGGCGAGGGCGGTTTCATGGACCACGGCGCCGTGCTCCACCCCGGATGGGATGTTCCAGCTGTCTCCGGCTCCGAAGTCGTGATCGACCCCGCCGATGGTCATGGTCATGCGTCCGGAGATCAGGTAGCCGGTCTGTTCCTGGGGATGGGAGTGGAGCGGCAGGAAAGACCTCTCCTGAAGCCTGAACCGGGCCATGAGAGTGTTTTCGCCGTGGACCAGCGTGCTGACGCTGATGCCCGGGATGAGTTCATGCCAGACGGCATCGTCGTTCTTGGTGATCATCGTGGTTCTCCTGTGATGAACGTGACGCGCTTTTCTATACGATCGATTATCCCTTGACAAATGCAACATGCGCAGGCACTTGCTTTTTTCATGAATATCACGGCCACGAACCTTTCCATTCTCTGGTGGCGGCATGGAGTACATGCCGCGGGATTCGTCTTGGCCTGAAATTCCTCTCCCAATTTAAGGAAGAACAGCCGCGGCAGTGCACACTGACCGCGGCTTTTTTTTTCACAGCAACCTTCAAGGAGACCACCATGACCATGCCCACAGCCGACGGTTTTTTCGGTGCCTACGGAGGCCAGTACGTCCCCGAGCCCATCAAGGACATCCTGAACGATCTGGCCGCGGCCTTCGAACGCTACCGCAACGATCCGGATTTTCTCGCGGAGTACGAATACTACCAGCGGCAGTTCACGGGTCGTCCCAGCCCCCTGTATTTCTGCTCCAACCTGACCGCGCGCTGCGGCGGGGCGAAGATCTACCTCAAGCGTGAGGATCTCAATCACCTGGGGGCTCACAAGGTCAACAACACCATCGGTCAGATCCTGCTGGCCAAGCGCATGGGCAAGAAGAAGATCATCGCCGAGACCGGAGCGGGCCAGCACGGTGTTGCCACGGCGGCCACGGCCGCGCTCATGGGCATGGAGTGCACCATCCACATGGGTGCGGTGGATGTGGAGCGGCAGAAGCTCAACGTTTTTCGCATGCAGATGATGGGCGCCACGGTGGTGCCGGCCGAAAGCGGCCAGAAGACCCTCAAGGAGGCCGTGGACGAAGCTCTCATGTCCTGGGTCCAGGACGCGCAGAACACGTTCTACCTGCTCGGTTCGGCCGTGGGCCCGCATCCGTATCCCCTCATGGTCCGCGAGTTCCAGGCCATCGTGGGTCGCGAGGCCAGGGCGCAGATCCTCGAGGCCGAAGGACGCCTGCCCGACTACTGCATCGCCTGCGTGGGCGGCGGGTCCAACGCCATCGGCCTGTTCTCCGAGTTCATCCCCGACGAGTCGGTCCGGCTGGTCGGGGTGGAGCCTTCGGGCCGCAGCCTGGACTACGGCCAGCACGCCGCCACCCTCTGCCTGGGTGAACCCGGTGTCATGCATGGCTTCAACTCCTACATGCTCAAGGACCAGGCCGGCGAGCCCGCCGAGGTCTATTCCATCTCCGCCGGGCTCGACTATCCGAGCGTCGGTCCCGAACACGCGCACATGAAGGACAGCGGCCGCGCCGAGTACGTGCACGCCAGCGACAGGGAGGCCCTGGACGCCTTTTTCCTGCTCTCGCGCACCGAAGGCATCATCCCGGCCCTGGAGTCCTCCCACGCCCTGGCCCATGCCCTGCGCATCGCACCGGAGCTTTCGCCCGAGACGATCATCGTCGTCAATCTTTCGGGCCGCGGTGACAAGGACGTGGACCAGATTGAGCGGATGGTCGCCGCTGGCGATGTCGTTCCGCCCAGCCTGTAGTTCCTTGAGGGACCGAGTTTTGGCATCGGCACGGGGAGCGGACGATTTTTTGGCGCTCCCCGTGTCCCCAAGGCCTGCCTGCAGATTGTAAATTCTACGGAATCATGTATGGGCTGGGCATGATCAATGAATCCCTGCCCACCCACTTCGCTCCGGCGGAACGTCTCGGGTCCGCGAGTCTGGCGGGTTTTCCGGAAAAGCTGGCCCGCCTCGACAGCCTGCAGCTGTTGGAGAACATGCCCGTCATGGTCTTTGTCGCCAATGCCTGGCGCCAGATCGTCTACTGCAATCCCTCGTTCGCCGCGGTCCTGCCGCCTGGTACGCCTGAACGCGTGATCGGCATGCGTCCGGGCGAGGCCCTCGGGTGCGTTCATTCCGCGGAGATGGAGGCGGGGTGTGGGTGTTCGGAGTACTGCCGGCATTGCGGGGCCGTAAAAGCCATTCTGAAGAGCCTGCAGGGGGAAGAGGAGTGCATGGAATGCCACATCCTCGCCCGCAACGGGCAGGGCGTGCATGCCCTGGACGTTCAGATCCTTTCGCGGCCCATCGAGTACGAGGCAGAGGCCTACAGTCTCAATGTCGCCCTCGACGTCAGTCACGAACGCAGGCTGTCCGGATTGAACCGGACGTTTCTGCACAACATGATCAATGCCGCGGGCGGTCTGGACACCATGTTCGCCCTTCTCGACGCGGAGCAGGGTGATGAATTGCTGCAGCATATTCCGGTCCTGCGCAAAAGCGCGTTGTCCATGCTGCAGCAGGTTCTTTACCAGTACGACATCATGGCTGCTGAAACGGGTCGGCTGGTGGTGCAGAATTCCCTGTGCGATTTGTCGTCCTACATGTTGGTTCTGGCCCGGCAGCTGCGCGCCCTGCCTGAAGCCCGGAACAGGGAGATTCTGGCCCATGGCCAGTCCTGCCGGGTATGGACCGACTCCAGACTTCTGCGGCACGTGCTGACTAACCTTGTGGTCAATGCCCTGGAGGCGAGCCCCGACGGGGCCAGGATCCGCCTGCATTGGTCGACCACCGATCAGGGCGTGATCATCGACGTGGAAAACCCCGGAACCGTCCCCCTGGAGATCGCCGCGAACTTTTTCAAGCGCTACGTTTCCACCAAGGGAGAGGACCGGGGTCTTGGTCTGTATTCGTCCAAGGTTTTCGCCGAGAACCATCTCGGGGGATCTCTGACCTATATTCCCCGCGAACGGACGACACTCTTCAGGCTGTTTCTGCCTGATTCCCCCGAGAGCGCCTAAGCGAAATCCTAGCGCACGAGTCCGACGGGTACGCCTACCTCAACCTGCATGAGGGTGTCGGCCAGTCCGAGCTTGTCCAGCTCAGCCTTGAAGGCGTCCACGTTCTGGTCCAGCACCGGGAAGGTTCCCCAGTGCATGGGCGCGACCTTTTTGCACCTGAGCATCATGGCCGCCAGGGCGGCCTGGGCCGCGTCCATGGTGAAGACACCGCCGATGGGCAGCAGGGCCAGGTCGATCCTGTGCAGCTTGCCCCACAGGGCCATGGACGAGAAGATGCCCGTGTCCCCGGAGTGGTAGATCGTGTAGCCGTCTTCGAGGCGGATGATGAAGCCCACGGGCACCCCCGATTCGCAGGAGTGGTTGGCCTGGGTCATGGTCACCGAGACGCCCTGGTGGGTCACGGTGCCGCCGATGTTGAAGCCGATGCCGTTCAGGATCTGGTCGCCCGGCAGGCCCTGGGACTTGAGCTTGGCCGCCAGTTCGACGATGCAGCCCAGGGTGGCCCCGGTGCGCTTGCAGATGTCCAGGGCCTGGCCGACGTGGTCGCCGTGGTCGTGGGTGACCAGGACCAGGTCGGCGTCGATGTTCGCGGCCGCGGCCTTGGCCGAGGGGTTGCCGTCGAACCAGGGGTCGATGAGGATCGTTTTGTTTCCGGATGTTATGGCGAAGGCCGAGTGGCCGTGCCAGGTCAATGTGTTCATGAAGCCTCCCGTCTCTTTATGCGTTGAGGGCGGCCCGGAGCTCGTCCAGGATGCCCCGGGCCAGCCGGAGCAGGCCCTCGGCGCCCCGGCCCAGGTCCTCCTGGCCGCCGGATCGTGTCAGTTCCTCCACTTCCTTGGCCGCCATTCCTTCGGGGGTCAACCCCATGTTCAGGAGCAGCCCCTTCATGCCGTGGGCGTGGTGCCGCAGTTTCTCGGCCTCGGGCAGGGGCAGGCAGCCCTCCAGGCCGTCGCGGTGCTCGGCCAGGGACGCGGCCAGGCTGTGGATCAGGGGCATGGCCTCGTCGCGGTCCAGGTCGTACTGATCGCGCAGGGCGGCGGTCATGCGCTCGACGAGGCCGCCGGGCGAGGCGGCATCGGCTTCGGGCTGCGGCATGGCCTGTTTCGGTTCGGATTCGGCGTCGGTTGGAGGCTCGATTCGCGGGTTGTCTTCACCCCCGGCCGACCGCTGCGGGGCGGTCGAGAGGGGCGGTCCCGCCACGCGGCTCAGGGCGGCGTGGACCTCCTCCAGGCGCAGGGGCTTGGTCAGGTAGTCGTCCATGCCGATGTCCAGACAGCGCTGCTTGTCTTCCAGCAGGGCGTGGGCGGTCATGGCCATGACGGGCGTGAACGTGCCCTGGATCTTTTCGCGCAGGGCCCGGATGAGGATGTTCCCGTCCATGTCCGTGGGCGCGGGCAGGCCCTTCTCGCAGGCCCGCACGATGCGGGTGGCCGTGAACCCGTCCATGACCGGCATCTGCAGGTCCATGAGCACAAGGTCGTAGGCGTGGCGGCCGAGCATGGT
>CAZQYA010000209.1:0-4885 GCA_964597325.1 uncultured Desulfovibrionaceae bacterium
TCCGCAGAATACCGCCCAGGGCGTCCGGTGCGAGCTCGACGCCCTGCAAATGGGCATCGGGACGGATGACTGTCCGATTTTCAAGGGGATGTACGATTACGCCGTGCTCGCGCCGGGTTGCACGCTCGTCGGCGCCATGATGGTCCTCCCCACGGACGAACTCATCCTGCTGACTTCTGGAAGCAAGATCATCCGCATCGGCATCAGCGACATCAGTCTGGTGGGCCGCGCCACCCAGGGCGTGCGTCTGGTGCGCCTGGAGGACGAACAGACTGTGGTCTGCTTCGATCACGTGCCCCTTGAGGGCCAGGAGAACGGCGGCATTCCCAAGGGTAAGCTTCCCGAGGTCCAGGAGTAGGCCGGATTCATACGACGAAACCATGCCGGGCGCGGTCGACAAGGCCGCGCCCTTTTTGCGTCTTGCGGCGGAAAGGATGCCACAGCACTGGACGCCCGGCTTTCCGTCGTGTAGATTCCCACGCCATGAAGCGTGGAGGAAAAATCGTGCGGGATGCAGCGACAAGGGGACGGGCCTTAAGCCGGGTCCCTTTTTTTTGGCCGCGTGGAGAAGATAAACTTTGGCCGGGAGGCTGGCGACATGAATTGGCGACATAAAGATCTGCTGGAGATATCCCAACTGGATCCGGACGAAATCCGTCACGTTTTCGAGACGGCGACCCGGTTTGCCGAGGTCAATCAGCGGCCCGTCAAGAAGGTGCCTATTTTGAAGGGCAAGAGCGTGGTCCTTTTTTTCGCCGAGGCCTCCACGCGCACCAAGACGTCTTTCGACATGGCGGGCAAGCGGCTGTCCGCGGACACCTTCAGCCTGGCGAAGTCCGGGAGTTCGCTGCAGAAGGGTGAAAGCCTCAAGGACACGGCCCTGACCCTGCAGGCCATGAACCCCGACGCCATCGTCATCCGCCACTGGGACAGCGGTGCTGCCCGGTTCATGGCCGAACGGCTGGACAGGTGCTCGATCATCAACGCCGGCGACGGCTGGCACGCCCATCCCACCCAGGCCCTGCTCGACGGCTTCACCCTGTACCAGGTATGGGACTCCTTCGAGGGCAAGACCGTTTGCATTCTGGGCGATGTCGCTCACAGTCGCGTGGCCCGCTCCGACGTGGAAATGTTGACCATGCTGGGCGCGCGCGTCAGGCTCTGTGCGCCGCGCACGCTCCTGCCTGCCGGGGTTTCCTCCTGGCCCGTGGAGGTCTTTTCCGACGTCTCCAGGGCCTGCGCAGGCGTGGATGCGGTCATCTGCCTGAGGCTGCAGCTGGAGCGCCAGCAGGCTGGGCTGCTGCCGGACCTGCGCGAGTACTGCTGCACCTACGGGCTTACTCCCGGGCATCTGGAAAAGGCCAATCCGGGAGTGAAGATTATGCATCCCGGTCCCATGAACCGTGGGCTCGAGATCAGCTCGGAGCTGGCGGACTGCGGGTCGAGCCTCATCCTGGACCAGGTCACCTCCGGCGTGGCTGTGCGCATGACCATTCTGCATCTTTATCTGACCCGGGCCCGGGTCGCGGCCTAAAGGGAGGGCGCGCCATGGCACACGTTGATCTGCTGATCCGCAATGTAACCTGGCAGGACCGCGATTGCGACCTGCTCATTGGCGAAGGCAAGGTGGTCGAACTCGCTGATGCGGGTTCGGTCGAGGCACCCGATGCCCAGGTGGTGGAGGGAGGGGGGCTGGCCCTTTTGCCGAGCCTTATCGACGCTCACGTACATCTGCGCGAACCGGGACAGGAGTACAAGGAGGATATCGCCTCGGGCCTGTCCGCCGCGGCCGGGGGTGGATTCGGCCAGGTTATGGCCATGGCCAACACCAGCCCGGTCAATGATTGCGCCTCTGTGACGCGTTTCGTGCTGCAGCGCGGTGCCGAGGCCTTTCCGCACGGGCCCTGGGTGCGGCCCGTGGGTGCCCTGACCGTCGGGCTGAAAGGCAAGGAGCTGGCCCAGGCGGGCGAGCTGGCCCAGGCGGGCTGCGTGGCCCTCTCCAACGACGGCAGGCCCGTGGAGAACACGGAACTGTTCCGCAGGGCCATGGAGTACGCATCCGACTTCGGCCTGAAGGTCATCGACCACTGCGAGGATCCGTGGCTCGGATGGGGCGGGACCATGAACGAGGGCGAAGTTTCGAGCCGTCTCGGCCTGAAGGGCGTTCCCACGGTGTCCGAGGCATTGCAGGTGTCCCGGGACATCATGCTCGCCGCCTATCTGGACCTGCCCGTGCACCTGGCCCACATCAGCTGCCGCGAGTCTGTGGAGCTCATTGCCGGGGCCAAGGAGCGCGGTGTGCGCGTGACGGCCGAGACCTGTCCGCACTTTCTGCTCTGGGACGAGACGCGGGTGGAGGGATACGATACCAGCGTGCGCGTCAATCCGCCGCTGCGCACCCGCGACGACGTGCTGGCCATGCGCCAGGCCGTGCGCACCGGCGTCATCGACATCATGGTTACGGACCATGCTCCCCACGCGGCCCACGAGAAGGAGGTGACCTTCGCCGAAGCTCCCAACGGAATTTCCGGACTGGATACGGCCCTGTCCCTGACCTACGAGCTGGTGCGCAGCGGGGAGCTCGAGTTCGAGGACATTGCCCGGCTGTGGTGCCGGAAGACCGCAGAGATCTTCGATTTGAGGGTCAACCGAATGCAGCCCGGGGACCCTGCGGACTTCGTGCTTTTCGATCCGGATCAGGCCTGGGTGGTTACGGCCGAGGCCATGCGTTCCAAGGGCAAGAACACGCCCTGCCTCGGCAAGGAGATTCCCGGCCGGGTCATGGCCCACTATCTGGGCGGGGTCGTGGTGTTTTCCAGGTAGGACCTCCTTTGGATCGGGGTGCGTCTTGAACCGGGGCGTGATTTGGGCTAGCCGTCATTCTTGAAACGGAATCACAGCCTGGGAACCATATGGCCAATATTCTCATCGTCGACGACGACATCAGCCTGCGAGAGGTTCTGGAAATCGCCCTGCTTAAGAAGGGGCACACGGTCTGGACCGCGCCCGATTCGGCCACGGCCCTGTCCGTTTTGCAGAAGCACGCCATCGCGCTCATCCTCCTGGACCTGCGTCTGGGGCGGGAGAGCGGCATAGACCTTCTGGTCCGCATCCGCGAGACCTGGGCCGATATCCCGGTACTCATGGTCACGGCCTACGCCGACGCCAAGAGCGCTATTACGGCCATGAAGCACGGCGCCAAGGACTATATCTCCAAGCCATTCGAGCTCGACGACCTGCTTTACACCGTGGAGCGGACCCTGGAGACAGCCCGCCTTCAGGAGGAGAACGCCTGGCTCAAGGGCCAGATTCGCAAGCATTATGGGGAGATCATCGGCCAAAGCGAGCAGATGCAGGCCGTATTCGACCTGGTGCAGCGCATCGCCCCGACCAACATCAATGTGCTCCTGACGGGTGAGTCGGGCACGGGCAAGGAGCTTTTCGCCCGCTGCATCCACAACGAGAGCAGCCGCGCCGTCCAGCCCTTCCTGGCCATCAACTGCGGCGGGCTGCCCGAGAATCTGGTGGAGAGCGAACTTTTCGGTTATCGCCGGGGGGCCTTCACAGGAGCGGACCGCAACAAAAAGGGGCTCCTGGAGATGGCCGAGGGCGGAACCCTCTTCCTGGACGAGGTGGGCGAGTTGGCCCTGTCCACACAGGTCAAGCTGCTGCGTTACATCCAGGAACGCTGTTTCATCCCCCTGGGCGGCACCGAAGAGCACCGGTCGGACGTCCGCATCATTGCGGCCACAAATCGCAACGTGGAGCAATGCGTAGCCGATGGGGACTTTCGGGAGGATCTCTATTACAGGCTGAGCGGCGTCAAGGTGCATCTGCCCCCCCTGCGCGATCGGGGCGAGGATGTGCTTGCCCTGGCCGACCATTTTCTGGAGAAGGCCTGCCATGCCCAGAAGCGGCAGATGGAGGGCTTCGACGTCGAGGCGCGCAGGAAGCTTCTCGCCTATGGATATCCCGGTAATGTCCGGGAGCTGGAAAACATCGTGGAGCGGGCCGTGGCCCTGGAACCGGGGAACATCGTTACGGCCCAGTCCCTGGTCATCTACGAGAAGGTCCCCTCGCCCGATCAGGATGGGGGCATACACAGGGTTCTCTCGGGCCAGGTGACCCTGGACGAATTTTTGGGCGAGCACGAACGGAAGATCCTTGCCGAGGCCCTGCGCCGTTGCGGCGGGCACAAGGGGCGGGCCGCCGAGATGGTCGGCCTCAATTTCCGGCAGTTCCGCTACCGCTTGACCAAGTCGGGTGAAAAAGACGAAGATATTTGAACGGTCTTTGGCGATCGAAGCCGAAACCGAACCGCGAATACACTCAAGGAGACATTGATGCCTCAGCCGATAAAAGAAGCCGCCTCCATCTGCAAAACCATCATGCGCAACGGCTATGACGCCTATGTCATCAACGCCGCCCTGCAGAGCAAGATCATCGCTTCGTCCCTGGACGCGGAGGTGGAAATCTGCACGGACATGGACCTGGCAGGTCTCAAGAACCTTTTTCCCGAAGTCGTGGCCGGCGAAGGCAGTGTCGTGGCCTGCATGACCCAGGGCAACTCGAGTTTCCTTTTTCATCCCGCTGATATGGCCGATGCCTCCCACCCAGAGGCCTGCGTGGCACAGGTCACCAGCACCATGCTCAGGAAACTGGAGAAGGATGAGAACTTTCCCGTCAGCCTGGCCTGCCCCTTTATTCCGCGTTCCAGGGACGTGTACGACGGGTTCGAGAACATTTCCGCCGGCCAGATCCGCTTTCAGGGCATTCCCGACGAGACCCTCAAGCACGACTACCTGCGCGCCATCAGGGCCCTGCGCTTTTCGGCCAACTACCACCTGCCCATCGAGGAAAACTCCTGGATGTCCATCATCCGCGC
>CAZQYA010000210.1:0-710 GCA_964597325.1 uncultured Desulfovibrionaceae bacterium
GTGTATTGCGCATACATAAGCGGTCTGGATTTTTTCGCTGACGCAGCAGATCGCCGTTTTGGGGCGGCCTGCGGATTTTGAATTTTCCAACAGTCAGATACGGAGGAACGACATGCCCTGCCTTGAACTTTCCACGAATGTGCGCATTCAGGACAAAAACGCGATGATGCGCGCCCTCTCGGACTGTGTCTGCACCGGCCTCGGCAAGGCCGAAACCTACATGATGGTCATGGTCGCGGACGAAGTGTCCATGTTCTTCGGCGGGTCCGGGGATCCGGTGGCGCACCTGCGCCTGCGCACCCTGAACCTCAAGGACGAAGCCATCGGCGGTCTGGCCGCGGAACTGACCCGGATCGTCCAGGAAGAGCTGGGCGTCGAGAGCCAGCGGGTCTACATCGTCTTCGAGGAGGCGGACCCGGGCAAATGGGCCTGGGACGGCCGGCCCTTCGCCTGAAGGCCGGCTTGCCTGTCGCAGACGCCTCGTGTAAAGGAGCCGGGCGCCGGAACG
Organism: uncultured Desulfovibrionaceae bacterium; assembly: GCA_964597325.1. Taxonomy (GTDB): domain Bacteria; phylum Desulfobacterota; class Desulfovibrionia; order Desulfovibrionales; family Desulfomicrobiaceae; genus Desulfomicrobium. Next base: position 509 of record CAZQYA010000210.1, read on the forward strand.
GTTCCGGCGTCCATCATCACGAGGAGCCTTCATGACCGACAAGAATTACGCCCAGAGCATCGCCGGCGACCTGTTCCATATGATCAAATCCGCACAGGAACAGAACGTGAACGTTGACAGCGGCTTCCGCAACCAGGCCATGTCCAGCCCCGGCATGACCCTGCCCTATCTGTTCCTGAGCCAGCCCGACCCGCTCAAGGTC
>CAZQYA010000210.1:720-4780 GCA_964597325.1 uncultured Desulfovibrionaceae bacterium
CGCCTGTCTCAAGGCCACGGTCCGGTCCGGACCCGTCAAGAAGCAGGTGCGGCGTGCCAAGGCCCTGGCCGTCATCGATCTGGCCGACGCCAAGGGCAAGAAACAGACTGCCGGCATCCACCTGATCTGGTCCAGCGCCAAGGCCTGCTCAGAAATCGAATCCGACGCCGAGATGCTTGAAGGCATCAAGGTCCAGGGTCTGGCCGCCTTCACCGCCCAGATCAAGAGCGTGCTGCGCAACGACGCACCCCGCACCATGGACCAGCAGGTCCCGCCGGCGGCCGAGTAGCTCCTCCTCCACCGAATTCACGATCCGGAGAAACCCATGCTGCTCAAACTCTGCCTGTCCACGGTGATCTGCGCCTTCATCGGCTGGATCACCAACTTCATCGCCATCAAGATGCTCTTTCACCCCCGCCGCCCCGTGCAGGTGGGGAGCCTCACGGTGCAGGGCATCTTTCCCAAACGCCAGAAGGCCCTGGCCATGAATCTGGCCGCCGTTATCGAGGGCGAGCTGCTTTCCCATGACGACATCCGAACGGCCATGCAGCGCCCGGAATTCTCGGCTCGCCTCAAGGAGCGCATCCTGGACGGATTCTCGGAATTCCTGTCCAAGCGACTTGGCAGCCTGAACCCCATGATCGCCATGTTCCTGGACGGCCCCATGATGGAAAAGATCCAGGGGCTGCTTGACAAGGAACTGGACCGCATCGTTCCGGGCCTCCTGGAAACCGCCTCGGGCGAACTGGAGAACAGCCTGGATTTCCGCAAGATCATCCAGGAAAAAATCGAAGGTCTGTCCATGGAACGCCTGGAGGCGCTGCTCATGTCCATCATGGCCAAAGAGTTCCGCTTCATCGAGGTCGTAGGCGCAGTACTGGGCGCGACCATCGGGCTGATCCAGGGTCTGCTTTTCTTTTGAGCGCGGGAATACCCCCGACATGACAAAGGCCGCCCGGAGCGGCCTTTTCTTTTTCCTTCGCCCAGGGGCCCGGATCGGGCTCAAGTCCGGATGACCTTGGCCAGGTCGATACCGTACTTGCGCATCCTGTTCAGGACCGTGAGACGGCTGACCCCCAGGATCCTTGCGGTTTCGGACTTGTTGCCCCCGGACGCGCGCAGGGCCTCCAGAAGCTGATCCCGCTGGTCGGAAACCGCGGCTGGAGCGACTTTGGGCCTGACGGCTACGCCCGCGGAGAAGGTGCCGGGCAGATGCCGGGGCTCGATGTGCCCGCCGTCGGCCAGGACAAAGGCGTACTCCAGGCTGCTCTTGAGCTCGCGCACGTTGCCTGGCCACGAATATTTCATGAACAGGCTCAGGGTCTCGGGGCTCAGTCCCTTGATGTCCTTGTCGTTCTTGGCCAGCAGCCGGTGGATGAAGTGGTCGGCCAGCAGGGGGATGTCCTCCTTGCGCTGGCGCAGGGGCGGCAGGTGCACGGGGATGACGTTGATGCGGAAGAAGAGATCCTCGCGGAACAGGCCCCCGGAAATGAGCTCGGGCAGCACCTTGTTGGTGGCCGTGATGATGCGCACGTCCACGGACAGGGACTGGTTCTCCCCGACGCGCTCGAAGCTCTTGGTCTCCAGCACGCGCAGGAGCTTGACCTGCACGGGCATGGGCAGGTCCCCGATCTCGTCCAGAAAGATGTCACCGCCGCCAGCCGCCTCGAAGCGCCCCTGCCGGTGCCGGATGGCTCCGGTGAAGGCGCCTTTGACGTGGCCGAAGAGTTCGCTCTCCAGCAAGGCCTCGTTGAGGGCGGCGCAGTTGACCTGCACGTAGGGTTCTTCCCGGCGCGGCCCCAGGTCGTGAATTGCCCTGGCCACCAGCTCCTTGCCCGTGCCCGATTCGCCGCAGATGAAAATGGGCGCGTCGCTCTGGGCCGCCCGTTCCACGAGGTGAAAAACCTCAAGCATCTTGGCCGACCGGCCGACCATGCCGTGGAACATGTCCGTCTCGCCCAGAAGCAGGGAAAGCTGCTGAAGTTCGTGCTCCTTGCGGTCCAGTTCCGTGAGGTCGATCATGGTTTCCACGGCGCCCAGGGGTGAACCGTCCTGCCCCCTGAGGATCGAGGCGCTCTTGAGGATGGGCACGTAGACGCCGTCCTTGCGCATGATGTGGCATTTCCGGCGTACGTAGCGCCCCTGCTCGAAGAGCCTGCACCAGGCCGAACGCGCCTCGGAACGGACCCGGCGGCACGCATCGCACTTGAAGATGGAGCAGTTGGACCCGATGAGTTCCTCCCGGCTATACCCGGTGATCTCCTCCAGGGCCCGGTTGACCATCCTGATGACGCCGTTGGGGTCCACCAGCAGCAATCCCTCCTGCATGATGTCTACGATCTCCCGCCAATGGGACTCCAGCGGGGGCGTCCCGCACGCGGGTTCCCCGATTCCGAACCCTTCGAACAGCTTGCAATCGTTCATGGTATCCGCCCAATCCTCCCTTGCCTATGCCGCACAAACCGGCATCGACAAGCCAAAAGTGTATAGCGATATTAACACTTGTCATGTTTATATATACACTTGTCAATATCCACCAACATGACAAAACCACGTCCAAAACGTACTTCATTCATGATATCAGAAGGTTGAAAGACATACATTGTGCACTGCGCCATGGCATGACCGTTGCTCAAAGGGACCGAGGGCAAAGAGAAGAGCTTCGATTTCTAAACCTAAGGAGTGAGCAATGCACAATTTCGTACGCTGGGAAGCGCTCTGCAGCGTCCTTCTGCTATGCCTCTTCCCGCTGGCGACCTCGGCCGCGGTGGAGGAAGCCCCGGGCCGCGCCCTGGCCCGACAGACCGTCAGGAACGATGACGTCAAATGGATTACGGCGGACCATTCCAGGCACCCCATCCTCAAGCAGCAGTTCGATTCGCCCGAGGCCGTGACCAAGGCCTGCCTGTCCTGCCACAACGAGGCAGCCATGCAACTCCACAAGACCATCCACTGGACCTGGAAGGATCCGGCCGACCCCAGCGGGGATACGGGCAAAGGCGGCGTGTCCGTGAACAACTTCTGCATCGCCGTGGGCTCCAACGAGCCGCGTTGCACCTCCTGCCACATCGGTTACGGCTGGAAGGACAAGAATTTCGATTTCACCAGCGCCGAAAAGGTGGATTGTCTTGTCTGCCACGAGCAGACCGGCACCTACAAGAAATTCCCCACCAAGGCCGGCTACCCGGTGACCAACGCCACCATGTTCGGGGGCAAGACCGAGTTCCTGCCGCCCGACTACAACAAGGTCGCCCAGTCCGTGAGCAGGCCGGGCCGGAACAACTGCGGGACCTGCCACTTCTACGGCGGTGGTGGGGACGGCGTGAAGCACGGCGACCTGGATTCATCCATGGCCATGCCCAACAAACAACTTGATGTGCACATGGGCACCGATGGGCAGAACTTCGACTGCACGCGCTGCCACACCACGGACGCGCACAACATCGCCGGCCGCATCTATGCCACGCCCGCCTCCACGGATCGCAAGAGCCTCCTGGAGGACGACCTGACGCCCAAGATCATGTGCGAATCCTGCCACGGCGCGCAGCCGCACAAGACCAACCAGAAGGCCAACGACCATACGGACAAGGTGGCCTGCCAGTCCTGCCACATCCCGACGTTTGCGCGCATCAACCCGACCAAGATGAGCTGGGACTGGTCCACGGCCGGCGACAAGAAGCGCCAGGTGAACAAGGACGAGTTCGGCAAGCCCGACTACGACGCCAAGAAGGGCGACTTCGTGTGGGGCAAGAACGAGATCCCGCGTTACGAATGGTTCAACGGCGCCATCAAGGGCACCACGGCCAAAGACGTCATCGATCCTTCCGTCCCGGTGCGTATCTCCTGGCCCATGGGCGATGCAAAGGACCCCAATGCGCGCATCTTCCCCTTCAAGGTTCACACGGGCAAGACGCCCTACGACAAGGTCAACAAAACCATGGTCATCCCCAGGCTGTTCGGCCCCAAGGGCTCCGACGCCTACTGGGCCTCCTACGACTGGGACAGGGCCATCGCGGCCGGCCAGTCCTATAACGACCTGCCCTACAGCGGCGAGTACGAC
>CAZQYA010000211.1:0-4775 GCA_964597325.1 uncultured Desulfovibrionaceae bacterium
CGAAACACCCCACCTCGAACAGATGCCCCGAAGGATTGAACAGGGCGTGGGCGTGCTTGCCGCCGACCTCCAGCCGATCCCGTTCACGGGTCACGGGCTGGCCGCAGGTTCGGCAGAGCAAAAAGCGTTCTTCGGATTCCTCAAACCCGGGGCTGTCCTGCTCTCCAGGAAGGGGAGTGTGGACGGGAGAATCAGCGCTCCGAAAACACATGGGCGACAGGGGAAGGAACATGCCAAAGGCTACCCCAGAGCCCGAAGAAAGCAAAGAGGCTCCCATGGACATGCTCGCCATCCGCTCGGCGCAGGCCGGGCTCGCAATGCGGATATTTCAATCCCTGAGCAGGGAACTCGGGCCGGACAGGGCCAGAGGCATCCTGGCCGAAGCCATTGAAAACGATGCCAGATCGGGTGGCGAAGCCTTTGCCGGGCTTGCGCCCCAGGGTCCGAGCCTGAAGCACTTCGCCACGGTCCTCGAACGGTGGCGCGCCGGCGGCGCCCTGACCATCGAAAACGTAAAGCTGGACAGAGCGACACTGTCCTTCACCGTGACGGACTGCGGGTATGCCCGGGCCTACGCCGCCATGGGCATCGCCCCGGACATGGGCGCGGTGCTGTCCTGCTCCCGCGACGAACCCTTTGCCCAGGGCTACAGCCCGAAGCTGACCATGCGGCGCACCCAGACCATCATGGACGGTGCGCCCAGTTGCCTCTTCACCTTCACTTGGGAACGGTGAAGCCCGGACTGACACCGTCTCCCACGCCCCCCTGACGCCTCGCCATCCCGCCTCCGCTATCCTGCCCTGCGTCCCCACGCAGGAATAAACACCGCCTGTTATTAAAAAAACCATTTAATACCAATATTTATCTCAATTTTGAACATTTTCCATATCAATATGCCCGGCACCGACCAGCGCCAGGCCGGTTCAAGCCTCCTGCGCCCTCCTGAATGCAGGGAAGAGGGTGCAGCCGGTCCAGGCCGTTCCTGATCTGTTCAAAACATGTTCGTATCGCGTTGGCCCCACCAACGGGTAGAAACGGACGGTCAACATGTTCGCGGCTGGAAAACTCCTTGTCGCGCCCCCATGTTGAAACAGACTTTTAAACAGGCCAGCATCTTTTATTTCAGAATGTTAGCAACATTACGCACAAAACGAACACCCTCTCAATCATCCCGCATCCCCTGTTCCGAAACCTGTTCGCTGAATGTTCGTAACGCGTTCCTTAATGAAGGGATCATGTTCTCAAAGCGATATGCCCTTCAGCTCATCCGTTAGGAACACCCCGGAAAACAACCTCGCGCCCGCCCTGGCCTCCACAACAAAAAAGGGCCGCCCTCGGAAAGAGGACGGCCCTGCGGCATCTCGATCAAAGGGAACGTCAGTCGCCCTGCCGGACTTTCACCACCCCGTCGCCGGGGCGCATGTGCACGTCCATCTGCGGGAAGGGGATCTCCACGCCGCGTTCGCGGAACCTGGCGTCGATGACCTCGCGGATCTCCGAGCACGACGAAAGCCCGAAATCCACGTGGCGCACCCAGAAACGCAGGGTGAAGTCCAGGGAGCTGGCTCCGAAGTCGCTGAAGAGGACAAAAGGCTCCGGAGTGGACATGACGGCCGGGTGCTCGGACGCGGCTTCCAGCAGGATGCTTTTGACCAGCTGCACGTCGGACCCGTAGGCCACGCCAACAAGGACGTCGCGCCGGATGCGCACGTCGTTGCGGTGGGTCCAGTTGGTGACCTGGTTGGCGATCAGGGTCGAGTTGGGCAGGAAGATCTTGGCATTGTCGAAAGTCTGGACCTCGGTGTTCCGGATGTTCACGCTCATGACCTTGGCCCAGATGCCGTTCACCTCGATGATGTCTCCGGGCTGGATGGCGCGGTCAAAAAGCAGGATGAGGCCGCTGATGAAGTTGCTGATGATGGTCTGCATACCGAAGCCGATGCCCACGGAAAGACCACCGGCGATGACCGCAAAGTTGGTCAGGCTGATGCCCAGAAGGTTGAGGCTGACCAGGCCGTAGAGCATCCACAGGCAATAGATGCCGATGCGCTGCAGGGACGCGGCCGCGCCGTGGTCGATGTTCTTCCAGCGCAGGTTTTCGCTGTCCAAAACCGTTTTCCAGGCCATGGCCAGGGAACGCACGACCTGAAACAGGAGCAGCACCATGCCCAGCCGCATGAAGTTGAAGGAAAAGTCCCCCCAGTTGAGTTCCAGGGAGGAGAGCTTGTCCATGAGAGCGTTGGTGCCCAGGTTGACGTTGACCCAGGTCATGATGCCGATGATTACGCCCACCCAGATCAAAAGGGTCAGGAAGGTCACGGCCAGGTCCGTCAACAGGGCGCGCCAGCCCTTCTTGTCGAACTTCTCGATGACGACCATGACCACGCTCGTTGCGCCGATGCCCAGCTGAAACGCCAGGGCCAAAACGCCCCACATGGTGCTGGCCAGCACGGCGAGGTTTCCCCAGCCCAGGATGGCCACGACCACCAGGATGGCCATGACGAAGGGATGCAGCCAACGGACGATGCGCTCATAGCGCAATTCGGGGCGGATCATGCCGAAAAACAGGCTGCTCAGGACCAGCAGACCGACCCACGTCAGATGCTCCATCCATTGAGGCAAACGCAGCAGATCGAGGACCGTGACGCTCAGGGACAGAAAAACCAGGGGCAACAGGGGCTGAAGCGACCTGTGCCGCAGGACTCCCCGGACGTTACGGAACACCCAGGCCAGGGCCTGCACGCCCAGAAGCATGAGCACGTGGGTGCACGCCAGGAGCAGGGAAGTCTGCTTGACCTTGCCGGAAAAAAAGGCGGCCAGCAGGGATAGGCCCAGGGACAGGCACAGGATGCCGAAAGCCGAGGTCAGGCGGCCGCCGGCGTAGTTGTTCTCGAACACCCCGGACAGGAAGCGGTAGGCCACGAAACCGATGAAGACAAAAGGAATCCAGAACAGGACAAAAGTGCCGGCCCAGTCCCCGGCCGCGCCCGTCAGGGAATACTGGCTGATAAAAAAGGATTTGAGGCTTGAGAACCATTCAGTCAGCTCCTGACCGATATCGACGCCACTCTTGGGGAGCAGGCGAAACTCGGCCGGATCCAGAAATTCCGCCCGCCAAATCTGCGGCAACTGGGTCTCGAAGGTCTCCACCCATTCGTCGGTGCTGGCCTGGATTTCAGCGACCTCCCCACGGACCTTGTCGACCTGCTCCTGCACACCCTTGAGGGTCTGAGCCAGGGTCGCCGCACTTTTGCGAATCCCCTGAACCTCCTGGCGCACTTCCTTGTCCAGGCCCATGGACCATTTCCGTTCCAGGTCTTCCTCCAGGGCCTGCACCGTGACGATCTTGGTCCCGAGATCCTTGGCCAGGGTCTCCAGGGGCTGAAAATTCTTGGTCATGGACCCCTGCAGGTACCTGGCTTCGGCCAGGGCCACGCGCATGTCGTAGGGGTTCGTCTTGACCATGCGGGCCATGACCTCGAGGGTCTGCAGTCGGGCGCGGGCGGTTTCCAGGGCCGCCTTGATGTCATCCTTGTGCGTGTCCAGCTGCTCCTTGAGCCCCTGAACCTCCTGCCGCAGCGCCTCCACTTCCTTGGCCCTGGACTCGAAAAAGGAGGACAGGACAGCGTTCTCCGCCGCGACCTGGGGCTCAGCGGCGGCGCAAAGGCCGCTGAAACTCAACAATATCGTCAAAATCAGGAGAAACTTCTTCATACACCTTTCCTGAAAAATAAGACAAAAAAGGGCCACCCGTCCCCGAATGGCCGCTTGGACATTTCGTTACAAAATCAGAGGTAACCCCAGACCTTGAGCCTGGAGTAGGCATGCTTCGCCATCTCGCCCTGCTTCACGAGCTGCAGGTAGCGATGGTATTCCTGGGCCGCGCCCTGCTTGTTCTTCATGCCTTCAAGGGAAAAACCCTTCATGAAAACCGTGGTCGGATTGCCGGGCAGCATGCGTTCGTAGGCAGTGAAATCGGCCAGGGCGGTGGAGTAGTCCTTGTTCATGATGGAGGCCACGCCGTGGATGTGCTGGGCCTGGGCCTCGGCAGGGTAGACCTGACGCGCGCGGGCGGCATAGTTCGCGGCCTGCTTGCCTTTTTTCTGGGCGATCAGACACTTGGACATCATGACCAGACCCGCGTAGTCCCGCGACGAAACCTTGAGGCCCTCGGCGTAGCGGCCCTGCGCCGCGGCGTAGGACTTGGCGGCCATGGCCTTGTCGCCTTCCTGGAAAAGCTTGAACATGGGCGAAAGCCTCCGCAGCCGGGCCGTGGAGTCCATGTAGCGCTCCCGGTAAAGTGGGAGGTTCTGCCTGCCGCCATAACTGGACCTGGAACGGGCCACGGCCGTCTGGTAGCGTTCCTCGCTCATGGGGTGCGAGGAGAACATGGCCTCGATGGCGCTGGGCTGCCTGCGCCCCATGGAGCGCAGAATATCCATAAGGCCGACCATGCCCTGGGGCGCGTAGCCGGCGCCGACCATGTACTGCATGCCCAGGTCGTCGGCCTGACGCTCGTCCTCCCGGCTGTAGCGGGCCAGGAGCAGGCTCGCCCCAAGGCCGCCGACCGTGCCGGCCAGGTTGCCCAGGGTCTGGCTGGCCGCCCCGGCGATAATGGACGCTCCTCCGACCAGGGTGCCCAGAAGCCTGCTCTTGGACATGCGCGCCGCCGTGTGCCGGGCGTTGACGTGCCCCAGCTCGTGCCCGATGAGCCCGGCCAGTTCGGCCTCGTTGTCCAGTTCGGCCAGGATGCCGCGGGTGATGGCGATGCTCCC
>CAZQYA010000212.1:0-4722 GCA_964597325.1 uncultured Desulfovibrionaceae bacterium
GCTGCCTTCGGGCAGGGGGATGAGTTCGTCCGGTCTCGGCAGGGTCAGTTCCCGGCCACGGCGGACGAGCATGAGCAGTTCGGGGTGATCGTAGACATTTCCTTCGGCGTCGGCGAAGACTGTAACGGGCTGGATTTTTTTGCTGCTCATGCGTCGCTCCTTGCAAAAAAAGAAGGCAGAGGTGCGCATGCACCCCTGCCCGGGAATGTTCGAAAGTACAAGGCGAATTAACGCTTGGAGTACTGGAAGCGGGCGCGGGCGGCGCGCTGACCGTACTTCTTTCTTTCCTTGACGCGGGAATCGCGGGTCAGGAAACCGGCGCGCTTCAGGACGCCGCGCAGTTCCGGATCGAATTCCAGGAGGGCGCGGCTGATGCCGTGGCGCACTGCCTGGGCCTGGCCGGAAAGGCCGCCGCCGGTGACGCGGCAGGCGATGTTGAATTTTTCGATGGTCTTGGTCAGCCTCAAGGGCTGGCGGATGATCATCTGCAGCGTGGCGCGGGGGAAGTAATCGCCCAGTTCGCGGCCGTTGACAGTGATGCTTCCGGTGCCCTTGTACAGTCTGGTCCGGGAGACGGACGTCTTTCTCTTTCCGGTACCGTAGAAGAAATCTTCGCTCATATTCCTCTCCATCCCTGATTAAATATCCAGCACCTCAGGCTGCTGGGCCTGATGGGGGTGTTCCGTGCCGGCATACACTTTCAATTTCTTGATCAGCTTGAAGCCCAGGGCGCTCTTGGGGAGCATGCCGCGGACAGCTTTCTGGATGACGGCTTCGGGTTTCTTGGCCATCATTTCTTCCAGGGTGGTCTCTTTGAGGCCGCCCACGTAGCCGGTGTGGCGGTAATATACCTTCTGGGATCGTTTCTGGCCGGTCACCTTGATCTTGTCGGCATTGATGACGATGACAAAGTCACCGTTATCCATGTGCGGTGCGAATTCGGCCTTGTGCTTTCCCCGGAGGCGGGAAGCTATTTCCGTGGCAAGCCGGCCCAGCACCTTGTCCTTGGCGTCGACAAGGTACCATTTGTGGGTCAGTTCACTTGCTTTGGGACTGTACGTCTTCATTTCTGTGGCTCCTGCCTGATAAACCCGAGTCGTTGCGGGTGCTTTCAACCTTGAGATCGGTGGTAACATGCACAAATGGTTGTGCTTTACCGCCGTAACCGCTACAACGTAACGAAACAATGCGTGTGGGATAAGGAACGAATCAGCTATCTGTCCTGGCCCCACTTGTAAAGTCTTTTTCGCAACTTTTCACGAAAAATTTTTATCGCCGGGCCGGGCCCGGCACCGACGGGAGGTCCGCTGTGGCCAGTATTCGCAAGGGGCTGCTCCAGCTCGTTTTCTCGGGAAGCTTCATGAAGCGTTGGAACGATAAGATGCGTCCCATGGAGCTCGTGGAGGTGGATAAGCAGGCCCACAAAATGATCGCGGCCTGGCTTCTCTTCGAACTCAACTCCGAGAAATTGACACCCGAGGAGAAGGCGGTTCTCGGCGAGGAAATCGTCAGGGGCGGAATTTTCGACTACCTCTACCGGCTGGTCATCACCGACATCAAGCCACCCATTTTTTATCAGATCAAGGCCAATCCGGCCCACTATGAGAAGCTCACCGCCTGGGTTCTGAACGAGCTTCAGCCTCGGGTCCAGCCTCTGGGCAAGGATTTCTGGGACGCCATGCGGGTTCACTTCGAGCTTCAGGGCAGCGGCGACGGGAGCCTGGCCACCCGCATCCTCGACGCGGCCCACCTTTTCGCCAGCCGCTGGGAGTTTCACCTCATCCGGAACCTGAACCTGTGGGACGAGGAGATGGATGACATCGAGAGGAATTTCCGTGAGGGCCTGGAGGCCCATCTGGATCTGGCCGGCGTCCAGCAACTCCTGGATGGGCCGGGCACCAGGCTCGGCAAGTTCGCCTTTACCTGCGGCCGTCTCAGGTTCCAGAAGCGCTGGTCCCAGACGCCGCGCATTCCCGAGACCTCGGTCCTGGGACACATGTTCATCGTGGCCTGCCTTGCGTATTTTTTCAGTATTGCCGTGGGTGCCTGTCCGGTGCGGCGGCACAACAATTTCTATGCCGGTCTTTTTCACGATGTCCCGGAGTTGCTGACTCGCGACATCATATCACCCGTAAAGAGCTCCGTTCAGGGCATCGGTGATCTGATTCGTGAATACGAAGGCAGGGAAATTGAAAATCGTCTCTTTTCCATTCTCGATCGTTCCGTGTATACGGGCCTTGTGGACAGGCTGAGCTATTTTCTGGGCATCGAGGTGGGTTCGGAGTTCGAGTCCACCATTTTGCAGGACGGCGCGGCGCGTATCGTCAGCTGGGAGCAGCTCCAGGGGCAGTACAACGACGATCGCTTTTGCCCCAAGGATGGGCGTATGCTCAAGATCTGCGACCATCTGGCCGCCTTTCTCGAGGCTTACACCGCGCTGTCCAACGGCATCACCAACGCCCACCTGCAGCAGGCGTCGTGGCGCATCAGGAATCTTTACCAGAACCAGGCCCTGACCGATGATCTGCATATCGGGGCGCTTCTGGCGGATTTTGATTGAGGATCGTGCAGGGGGATGAATCCCGTCTTCATTTATACTCAACATGGGAGAGAGTCATGCTGTTACGCAAAAGGGTCTGGGACATCATGCGCGAGGATTACGCATTCGTGCGTGAGGACGCGAGCCTTTCCGAAGCCATCACAGCCCTGCGCGAGATCCGCGGCAGGCAGCCCGACGGCAGTTTCGTGCTCGTTTTCTCCAAGAACGAGAAGTTTCTGGGCATCCTGTCCATGTGGAATCTCATCCAGGGGATAGGTCCCTGCCTGCTCAAGGGTTCGGTGCTTGAAGGCAACGAGGTCGACTGGGACAAGGCCTTTGCCATGGCCTGCCGAAGCTGTGCCCAGGTCCGCATCTCCGACTGCCTGCAGCACGACATCCCAACGCTCAAGCCTAACGATCCGCTGGCCAGGATTCTGGAGGTGTTTCTGGACTATCGTCGCGGCAGGGCCGTGGTCGAGGAAGGCGGGCGCATCATCGGAGTGGTCTGCATGGCCGATCTGTTCAAGGAGATTGGCGACTCGCTGATGCCGTAGGCCGGCAAAGAGAGGCGAGCGTGCGCAACCCGATACGGGAGTGTCGCGCGTCGCACGCAGGTATGCCGTCGGATCGTTCGCGGCCGGCATCGGCCGACGCCTTGGGCCTTCATGCCTCAACCCGTGACAAAAAAGCCCCCGGACCGCCAAGGTCCGGGGGCTTTTTTGTGTATCAGAAAGGCCTTATTCCGCGACGTCTCCGCGGACCTCGGGCCAGATTTCGTCGATGGTTTCCACGGTCTTCACGGTAATGCGCTTGCGGAGTTCCTTGGGGATTTCCTCCAGATCGTGGGCATTGCGTGAGGGTATGAGGACCTTGCTGACGCCGTGGCTGACCGCGGCCAGGATCTTTTCCTTGATGCCACCCACGGGCATGACCCGTCCGCGCAGGGTGATTTCGCCCGTCATGGCCACGTCCGAGGCCACGGACTCGTTGGTGATGGCCGATATGAGGGCCGTGACCAGCGTCACACCCGCCGACGGGCCGTCCTTGGGCGTGGCGCCGGCAGGGACGTGGATGTGGATGTCGTGGGTGTCGAAGAAGTCCTCGCCAATGTTCAGGGCGGCACTTTTGCTCCGAGCGTAGCTGAGCGCTGCCTGGGCGCTTTCCTTCATGACGTCTCCGAGTTTGCCCGTCAGGATGAGTTTGCCCTTGCCTGGCAGCAGGCTGCATTCGATGTGCAGGATCTCGCCGCCATACGGGGTCCAGGCCAGGCCCAGAGCGACTCCGGGAGGCATGGTGTGCTCCCGCTCCTCGTCCAGGAATTTGGGCTGGCCAAGGAGCTTGGGCAGGGCTGCCGCGGTGACCCGGAAGGGGCCCTTTTTGCCCTCGGCGACCCTGCGCGCGTACTTGCGGCATACTGAGCCCATCTCGCGTGCTAGGTTGCGCAGACCAGCTTCCCGCGTGTAGCCGCGGATGATCTCTGCCAGGACCGCGTCTGATACGACCAGGGTTTTTTCCTTGAGGCCGTTTTCCTTGACCTGTCTGGTCAGCAGGTAACGCCGGGCGATGACGACTTTTTCCTGCTCGGTGTAGCCGGGGATGCGGATGACCTCCATGCGGTCCAGCAGGGCCGAGGGGATGGTGTCCAGCATGTTGGCCGTGCAGATGAACATGACCCTGGACAGGTCGTAGGGCACGTTCAGGTAATGATCCGTGAAGGAGTTGTTCTGTTCCGGATCCAGCACCTCCAGGAGGGCCGAGGACGGGTCGCCCCGGAAGTCGCTGCCGAGCTTGTCGATTTCGTCGAGCATGATCACGGGGTTGACCGTGCCGGCGTCCTTCATGGACTGGATGATGCGGCCGGGCATGGCGCCGATGTAGGTCCGCCGGTGTCCGCGGATTTCGGCTTCGTCACGCATCCCGCCCAGGGACATGCGCACGAATTTGCGCCCCAGGGAGCGGGCGATGGACTTGCCAAGGGAAGTTTTGCCCACGCCGGGAGGGCCAACGAAGCACAGGATCGGTCCCTTCATGGACGGGTTGAGCTTGCGTACGCTCAGGTATTCGAGGATGCGTTCCTTGACCTTCTCGAGGTCGTAGTGGTCCTCGTTCAGAATCCTGGCCGCTTCCTTGATGTCGAGACGGTCCTTGGAGGACTTTTTCCAGGGCAGGTCGATGAGCCAGTC
>CAZQYA010000213.1:0-4720 GCA_964597325.1 uncultured Desulfovibrionaceae bacterium
CGGTCATCCTGCTCCTGGACGAGATCACCGCCCACACGCGTGAGAAGATCACCATTCCCGATGCCGAGGATTTCGAGATCCTGGCCAGGGTCACCCCGTCCATGCCGCCCGAGTGGTACGTCTCCTACGAGGAAACCATGCGCGGCGTGCCGGCCATGCCCCCGCTCGGCTCGGGCTATCGCTTCCATGTCACGGGTCTGACTCACGACCAGAACGGCTTCCCGACCTCCAAACCCGACGAGGTCAAGGCCCTCATGCATCGTCAGTTCCGTAAGATCGACCAGTTCTTCTATGACATCCAGCTGGTGGACGAGGTGAACTGCGACGACGCCGAGGTGGTCGTCATCGCCTACGGTTGCGTGGCCCGTTCGGCCGAACTGGCCGTGCACATGGCTCGCGAGCGCGGGGTCAAGGCCGGGTTGCTGAAACTCAAGACCCTCTTTCCCTTCCCCAAGGCCGCGGTGCAGCCTTTGGCGAGGCAGTGCAAGGCCCTCGTGGTGCCCGAGATGAACATGGGTCAGATTTCACGCGAGGTGAAACGCGTCAACAACGGCATGGCCAACGTCATCACCAACAACCGCGTCGACGGTCAGATCATCACCCCTTCGGAAATCTTCAAAAATATCATGCAGGCGTGAACATGGCACAGGTAACACAACTCATTCACGACTACCTCCGGCACAACAAGAAGTTCCCGCACGTCTACTGCGCGGGTTGCGGTCACGGCATCGTGCTCGGGTCGCTCATCCGCAGCGTCCACGGGCTGGGCTACGCCAAGGACGACATCGTGCTGGTGGCCGGCATCGGCTGTTCCGGGCGCATGGCCGTCTACGTGGATTTCAACACCGTCCACACCACCCACGGCCGGGCCCTGACGTTTGCCACGGGCATCAAGATGGCCAACCCCGCCCTCAAGGTCATCGTGGTCATGGGCGACGGAGATGCCATGTCCATCGGCGGCAATCATCTCATCCATGCGGCCAGGCGCAACATCGGTCTGACGGCGCTGGTCCTGAACAACAATATCTACGGCATGACCGGCGGGCAGTATTCGCCCACGAGCCCCGAGGGTACGGTTTCCGCGACCTCGCCTTTCGGCCAGCTGGAACGCAGTTTCGACATCGTGGACATGGCCATGGCCAGTGGGGCAAGCTACGTGGCCCGCGGCACGGTCCTGCATGCGTCCATGCTCGACGGACTCATTGCCGACGCCCTGGAGAAACCCGGCTTCAATATGGTGGAGATCCTGACCCCTTGTCATACCCAGTACGGTCGCAAGAACAAGTTCAAGACCGTGGTCGATATGTACCAGTGGTACAAGAAGAGCACCATGAAACTCGATCGCTATCGCCAGCTCTCCCCCGAGGAGCAGAGCACGTTCACGCCCATCGGTGTCTTCCGCGACGACATGCGGCCGGGTCTGGAAGTGCGTTACGAGGAATTGCGCAACAAGCTTCAGGAGCAGCGAAATGCCTAAGCAGTACGACTTGAATCGATTCGAGATCCGTCTCTCCGGCACGGGCGGCCAGGGCATCCTGACCCTCGGCAAAATCATGGGCCAGGTTCTGGCACTGGATCACGGCTATTCCGTCACCCAGACCCAGAGCTACGGCCCCGAGGCCCGGGGCGGCGCCAGCCGTTCGGATCTGGTGATCAGTTCCTACAGGATCAGCTATCCCAAGCCCGTGAACCTTGACATGCTCGTGGCTCTCAGTCAGGAGGCGTGCAACCTGTATTTTCGAAACCTGAAGGCCAGCGGCTTCCTGCTGGTGGACACGTCCCTGGTGACGCAGACCCCGTCCAACATTTATTGGGGCCTGCCTTTCACGAGCATGGCCAGGGACAAGATCGGCGTGCCTCAGGCCACCAACGTGGTCTGCCTGGGGGCGCTCAGCCACCTGTTGCCCTTCATGAATTTCGCCAACGTGAAAAAGGCCCTGGCCGGCGTGTTGCCGGCCAAGATCCGGGACGTGAACGTCAAGGCTCTGACCCTCGGGCACAGCCAGGCCAAGAAACTCTATCCGGACGCCCCAGAGAAATGGACATTCTCCTCACAAACGATGATGGAATCCGAGCAGTAGGGCTTCGCGCCCTGTATACAGCCTTGATCCGAGCGGGGCACCGCGTGCACGTGGCCGCGCCCATGACCGAGCAGAGCGCCGTGGGGCACTCCGTGACGCTCTTTTCCCCCTTGCGTGTCAGGGAAGTCGAGGAGCCGGGCTTTTCGGGCCTGGGTATCTCGGGTACGCCTGCCGACTGCGTCAAGCTGGCGCTCAGCCACCTCCTGCCGAAGAAGCCCGATATGATCGTGTCGGGCATCAACGCCGGGGCCAACGTCGGCGTGGACGTCCTGTATTCGGGAACTGTTTCGGCGGCTACAGAAGGCGCCCTGGCCGGAATTCCGGCCATGGCCGTCTCCGTGGACGACTACCACCCGGAGGAGCTTTCGGCCCAGGCGGCGTACGCTGTGCGTCTGCTCGAGGGAGACATCTGGTCCTCATTCCCGGACCAGTGCGTGCTGAACGTCAACTTCCCGGCCGGTTCCCTGGACAAGGCCGGGGGGCTCAAGGTCTGCCGCCAGACCTCGTCCACCTACCGGGACTGGTACGACGAGAGGAACGACCCGCGTGGCAACCCGTACTACTGGCTGTGCGGGGTGATCCCGTCGGAGAACGTGGAGCCCGACACGGACCGCGCGTATCTGACGAACGGCTACATCACCGTCACGCCCCTGACCTTCGATCTGACTCATGCCGGGTATATGAAGATTCTGGCCCGGCAGCTGGAAGAGAACGAATAACCGGATTTCAAGGAGACCATTATGCCCCTGACCACTCCCAAGGAAATGTTTGCCCGAGGTTACGCCGAAGGGTTCGCCGTTGGCGGTTTCAACGTGAACAACATGGAGATCATCCAGGGGATCATGGAGGCCGGAAACCTCGAGAAATCCCCGCTTATCCTGCAGGTTTCGGCCGGAGCCCGCCGCTACGCGGGGCAGGGCTACATCATCAAGCTCATGGAGGCCGCCCTGGCCGAGAACGATCTGCCCGTATGCCTGCACCTGGACCACGGCCAGAATTTCGAAATCTGCAAGGAGGTCATCGACGGCGGTTTCACCTCGGTCATGATCGACGGTTCGCACCTGTCCTACGAGGAGAACATCGCCCTGACCAAGCAGGTCGTGGCCTACGCTCATGACCGCGGCGTATGGGTCGAGGCGGAGCTCGGACAGCTGGCCGGTGTTGAGGACGACGTGGACGTGGAGCACAGCGTCTACACCGATCCCGACCAGGCCGCGGAGTTCGTGGGCCGCACGGGCTGCGATTCCCTGGCCATCGCCATCGGCACCAGCCACGGCGCCTACAAGTTCGCCGGCGAAGCCAAGCTCGATTTCGACCGCCTGGAGAAGATCAAGGGCCTGCTGCCCGGTTATCCCATCGTCCTGCACGGTGCATCGTCCGTCCCCCAGGAATTCGTGGAGATGGCCAACGCCTACGGGGCCGAGATCGCCGGCGCCAAGGGCGTGCCCGAGGATCTGCTGCGCAAGGCCGCGGCCTCGGCCGTCTGCAAGATCAACATCGACACGGATATCCGCCTGGCCATGACCGCCACCATTCGCAAGTACCTTTCGGACAACCCGTCGCACTTCGACCCGCGCCAGTACCTCAAAGTCGCCCGCGACGCGGTCCGGGACATGGTCGCCCACAAAATTCGCAACGTCCTTGGTTCATCCAACAAGATTTAAGCTCACGAGGAATACGATATGGCTGTCAAAATTGCATTGAACGGGTTCGGCCGCATCGGCCGTTATCTGGCTCGGATCATGGCCGGCAACGAGGATCTTCAGCTGGTGCGCGTCAACGCCCGCGGCGACAACGCCCAACTGGCCTATCTGCTCAAGTACGACTCCGTGCACGGCACCTTCGCCGGAGAGGTCGAGCCCAACGAGCAGGGTTTTTTGCTGAACGGCCGACAGGTCGAGGTGACCCGCAACGCGCCCGACGCCTGGGACTGGAAGGGCATCGACATTCTCGTGGAGTCCACGGGCAAGTTCACGGACCGCGAGAGCTGCGAGCGTCACCTGGCCGCAGGCGCCGGGAAGGTCCTTATCTCCGCCCCCGGCAAGAACGCCGACCTGACCGTGGTCATGGGTGTCAACGATTCCCTGTACGATCCTGCCGTGCACAACATCGTCTCTAACGCTTCATGCACGACCAACTGCCTGGCCCCGGCGGCCAAGGTCCTCGACGACGTTTTCGGCATCAGGCACGGCCTCATGACCACCATCCATTCCTACACCATGAGCCAGCGCATGCTCGACGGCACCCACAAGGACATTCGCCGCGGCCGCGCCGGCGCCATGAACATGCTGCCCACGACCACGGGTGCGGCCAAGGCTGTGAGCATGGTCATCCCTGCCCTGGCCGGCAAGCTTGACGGCATGGCCGTGCGCGTGCCCACGCCCAACGTGTCCCTGGTGGACCTGGTGGTGGAGGTGGCCAAACCCACTACGGCGGCCGAGGTCAATGCGGCCCTCAAGGCCGCAGCCAGCGGCCCCGAAGGTGGCGCCATGGGCTACACAGAGGTGCCCCTGGTTTCCATGGACTACATCGGCAGCATCTACGGCGGCGTGGTCGACGGGCTGTGCACCTCGGTCATGAACGAGACCATGGTCAAGATCATCGTCTGGTACGACAACGAGGCCGGCTTCACGAATCAG
>CAZQYA010000214.1:0-4709 GCA_964597325.1 uncultured Desulfovibrionaceae bacterium
GACATGGGCGGCAGGTGGTCCCCCGGCACCCTGGGCTTCCACAAGTACCGGGAAAATGGGTTCGGCACCCCGAGCAAGAAGGTCCACCTCTACTGGGAGGACCTGGAGGACATCGGCCAGGCCCTGCCCCGGACCATCGTCGCTCCGGAATACGACGCCGACACCGAAGAGTACCCGTTCATCATGATCAGCTACCGCCGCATCCACATCAACGGCACCGGCCCCTGGTCCGTGAACAACGCCCAGCTGCGCGACCCGGCCTCAGGCCAGCTCACCAACCCGGCCATCATCAACACCGCAGCGGCGAGCAGGCTCGGCATAAAGGACGGCGACACCGTGACCATCTCCTCGCGCACGGGCAGCGTGACCACGCCGGTCAAGCTGACCGAACACATCCGGCCCGACTGCATCGGCCTCATGCACGGCTTCGGCGCCAGCGTAGGCCGCGTGGGCGCAGGGGCGGGCGTGAACGACAACGACCTCATCCCCGACGCCGGTTCCCATCTGCACTGGCAGGATCTCGTGGGCGGCGAGGCCCATGTCTCCACCCGCGTCCGCATCAGCAAGTAAGGAGGATCGCCATGAAACAACTGAGCCTCGCCATAGACCTGGACCGCTGCATCGGCTGCAAGACCTGCGTGGTGGCCTGCCGCAACAGCCACGGCATCGTGGACCACGAGAACTGCATGCCCGGGGAAATACCGTATTACCTGCGCGTGGAGTCCGAGAAAAAGGGCGTCTATCCCAATCTCTCCGAAACGAGCTGGGTCGTGCCCTGCCAGCACTGCAAGAACGCCGCGTGCATCAAGGCCTGCAAGGCCGAAGCCATCGTCAAGGACGCCGAGACCGGCATCGTGCGCATCCTGGCCGACAAGTGCCGGGGCAGCCGCGACTGCATCGAGGCCTGCCCCTACGGGGTCATCCAGTTCGACGCGGCCCGGAACAAGGCCCACAAGTGCGACCTGTGCTGGGACCGGGTGCACATGGGTGAAAAGCCCGTCTGCGCAGAGGCCTGCATGACCGACGCCATCCGCTTCGGGGAGAAGGAAATCCTGAAGATGGAACTGGAGGCCGAGGGCAAGGAGATCGTCAAGAAGATGAGCGCCCAGTCCATGATCTACTTCCGCACGCCCGGATAAGGCTTGAAAACAACGCACGAAAAGGCCGCACGCCTCGGTGTGCGGCCTTTTCGTGCGTTGCGAGGCAGGAAGTGAAGGGGTCGTGTACCTGGTTGAACATCATGAAATCAAAGACATGGATCCCCGCCTGCGCGGGGATCCGTGCCTTCATGCCCGAAATCTCCCGTACACATTGACCCTGCGTTGCTTTGGCTTCTATAATGCCTGTTTCACGTCACGCACCCCCTCCCGGAAAAAGAGGGGCCCGCCCAACTCTTTCAAGGACAGGCAAATGACCCCTGAACAGCGTCTGGAAATCAGACAGCGCATCGAGCAGCGCATACAGGAACTGACGCGCACCATCGCAAGCCTGGAGGAAACGTCCAGACCCGTCTCCCTGGACCAGCCCATCGGACGTCTTTCCCGGATGGACTCCATGGCCAGCCAGGCCCTCAGCACCCGGCGCCTGGCCGACTCCAGGCGGGATCTGATGCTCCTGAAGCGGGCCCTGGAACGTGTGGACGACGAGGACTTCGGCGTCTGCGCCGAATGCGGCGAGGACATCGCCCCGGGCCGACTCCTGGCCATGCCCGCAGCCACCCTGTGCGTGCACTGCGCCGAATAGGTCCGAGCATGAAGCGTTCATCCCGACACATCCCTGCCACGGGCCAGCGCCTGTGCTACGACGCCGCGGGCCGTCCCGTGGACTGCGCCGGAAGCGGCCAGGACGGCGAGTTCCGCGCCGGGCGGACCTGGCCCGAACCGCGTTTTGAAATGCAGGGCGACGATCTGGCCCTTGACCGGCTGACAGGCCTCGTCTGGCCGCGGGTCGCCTCGGTCGGCGACTTCCCCATGTCCTGGGCCGAGGCCCTGGCCGCCGTGGCCGGCATGAACCGCGAAAAGGCCTTCGGGTACGCCGACTGGCGCCTGCCCAACCGCCGGGAGCTTTTGAGCGTGGTCAGCCACGACCACCATCGCCCCGCCCTGCCCGCCGGGCACCCCTTCAGCGTGCAGCAGACCTGGTACTGGACCTCCACCACCTCCAGCCGCGCGCCGGGCTACGCCTGGCACGTGCACCTGGAGGGCGGGCGCATGTTCTACGGCGACAAGACGCGCGACGCCATGGTCTGGCCCGTGCGCGGCGAGAGCGACCTGCTGGCGCGAACCGGCCAGACCGTTTGCCGGGACTCGGCCGGGAATGTGGTGGAATGTGCGCAAACCGGGCAGGACGGCGACCTGCTGTGCGGAACGCCATGGCCGAAGCCGCGCTTTGCCGTGGAGAGCGCAGGCGTACGCGATCTGCTGACGGGGCTTCTGTGGACGCGGTCAGCGGACCTGCGGGGGCTGTGCGCCTGGGAGGAAGCCCTCCTGGCTGCGCGGAAGCACCGCGCAGGAGGACTCGACTGGCGTCTGCCCAACCTCAGGGAGCTGGAATCACTGGTGGACGCCGAACATCACGACCCGGCCCTGCCCGCCGGACACCCTTTCGAGAACCCGCAGGAAGCCTACTGGTCATCGACCAGCAGCGCCTACTCGCCCGACTGGGCCTATTGCCTGTACCTGCACAAAGGGGCCGTGGGCGTGGGCTTCAAGGCCAAATCCGAATTCTCGGCCTGGTTCGTGGCCGTGGAGTGACCCTCAAGCCGGGCTGATCCGCACGGCGCAGACCTTCAACTCCGGAATCATGGCCACGGGATCGTGGGCCGGGTTCGTCAAAACGTTGGCCGCGGCCTCGGCGAAGTGGAAGGGGATGAAGACCATGCCCGGCGGCACGCGATCCGTGACCACGGCCGTGACCGTGATTTCGCCGCGCCTGGACGCCACGCGGACCTGCTGCCCCCGAACGATGCCCAGGCGCTGCGCATCCTCGGGGTGTATCTCGGCCGGACAGACGGGCATGATGCGCGTCAGGCCCTCGCTTTTTCGGGTCATGGTGCCCGTGTGATAATGCTCCAGCACGCGGCCGGTGCCCAGCAGGAACGGATAGTCGCCGTCCGGCGACTCCACCGGCTGCTGAAAGTGCACCGGCACGAAACGCCCCTTGCCCCGCGGAAGGGTCTCGCGGTGCAGGATGGGTGTGCCGGGATGCGCCGGGTCCGGACAGGGCCAGACCAGCCCGGACCTGTCGATGCGCCGGTAATCGATCCCGCCGTAGATGGGCGCGGCCAGGGCGATCTCGCGCATGACCGCCTCGGGGTCTTGGTAAACGGGCAGGCCCAGCCGCCCGCTCAGGCGGTTCAGGATGGACCAGTCCGCCAGGGCCTGACCAGGGCTCGGCACGGCCGCCCGCACGCGGTGCACGCGGCGCTCCGTGTTGGTGAAGGTGCCGTCCTTTTCCAGGGCCGAGGCCGCAGGGAGCACCACGTCGGCCAACCGGGCCGTTTCGGTCAGGAAGATGTCCTGCACGACCAGAAAAGCGAGGCCGTCGAACCAGGCCCGCACATGGGCCGTATCCGCCTCGGACACCATGGGGTTCTCGCCCATGATGTACATGCCCCTGACCTGCCGCGACGCAAACATCTCCGTGGCCGTCATTCCAGGCGTCCCCGACAGGGACGTCCCCCACAGCTTCTCCATGCGGCCGCGCGCCGCCTCGTCGTCCACGCGCTGGTAACCGGGGAATATGCCCGGCAGCCCGCCCATGTCGCACGAGCCCTGCACGTTGTTCTGCCCCCTGAGCGGATTGAGTCCCGCCCCGGGCCGTCCCACGTGGCCGCAGAGCATGGTCAGGTTCGCCAGGGCCAGCACCGTGTCCGTGCCGCAGGCGTGCTGGGTGATGCCCATGCAAAAAAGGGTCGTGGCCGCCCCGGCGGAGGCGTACAGGCGGGCGGCCCGCTCCAGGTCCGCCGGGGGGATCCCGGTCACGGCCTGCACGTACTGCGGAGTGTAGGCGTCCAGGCCCTGGCGCAGGGCTTCGAATCCCTCGGTGCGGCTGTCGATGAAGGCCCTGTTCTCCAACCCTTCGCGCAGGATGACGTGCATGAGGCCGTTGATCCAGGCGGTGTCCGTGCCGGGCCGCGGACGCAGCCAGAGGGTGGCGTGCCGCGTCAGGCCCACGGCACGCGGGTCCGCCACCACGAGGGTCGCCCCGGCCCGGACCGCGCGCTTGACGCGGGCCGAAAACACGGGATGCGTCTCGGTGGTATTGGAGCCCGTGACCAGGATCACGTCGGCATTGGCCACATCGGCCATGGGGTTGGTCGGTGCGGCGCTGCCGAAGGACTCCACGAGGGCCACGAGGGTGGAGGCGTGACACAGCCGCGCGCAGTGGTCCACGTTGTTGGTCCCCAGAGTCCGGGCCAGCTTCTGGAAAAGGTAGTTTTCCTCGTTGGTGCAGCGGGCCGAGGCCAGGAAGCCCAGGCTGTCCGGACCGCGCTGGTCGCGCAGGGTCGAAAGCCTTCCAGCCACCAGCTCAAGAGCCTCGTCCCAGGAAGCCGGGACCAGTTCCCCGTTCTTGCGGATCAGCGGGGTGGTCAGACGCTCGGGATGCGACACGAAATCCAGGGCGAAGCGTCCCTTGACGCACAGGCTGCCACGGTTGTGTCCGTCCTCGGCCCCCAGCACGTGACGGATGCGGCCGTCGCTGACGTA
>CAZQYA010000215.1:0-4647 GCA_964597325.1 uncultured Desulfovibrionaceae bacterium
GTTCATGGAGACGGCTCTCACCCTTCGAAATCACTTCGCGCCTTGCCAGAATCAATTTCAGAAGGCCTACATACGGTTGCGGCAGGAAAGCATGGATTCCCGCCTTCGCGGGAATGACACACAGCCAGTTCGCCTCTTCGCAGGAATAACACACCGACAGTCCGTCCAGTCGCGATGTCATCCCCGCGAAGGCGGGGATCCATGTTTTTCGGGGGATGCGACTGCAATTGATTCCAGGTCAGCGTCGAGCCGTGTCTTGCCACTCACCTTTCGGAATCGGGCCGCGCGATGTCGTCATCGAGCTTCTTCGGTTTCACGACAAAAAAGCCTCCCCGGCGTCGGGGAGGCTTTTTTTGTCAGGCACAGACGTGCCTGAAGGGATACAGGCGTGTCCCGATCAGTCGGCCATGACGAACTTCCCGTCCCTGACCTGAACTATGACCATGGAGTTCACGTCCAGGCCGTTGTGGTCCTCGGGGGTCAGGTTGTATACGCCCGAGATGCCGACATAGTTGCTGGTCTGCTCGATGGCTGCGCGCAGGGCTTCGGGTTCCGTGCCGGCCTTTTCGATGCCCTTGACGATGAGCATGATGGCGTCCCAAGCGTAGCCCGAGTGGGTGTTGATGGGAAACTGCTTGTCGTAGCCCTTCTCATGGTAGAGCTTGATGAATTCCAGGATACCGGCCTTCTGGGGGTCGGAGTCGGGCAGTTCTTCGGCAACCATGAGCTTGGTGGCGGGCATGCGGTTGCCCTCGGAGGCCGGGCCGGCAAGCTCGACGTACTTGGGATCGGGCAGGCCGTGGCACTGGAACAGGGGCTCGGTAATGCCGAGCTGGGCGATGTTCTTGGCGGAGATGGGGCCGGCCGGGCCGGTGGTCCAGACCAGGTAGGCCTGGGGATTTACGTTTCTGGCCTTGGTCAGCTGCGCGGTCATGTCCGTGTCGCGGGCGCCGAAGGATTCCTTGATCAGAATCTCGATGCCGAACTCCGGAGCGAGCTTGTCCATCCAGCGCATGCCATCCTTGCCGAAACCGTCGTCGGCCGACAGCAGGGCGACCTTGGTCAGCCCTTTGTTCTTGAGGTAGGTGAAGAGGCGCTCCACGGCGATCCTGGAACGCTGGGGTGACTTGAAGATCCAGTCGAAGGGCCCGAACTTGCCGCCCATGATGACCGGGTCGCCGCCTACGGTCATGACGACGGGCCTCTTGCCCGAGGACACGATCTTTTTCACGTTCATGCCGGTGTCCGTCAGGGTCGGTCCGATGAGGGCCACGACGTTTTCCTTGTGGATGAACTTGGTGGCGATGTTGGCCGCCTTGGCCGGGTCGCCCTCGGTGTCGGCGATGATCAGTTCGATCTTTTTGCCGTTGATGCCGCCTTCGGCATTGATCTTGTCCACCAGCATTTCCGCCACGAGTTTGCTCGGGGTGCCGATGAAGGACGCGCGGCCGGAGAGGTCGAAGAAGCCGCCGAGTTTGATAGTGTCCTCGGCCAGGGCCGGGGCGGCCAGCAGCATGAGGCCGGCCAGCAGTGCAAGTATTCTGCGCATGTTGTTTCTCCTGTCTTGGAAAAGGTTGAGGTCGTCTGTCTTCCCGGGAATCACACGATTTCGTCCTGGATGCGGGTGTCGAAGACCCGTTGGCTCTTGCGCTCCGACCGGGGCAGGCTGCCGTAGTCCACAAGTTCCAGGTTTACCGAAACCATGAGCTGTCGCTTGATCTGATGCGCGGCCTCGTGGGCCATTTCCGGCCCGCGGGACTCGGCCACACCCTCGGCCCGCTCCACCACGAGGCGCAGGTGGTCGCGTCCCGCGTCGTCGCGGGTCAGGTGGATCTGATATTCCGAGCCCAGTCCCGGTACGGTGGACAGGATGGTGTCCACGGAACTGGGGTAGATGTTCACGCCGCGGAACTTGATGGTGTCGTCGGAGCGGCCTTTGATGCGCGAGTGGCGGGGCATGATGCTGCCGCAGGTGCAGGGCCCAGGGATGATGCGCGTGATGTCGCGGGTGCGGTAGCGGATCAGGGGGGCGCCTTCCTTGCGCAGTGTCGTGACCACCATCTCGCCCCATTCGCCGTCGGGCAGGGGCTGAAGCGTCTCCGGGTCGAGGATCTCCAGGATGTAGTAGTCGCCCCAGGAGTGGATGCAGTCGTGATCCGGGCATTCGATGCCGGTGCCCGGGCCGTAGAGTTCCGTGAGGCCCGTTATGTCGAAGAGTTCGGCACCGCCGAAAAGTTCGGAAATCTTCTTGCGCATGGAGCGACTGGAGCGCTCGGAGCCGTAGATGATCTTGTTTACGGCGATCTTGTCGGCGATGCCGCGTTTGTGGATTTCCTCGGCCATAAGCAGGGCCATGGAGGCCGTGGAGCAGAAGACCGTGGACTGGAAGTCCAGCAGGAACTGGATCTGCATGTCGATGTTGCCGGGGCCCACGGGCACGGCCAGGGCGCCGACCTTTTCACAGCCCAGCTGGAATCCCATGCCCGCCGTCCATACGCCGTAGCCCACGGCGATCTGCACCCGGTCCAGGGGGGTGACGCCAGCGGTCTGGTAGCACCGGGCGAACATGTCGATCCAGTCGTCCAGGTCCTTCTGGGTGTAGCAGAGAACCTTGCGTTTGCCTGTGGTGCCCGAGCTGGCGTGCACGCGCACGAGCTGTTCGTAGGGGACGCTTTTCAGGGGAAAAGGGTAGCCGTCGCGCAGATCTTCGGTAGTGGTGAAGGGCAGGCGGCACAGGTCGTCAAGGCTCTGGATGGAGTCGGGCGTGACGCCTGCGGCTTCGAGCTTGGCCCGGTATTCCGGGGAGCCCTCGTAGGCGTGGCGGACGGTCCACTGCAGCCCCTTGAGCTGATGGGCGCGAAGTTCCTCGATGGAGGTGATGGAGGGCATGAAATCGGTGTGCATGGGCGGTTTCTCCAGTCGGATATTGGTCAGCCCGGCCGCGCCGAGTCGGCTGGCCGAGGGGTTCTCGTGGCTTGCGGCGCCGAGGAAGGCGGAGCGCAGGGCCGGGTCGAGGAGCAGGTCGCGGCTCTTGCCCTGCTCGACGATCCTGCCGCCGGCCAGCAGGTAGGCCGTGTCCGAGGCCGAGAGGGCCCGGGCCGCGTTCTGCTCGACGATGAGGATGGTGGTTCCGGCGCGCGCGAGCTGGCGGATGATGGAAAAGATCTCGTCGGTGATGATGGGGGCCAGGCCCAGGCTGGGTTCGTCCAGAAGGAGGATGCGGGGTGCGGCCATGAGCGCCCGGCCCATGGCCAGCATCTGCTGTTCGCCGCCGGACAGGGTTCCGGCGGCCTGTTCGCGGCGTTCCTTGAGTTTGGGGAAGCGCGCGAAGACTTCTTCCATGCGGCGGGATTGTTCGCCCTTGGCCAGGTTCAGAGGGATGGCCCCCAGATGCAGGTTCTCCAGGACGGACAGGTCGGCGAAGACTTCGCGGCCTTCGGGCGACAGGGACAGGCCGTGGCGGACCATGCGCGCCGGGCTCTGGCCGGTGACGGGTTTGCCGTCCAGGCGGATTTCGCCGCCCGAAGGTTTGACCAGACCCATGATGCATTTGAGCAGGGTGCTCTTGCCTGCGCCGTTGGCACCAACCAGGGCAACGGTCTGGCCGGCGGTGATGTCCATGTCGATACCGAAGAGGGCCTGGGCCGCGCCGTAGTGGGCCGTGAGATTTCGTATGTTCAGCATCAGGCCGTGGCCTCCATTCTTCCGAGATACGCTTCGAGCACCAGGGGATTGCGGCGGATTTCGTCGGCTGTGCCCGTGGCGATGCACTGTCCGCTGTCCAGGACCACGAGCAGGTCGGCGATGTTCATGACCAGATCCATGTCGTGTTCCACCAGAAGGATGGTGTGCCCGGCCCGACGGAGGTTTCTGAGTTGTTCGCCCACGGCGGCCGTTTCCTCGGCGTTGAGCCCGGCCACGGGTTCGTCCAGGAGCAGGAGCTTGGGGTGTCCGACTATGGCCCGGGCCAGCTCCACCCGCTTTTTGTCGCCGTAGGCCAGGACTCCGGCCGGCCAGTCAGCCTTGTCGGCCAGGCCAAAGGTGTCCAAGGCCTCCAGGGCGCGGAGCCGGAGCCGGCGTTCGCGGTGACGCAGGTAGGGCAGGCGCAGCATGGCCATGACCATGGAGCCTCCTCCTTCGCAGGTCAGGCCCGTGAGCACGTTGTCCAGGACCGAGAGGCGCGGGAACAGCCGCAGGTTCTGAAAAGTGCGGTGGATGCCCAGACGGGTGATGGTGTGGGCGGGCAGGCCGGCGATTTCATCGCTCTGGAAGAGGATGGAGCCGCTCGTGGGCGCCAGCACGCCTGTGATGCAGTTGATGAGAGTGCTTTTGCCCGCGCCGTTGGGGCCGATGAGGGCCGTCAGACGGCCGACGGGCGCGCCAAAGGACACGTCGCGCAGGGCCGGGAGGCCGCCGAAATTCTTGCCCACATTTTCAAGCCTGAGCATGGTTGCGCCTCCTCAGGGCCAGCCGGACCCGGATCATGTCCGCCAGACCCGTGATGAGCCCCTGGGGCAGGAACATGAGGACCAGGACAAGGATGCCGCCGTGCACGAAATCCTTGTAGGTGTCGAAGAACTCCATCCATTCGGGCAACAGCGTCAGGAAGGCCGCGCCGAACACCGACCCCCAGATGGAGCCCATGCC
>CAZQYA010000216.1:0-4592 GCA_964597325.1 uncultured Desulfovibrionaceae bacterium
AAGGGCAGCCACACGGGGGTTAGGCGTCAGCCTGGCGGGCAGCCTCCTGCTCCTCTTTGGCGTAGCGGCCATCAAGTTTTCCGGACTGCGCCGCGCACCCCTGCCCGTGCCGCAGGAAGCCTGAGGCCGCGGGCGGGTCACCGCGCCCCGGCTTCGCGGCGGACCTGGCGAACAATGTCCTCCAGGTTCTCCACGTCCGTGACCTTCCAGAACCCACCAGACTGCTGACTGAGCGCCAGCACCACCGGATACCCCCGCCCGGTCCCATGATCGAAAACCGTGGCCGCGGCCGTGCTCCGGCCGTCCCTGACCCTCTGCACGCGCACCCCGCGAAGCTCCTTGCGTCCCGTGGAAACGTCGGCAAAAAGCGCCGAGAGCATGCCGGGTTCGGGCAATTCCCGCCCAGCGGACGGTGGACGCCCGGAAAACTGCCCGGAAGCCACGCCCCGGACGACGAATCTGCGCGCCTCCTCCACGAGCAGCAGCTTCACGGAAGGACTGACCGCGCTCCCGGACTCCCCGCCCAGACCACCGGACAGCATGTCGAGGAACGGGTCACCCTCCCCCGCCGGGGGCTGGGCCGCGTAATCGGCCACGAAGACGTCAACCCCGCGGGCGATGATGGCGCGCAGGTCGACGAATTTCTCGAGCAGCACCTCGTTGTTGCCGTCGACGGCCCGCTGAACCTCAAGCAGGGCCTGGGCCGGCGTACCGGCCAGGCCAGTGCGCACGCAGCACACCAGGGTCAACAAAACGGCTATGCACGGCCAAAGTCTCATACGTCTGCCTCCTTGATCATGCCCGCGCATCTACGACATGGTCCAGGGCCCCCGCAAGGGGCGCGGCCCAAAAAAAGACCGGGAAGCTGCCTCCCCGGTCCCCCTCTGATGAACGCGTCGCAGCTCAACGGCCGCCGAGCAGATTCCCCAAGGGACCGAGCACCGACCCCTCACCCTTGGAGTCGCCCCCGCCGGGCCGGGACTGCAGCATGCGTCCGGCCAGTCGCGAGAACGGCAGGGACTGCAGCCAGACCCGCCCCGGACCCCGGACACGCGCAAAGAACCGGCCTTCACCGCCCAAGAGGGCCGTCTTGATGTTGCCGGCCTGCTGGATGTCGAAATCCACGGTCTGTTCCATGGCCACGAGACAGCCGGTATCCACATGCAGGAGTTCGCCGGGCTTCAGAGCCCGCTCCACCACCGTGCCGCCGGCATGAAGGAAAACCTGGCCGTCACCCTCCAGACGCTGCATGATGAAACCCTCGCCGCCAAAGAGACCAGTCATGATCCTGCGCTGGAAATGAATGCCAATGGACACGCCTTTGGCCGCGCACAGGAAGCAGTCCCTCTGACAGATGAGGGACCCGTTCACGGTGGTCAGGGACAGGGGAATGATGTTGCCGGGATAAGGCGCGCCAAAGGCTACTCGGGCCTTGCCCTGGCCCGAATGGGTGAAGACGGTCATGAACAGGCTCTCGCCCGTAATGATACGCTTGCCGGCCCCCAGGAGCTTGCCCATGAAGGAGTCGTCGTCCGCGGAACCGTCGCCGAACACGGCCTCCATGTGGATATCCCCGTCCTTGTACATCATGGCACCAGCCTCGGCCACGGCGCTCTCGCCGGGGTCGAGTTCCACCTCCACGAACTGCATCTCGTGGCCGACGATCCTGTAATCAATCTCGTCGGAACGACCGCGACCGGGCGGCGGCGGAGCCGCGACCGATGGCTCGGGCGGGGACAGCTCGGCGATCTTGGAAATGGGCACCCATTGGGCGAAGCCCTCCCGCCATGCGTACCCGGCCGTGTTCACACTCGCCCGTGCCCGGGCCTGGGCCACATCGAACGGCCCCTCCTGCTGTCCGTCATAGCTCAAATACCATTGTGGCATATGCTCTCCTCGTCTCATGATTCCCCGAAGCGCCGCCCGGCGCCCGTGCAAAGGCCTTAATTTCCGGCCAGCCCTCCGCCGGGAATGTCTCTGCCCTAACCTGCACCCGCCGAACAGCGCAAAACTCCGGAAAACAAATAATCCCCCGTACCGGTCTGACCGCTGCGGGGGATCTTCCCGAATCGTTTCCGCGACTCCGGTTGGTCGGACCTCCGGCTCCGGGGCAAACCCCAGGGCGGACGCATGACAGCCGTGACAAAAATTCCGGGATACCGGCAATTCGTCGGCGGCGGAAGACGCTGACAACTCCGGAACGCTGTTCAGATCTCTTTAATCTCCAGAATATCCTCGAAAAACGCAGTCAGGGAGTATTTTTTTCCATTGAGGCCAATAGCCTCCTCCTGGTTGGGAAACAATTCGAAGGTCGGCTCAAAGCCACTGCCCACGAAAACCGCCTTGGCCTCCCCGTTGCTCTCCCAGCGCACCTCACTGCCGTCATCCAGAACAAGCATTTCTCCATGATGCAAACGGACAGGCAGATCACTTTCCGAGTATTGCATGAAACACCTCCATAAATAGTTGATTGACAGAGGACTCTTTTCAGCAAGCATACCAGAGATGCACCCCGGGTCAAGAGAGAGGAGATTTTTTTCACAATTTCACGGAGACCGGCTTGCCTTGACTGTTGCGATGAACATGCCTACTGCCACCTTGCCCCTGAAGCGGGCTCATCACGCAGCGGAGACACCTATGAACGCATCAAACAAGGAAATTCGACAGAACGTCGAAAAACGCCGGACCTTCGGCATCATCAGTCACCCGGACGCGGGCAAGACGACACTGACGGAAAAGCTCCTGCTCTTCGGCGGAGCCATCAACATGGCCGGCACGGTCAAGTCGCGCAAGGCGGCCCGACACGCCACCTCGGACTGGATGAAGATGGAGCAGGAACGCGGCATCTCCGTGACCACCTCCGTCATGAAATTCGAATACAAAGGCTACGACATCAACCTGCTGGACACGCCAGGCCACGAAGATTTCTCCGAAGACACCTACCGGGTGCTCACGGCCGTGGACTCCGCCCTGCTGGTCATCGACAGCGCCAAGGGCGTCGAAGCCCAGACCAAGAAGCTCATGGACGTCTGTCGCATGCGCAAAACGCCCATCATGTCCTTCATCAACAAGCTCGACCGCGACGGCCTCGACCCTCTGGACGTGCTGGCCGACATCGAGGACCACCTGGGCATCGAATGCGCCCCCTTGAGCTGGCCCATCGGCATGGGCAAGGATTTCAAGGGGACGTATTCCATATACAACAAGCGTATCCACCTTTTCTCGGCTACCCACGGCGGCCGCATCCAGCAGGGCGTGGTCATCGAAGACGTGAACGACCCCAAGCTCGACGAACTGCTCGGCCTGCAGGCCGCGGACCTGCGCCGCGACCTGGAGCTGCTGGAGGGCGCCGGCACCCCCTTTTCCGTGGAGCGCTACCTGGCCGGGACCCAGACCCCGGTCTTCTTCGGCAGCGCCATCAACAACTTCGGCGTGCAGGAGATGCTCGACACCTTTGTCCAGCTCGCCCCCTGCCCCCGTCCGCGCCCCACGACGACCAGAGAGGTCTCGCCCTTCGAGGATGAATTCTCGGGCGTGGTCTTCAAAATCCAGGCGAACATGGACAAGGCTCACCGAGACCGCATCGCCTTCATGCGCATCTGCTCCGGCAAGTACACCAAGGGCATGAAGATCCGGCACCACCGCATCGGCAAGGACGTACAGATCGCCAACGCCACCATCTTCATGGCCCAGGATCGGGCCGGGGTGGAGGAGGCCTACGCCGGGGACATCATCGGCCTGCACAATCACGGCACCATCCGCATCGGCGACACCTTCTCCCTGAAGGAAGAACTGAAGTTCACGGGCATTCCGAGCTTCGCGCCGGAACATTTCCGCAAGGTGATTCTGAAAAGCCCGCTGAAGACCAAACAGCTGCAGAAAGGCCTGCAGCAGCTGGCCGAGGAAGGGGCCGTCCAGGTCTTCAGGCCCCTGCTCGGCAACGACTACATCCTGGGCGCCGTGGGCGTGCTCCAGTTTGACGTCATCATTTCACGTCTTAAAGATGAGTACGCAGTGGACGCCATCTACGCGCCCGTCAACCTGTCGGCCGCGCGATGGATTCACTGCGACGACAAGTCGACGCTCTCCCGCTTCGAGAAAGATCTGTATTCGTCCCTGTCCACCGACTCCGAGGGCAACCTGGCCCTGCTCGTGGACAGCGCGTGGCGCCTCGAATACATCATGGAGCAGTGGCCTGACGTCACCTTCCACGCCACGCGGGAGAAAAACTGAACCGGACGGTACATGGCCATCTTCTTCGCCCTGCTCATACTGCTCTTCTGCCCCTCGGACGTTCTGGCCTGGGGGCCCGGAGTGCATATGGCCATCGGCAACCATGTCCTGACCAACCTGCACCTCGTGGCTCCGGCCGTGGCCGCGGCCCTGACCCTGCACCCCGAGCAGTTCCTCTACGGATGCCTCTCTGCGGACATCTTCATCGGCAAGGGCTCAAGCTTCACCCCAACCCACTCCCACAACTGGGACACGGGACGCGCCCTGCTGCGCCAAGCCGACACCCCGGCCGCCCAGGCCTATGCCTACGGCTACCTCTCGCACCTGGCCGCCGACGTCATCGCCCACAACTACCTCGT
>CAZQYA010000217.1:0-4581 GCA_964597325.1 uncultured Desulfovibrionaceae bacterium
ACGACGCTTGGCATCAACTACATCATGGTTTCAGGCAAGGAGGGTGAGCGTTTCGACTGGGACTGGCTGGACCGTCAGGAGGTCGCCTTCAGGGACGAGCACGTGGTGCATGTCCGTTTGCCCGGACCCATGCTCATCAAGGTCGATGGACGGACGTCCCATTGCGCCATCATCCCCGAAATCGGGGCTGCGCGGCCGGAAGGTCCGCCCCCGCTGTCGCGTCCCGGATGCTGCTCCCTTGGGGAAGAGGAACCAGTCGTTTCCGGGCGGTGCCCAATATGATCTGCGCGATGCGTTCGCACAGGGCGCTTTGCAGGGTCCAGTGCTGGTAGAAATGCGGCACGGTCAGGCGTGATTCGGGCGTGAGGTTCACGAGGGCCCCGGCGTTCAGATGCTCTTGGGCCAGGATTCGAGGGACCATGCCGTAGGCCGCTGCGTCGAGAATAGCCCGCAGGAAGCTGGTGGTGGAAGGCATGGCGTGCAGGGGCGGGGACGGCGCTGATTCCCCGAAGCGGCTTGCGAGAAAATCGTGATGCAGCCGGTCGCGGTGATTGAAGATGACGCCCGGGGCAGATCCGGCAGCCTGAATGTCGAATCCCCCGGCAAAATGACGCTGGGCAAACTCCGGCGCCGCGACGCACAGATATTCGAGCGCTCCCAGCACGTGGGTTTTCAGGCCCTGAAACCCCGCCGGCGCGGACGTGATGGCGCCCTGGACCTCCCCGGACCGCAGATACTCGTGGGTCACGGTCTGGTCGTCGACGACGAGGTCCAGGACGACCCGCTCCCGTCTTGAGATCTCCCGAACGGCTTCCAGAAACCACGTGTCCAGGCTGTCTGCGTTGACGGCCAGGCTCACGGTCACGAAGTCCGTCGTGTCGACGGGTACGAGTTCTTCGAAGAGGCCTTCTTCAAGAACCTTGAGTTGACGGAAGTGGCGCAGCACGGCCATGCCCGCCGGCGTGGGCCGGACCGGGGACGAGCGCACCACGAGCATCTGCCCGACCGTCTCTTCGAGCTGTCGGATGCGCTGGGAAACCGCGGACTGCGTCAGAAACAGGGACTGGGCCGCCTTTTCGAAACTCTGTTCGGAAATGACCGCCGCCAGGGTGTGCAGATGTTTGGAGTCCAGCATAAGATTTTTTTATGGTATAGAAAAATTATTCGTTTTTCTTATTTCTCGTTCTCCCATATTGGGCAGTCCAGCACAACGCAAGGAGAACCACATGATCGCGATACCTTTTCTGCAGGGCCTCGGCACGGGTCTTGGGCTTATCATCTGCATCGGGGCCCAGAACGCATTCGTTCTGAATCAGGGTCTCAGCCGCAACCATCATCTGGTTGTGGCCCTCATCTGCGCCATGAGTGATGCCCTGCTCATATCCCTGGGGCTTTCCGGCATGGGGCTGGTCCTGGCCCGAAGCAGCGCCCTGGTCGTCTGGGCGACCTGGCTCGGCGTGGTCTTCCTGTTCTGGTACGGCCTGCGCTCCTTTTGTTCTGCTTTCCGTTCGGGCAGCCTCGATTCGGGGGAGCGTGCCGGCATGAGCCTCAAGGCTACGGTGGCGGCCACGTTGGCCGTGACCTTTCTGAACCCCCACGTGTATCTGGACACGGTGCTCCTGCTCGGGTCCATCGGGGGGCGCTATCCCGAGGCGGAGCGCCTGTTTTTCGGGGCCGGCGCCGTGCTCGGTTCCCTGACCTGGTTTCTGGCCCTCGCCCTTGGCGCCCGCCTGCTCCTGCCCTTTTTTCGGCATCCGCGTTCCTGGGCCGTCCTCGACGTGTTCGTCGGTCTGACCATGTGGGGCGTGGCCGCCTCGCTGGTGGCCAGCGCCTGGGCCGGCTGACCTCTTTACCCCGGCCTCGCCCCCGGCTATCACCCTCCCATCGGAGGAAAGATGGCCAAGAAATACGACCCCCGCATGCACACGGCGGAACATATACTCAATCAGACCATGGACCGGCTGTTCGCTTGCGGACGCTGCTTTTCGGCGCACGTGAACCCGGAAAAGGCCAAGTGCGACTACCATTTCGCCCGCGACCTGTCCGCGGACGAAGCCCGCGACATCCAGGCGAGGGTCAACGCCGTCATTGAGGCGGACCTGCCGGTTTTCGCCGAAACCATGGCCCGGGCCGACGCCGAGGAGCGTTTCGACCTGGGCCGCCTGCCTGACGACGCCCCGGACACGCTGCGCGTGGTGCGCATCGGCGAGTATGACGCCTGCCCCTGCATTGGCGAACATGTCGCCCGGACCGGGGAACTCGGGTCGTTCAGGCTGACCACCCATTCCTTTGAGAACGGGGTGCTGCGGCTGCGTTTCAAGCTGGCAAAGACCGCATGACCATGGCCGCACTTCCGGTTCACGGCGGCAATGTCCGCGCCACGGCAGAGGCCCTTGGCTGCGCACCGGAAGATTTTCTCGACTTTTCGGCCAACATCAATCCCCTTGGCCCGCCGCCATGGCTGCGCCCCTTGGCCGCGCGGGCCCTGGCCGGCACCGCGCACTATCCCGAACCTCGCGCCGAAGGGCTGCGCCGGGCCGCGGCTGACCGCATGGGTCTCGACCCCGGCAACGTTATCGCCGGCAACGGGTCTTCGGAGCTTTTGTACGCGGCGCCCAGGGTCTGCCGGGATATGGGATTGCGCCGCGCCGTGCTGCCCGTGCCGTGCTACGGGGATTACGACCGGGCGTGTCGGGCAGCCGGCCTGTCGCGGGAGACGCTTGTTCTGGGGCCGGGCACGGATTTTCGCATGGACTGGGATGGCCTCGAGGCGCTCCTGCGGGAACCGGCACTGGTCATCCTGGGGCAGCCTTCCAATCCGGCGGGAGCGCTTCTTGACCCGCGGCGCATCCTGGATCTGCCGCGACGCTTCGCGCACAGTTTTTTTCTCGTGGACGAGGCCTTTGCGGACTTCGTGCCCGGCCTTGGGCGTCTCGGGGCGGACATCCGGCCGAACCTCTTCGTCATTCATTCCCTGACCAAATTCTTCGCCATCCCAGGCTTGCGGCTGGGTCTTGGATACGGGCCGGCGGATTTTTGCGGCGCCGTGGCGGCCCTGCTGCCGGACTGGTCCGTCAACGCCTTGGCCCAGGCCGTGGGGCAGGAGGCCCTTGGAGACGAGGCGTATCGTGCGCGGACCATCGAGCGCGTGGCCATGTTGCGGGAGGAGCTGGCCCGCGAACTCGGCGGACTGGGACTGGACGTCTTTCCCGGTGCCGCCAACTACCTGCTTTGCAGGAGCCGGGGGCCCGATGCCTTTGTCCTGCAGGAGCGCCTTCTGGCGGAACGGATACTCATCCGCAACTGCGCCAATTACGAGGGACTGGACGCGGGATATTTTCGCGTGGCCGTGCGCGATGCCGCGGAAAACGCCCGGCTCGTCCGGGCCCTTGGCGGGATCTTCGCGCCGAAGCGCCTGTGTCCTCGCCCTGCGCGGAAGACACCGGCCATCATGCTCCAGGGCTTGTCCTCCAATGCGGGCAAGTCGGTTCTTACTGCGGCCTTGTGTCGCATCTTTCTGCAGGACGGGCTGACCGTGGCCCCCTTCAAGGCCCAGAACATGTCCCTCAATTCCTTTGTGACCCGCGACGGCGGCGAGATGGGCCGGGCCCAGGTCCTGCAGGCCCAGGCCTGTCGCCTGGAGCCCGACGTGCGCATGAACCCGGTGCTCCTGAAGCCCAACTCCGAGACGGGCTCCCAGGTCATCGTCCTCGGCAAGCCCGTTGGCAACATGGGTGTCGGGCAGTACATCCGGTACAAGCCGCAGGTTTTCGCCACCATCACCGCGGCGTACGACGAACTGGCCGCCGCGGCGCAGGTCATGGTTCTGGAGGGGGCGGGCAGCCCTGCCGAGGTCAACCTCAAGTCGCACGACGTGGTCAACATGCGCATGGCCCGGCATGCCGGGGCGCGCGTGCTCCTTGCCGGGGACATCGATCGCGGCGGCGTGTTCGCCTCCTTCGTGGGGACCATGGAGGTCATGGAGGAGTGGGAGAGGGCCATGGTCGCCGGGTTCATCGTCAACCGCTTTCGCGGCAAGCGTGAGCTTTTGGGCGACGCCGTCGACTATGTCCGCCGTTTCACGGGCGTGGAGACACTGGGGGTGGTGCCGTATCTGACCAATCTCGGCCTGCCCGAGGAGGATTCAGTCAGCTTCAAGGAGGCGCGGCCGCGTTCCCGGAACGCCGAACTGCGCATTGTCGCCGTGGACCTGCCGCATATCTCCAATTTCACGGACCTGGACGCCCTGGGGCTCGAGCCCGACGTGGATCTGCGCATCGCCAGGTCACCGGAGGATCTTGACGGGGCTGACGCCGTCATCCTGCCCGGTTCGCGCAACGTCTTCGCGGATCTTGAATACCTGCGGGGTTCCGGCATCGCCGCTGCGGTCGCGGCCTCGGAGGCGGTCATCGTGGGCGTGTGCGGGGGCTTGCAGATGCTCGGGGAGCGCATTGACGATCCCGAGGATGTGGAGAGCGGCGGGGTGGCTGCGCCTCCGCTCGGGCTTTTGCCCCTGGCCACGGAGATTGCCGTGGACAAGGTTCTGTGCCAGGGTCGGTGCGCGTTCATGCCGACAGGGCA
>CAZQYA010000218.1:0-4539 GCA_964597325.1 uncultured Desulfovibrionaceae bacterium
ATCACGCCCATGTTCCACGTCCACGCCTGGGGCATCCCCTACATGGCCACCATGCTCGGGGTGAAGCAGATCTACCCCGGCAAGTACATCCCGGAAAACCTGGCCCGGCTCATCGCCACGGAAAAGGTCACGTTCAGCCACTGCGTGCCGACCATCCTGCACATGCTCCTCACGGACCCGAAATGCGCGCAGTTCGACCTGTCCGGCTGGCGCGTGGTCGTGGGCGGCGCGGCCCTGCCCAAGGCCGTGTGCGCCGCGGCCCTGGACCGGGGCATCGATGTCTTCACGGGCTACGGCATGTCCGAGACCTGCCCCATCCTGAGCCTTTCGCACCTGAGCGAAGCTGAACTGCAGATGGACCGCGAGACCCAGATCGCCCTGCGCTCCCGCACGGGCAAGGCCCTGCCCATGGTGCGCCTGCGTCTGGTGGACGACGCGGGGCACGAAGCGCCATGGGACGACAAAACACCCGGCGCCCTGCAGATCCGCGCCCCCTGGCTCACGGAAGGGTATCTGAAGGACGAGACCAACACCCGCCGGTTGTGGACCGACGGCGGGCTGAACACAGGCGACGTGGCCTGCCGCGACGGCCAGGGAAGCCTGCGCATCACGGACCGCACCAAGGACGTCATCAAGGTCGGCGGAGAATGGGTCAGTTCCCTGGAGATGGAGGACATCATCCTGCAGCACCCCGACGTGGCCGAGGCCGCCGTCATCGGCCGCCAGGACC
The DNA here is from genome assembly GCA_964597325.1 of uncultured Desulfovibrionaceae bacterium. GTDB lineage: Bacteria > Desulfobacterota > Desulfovibrionia > Desulfovibrionales > Desulfomicrobiaceae > Desulfomicrobium. Next base: position 731 of record CAZQYA010000218.1, read on the forward strand.
TGCGCTGGGGCGAGACGCCCCTGGCCCTGGTGGTGCCCAAGGCCGGCGCCGCGCCGCAGGAGAAGGAGATCGTCCAGCACGTCAAGGGCTTCGTGGACAAGGGCGTGCTGCCCAAGGAGGCGGTGCTCCTGCGCGCGCGGCTGGTTCCGGCCATCGCGCGGACGAGCGTGGGCAAGACCAACAAGGTGGCCATGCGCGAGTTGTACCTGAAGGACCAGGAAGACTAGGGGCTGCCCCCTTTTGTCGGAAAACGAGGGCCTTCCCGCAATGCGGGGAGGCCTTTTTTTCGCGCCAGGACCGGGGTCACTGCGGGGCGGCGATGCCGAATCGCCGCCTGTACTCGCCAGGCGTCAGGCCCGTCAGTTCCCGGAAGGCCTTGAAGAAGGCCGTGGCGTCGGCATAGCCCACCATGGCGGCGATCTCGCCCGCCGACTCTCCGCCCGTCTCGAGGAGCCGCTTGGCCCGTTCGATGCGCACGGCCTGCAGGTACTGAACCGGGGTGCGCCCCACCGAAGCGCGGAAGCGCCGCAGCAGCGTGCGTTCGGTGAGGAGCACGGCCTCGGCCAGTTCGCGCATGCGCACGGGCCGGGCGTGGTTTTCCTCCAGCCAGCGGCAGGCCCTGGCCACGGTCTCGTCGGCGGCGGTCGGCAGAAGGCTCATGTACGGCGTCTGCCGCACCCGGCCGGGATCGAGGAGCAGCGTCCTGGCGCAGTCCAGGGCCGCCTCCGGTGAGGCGTGGCGTGCCACGAGGTGCAGGGCCAGATCGAAATAGGCCGTCACCCCGCCGGCGCAGACATAGTCGCCGCCGTCCACGAGCATGCGGTCGGCGTCCAGGGGGACATCCGGGAAGCGGGCCGCGAAGGCCTGGGCAAGGCCCCAGTGCGTGGTGGCCGGCCGGCCCCGGAGGATGCCGGCCGCGGCCAGGAAGAACACACCGGCGCAGGCCCCGCAGGCCACCGCTCCCGAAGCGTGCGCCCGACCGAGCCACCCGGCCAGCGCCGCATCCGGCTCCGTCAGGCCGAAGGCCGGGGGCACGTAGACGATGTCCCACCGCCCTTCGCCCGGCCCCGCATCCCGGAGCGCCTCATCCGCCCTCACGACGGCGCCGGCGAAGCAGCGCACCGGGCCGCCGTCTTCGCTCAGCACGACAGTCTCGAACACATCCCGCCCCATGATCAGGTTGGCCACGGCCAGGGTGTCGGAAAACCCGTGCACCCCCGAGGCGAAGCAGGTGTCGCAAGCCAGTATCCCCACGCGCATGGCGACCTCCCGAATGTCGATTCAGACAATTTGTTTGTCGAAACCGACCATTCCGTCAAGCCAGCATCGTCACTATTTTCCTTGCATGCGCGACGGACATCGTCGCGCCGAAAACCAGGAGGCTCCATGAACACATCGAAAAAGGCGCTCATCGTCATCGACCCGCAGAACGACTACTTCCCCGGCGGCGCGTTCCCCCTGTGGAACACCGACGGGACGCTGGCGAACATCCTCGAGGCCATCGCCAGGGCCGGGCAGGCCGGCATCCCGGTCATTCTCGTCCAGCACGTGGCCGACAGCTCCAAGGGCATCGCCCCCTTCTTCAATGCCGGGACGGATGGCGTGGAACTGCATCCGGCCGTCCTGGCCGCGGCGAAAAACGCGAACGTCGTGGTCAAGACCTACGCCGACAGCTTCCTCGGGACCGACCTGGAAGAGGTTCTGGCCGGATACGGAACCCGTGAACTGCTCGTCTGCGGCATGATGACCCAGAACTGCGTCACCCACACCGCGATCTCGAAAGCGGCGGAACGCTACGACGTCACGGTGCTGGCGGACTGCTGCACGACCGTCAGCGAGATGATCCACCTCATCGCCCTGAACGCCCTGGCACCGCGCGTGCGCGTGGCCACTAAGGACCAGGCGTTCTGAGGAATTCCGGGTGAGAGGATGACGACGGGAGGCGGGCCTGAAAGGTCGCGAAATCGGGCCGCCTCTTGTTCGCGGGCCGATGCGTGCTTATAGTATGGCCTTTGAGCGAACGTCCCGAAACCCCAAACCCGGAAACGCCATGCACCGCACCGCCGTCGATCCGAACCGCTTCTCATCCCACCGCGGCCTGAACCGCCTCCAGACCCTGTTGCTCCTGGGCCTCATGACCGGCTACGCCGGCTTCGTCGGCTGGATGCTCTGGGGTCCGGACGGGCTGTGGTTCCTGCTGGTCTGGGGCGCGTTTCTGCTTTTCTTCTCCCCCCAGCTCTCGGCCCGCTGGGTGCTCAGAATGTATGGGGCCAGGCCCGTGCCCCCTTCCCGGGCCCCGGAATACCACCAGGCACTGGAGGCTCTGGCCGCCCGCGCCCACCTCCCGGTGCAGCCGTCCCTGTGGTGGGTGCCGAGTCCCATGGTCAACGCCTTCGCCGTTGGCAAAAGGAGCGCCTCGGCCATCGCCGTGACCGACGGGCTGCTGCGCACCCTGTCCCCGCGCGAACTTGTGGCCGTCATGGCCCATGAGACCGCGCACATCGCCCACGGCGACCTCTTCGTCATGGGGCTGGCGGATGTCATCTCGCGCATCACCTCGGCCATGAGCTTCGTGGGCCTCGTTCTCATCTTCATGGCCCTGCCCCAGGCTCTGGCCGGCGGCGACGTAGCGTGGTGGCCCCTCATCCTGCTGGCCGTCGCACCGCAGATCAGTCTGCTGGCCCAGCTGGGCCTGTCGCGCACACGTGAATTCGACGCCGATCTCACGGCAGCCCAGCTTACGGACGACCCCGAAGGCCTGGCCTCGGCCCTGGTCAAGCTCGAAAGGGTTCAGAACGGATTCCTGCGCCGCATCTTTTTCCCGGGTCGCGGCGTGCCCGAACCGTCCTGGCTGCGCACCCACCCCACCACTGAGGAGCGCGTTCAGCGTATTCTGGACTTGAGACGCACGCGTCCCACGAGTTGGTGGGATGACTTTTCCTTCGAACCTCCGAGCTTTCCCCACGTCCGTCTGCGCCAAAAACCCCGCGGAGGCTGGTGGGGCTTCTGGTACTGACCATGAACCGACTCTTCGCTTACGGAACCCTCATTGACCCGCAAATCTGCGGCGATCTTCTGGGCAGGGTACCCGGATCCATCCCGGCAATCCTGTATGGATACGTCCGGCATGACGTACGCGGCGAGGTCTATCCGGCCATCATCCCCCAGGCCGGAAGCAGCGTTCGGGGCCTTCTGTACGAGAATCTCTCGACCGGAGAACTGGCGCTGCTGGACGCCTACGAAGGAGATGAGTACGTGCGCAGCCTGGTGGAAGTGGACACAGGGCAAGGAACCGCCATGGTCTGGACCTATGCCTGGCAATCCGGTCTGGAGAAGCTTGAGACCAAGACATGATGCTTACGGCGGCATGATCTGTCCGCACCTCCAACCGACTTGATTTTTTTTCGCTTTACCCTTTATTTATGACCACTTCCGGCATATGATCCCTCCATATTTCTACAAGGAGGAGTCATGTCGCATCATTCGCACCGATCCGGTTACGCCGAACTGACGGACCGCCTCAACCGCTGCCCCCAGGGCGCCCCGCCCTCAAAGTCCCTGCACAAGATTCTCAAGATTCTCTTCAGCGAACGCGAAGCCGAGCTCATCGCGGTGCTGCCCATCAAACCGTTCACTGCGGAAAAGGCGGCAGAGATCTGGAAGATGGACCTGGTCCAGACCCGCAACATCCTGGAAGACCTGGCCGGCCGGGCCATGCTCGTAGACATCGAGGAGCAGGGCCGGACCACCTACGTCCTGCCGCCGCCCATGGCCGGATTCTTCGAGTTCTCCATGATGCGCACGCGCGG
>CAZQYA010000219.1:0-4537 GCA_964597325.1 uncultured Desulfovibrionaceae bacterium
GACACGGTGAAGGAGATGGCCGCCGTGCCGTTGAAATCCTGCACCGGGGTGAAGGTCCAGGTGCCGTCTCCGTTGTCCGCAACGGAGCCGTAGGCGGGGTTAACGGTCACGGCGGTGACGGACAGGGCGTCGCCATCGGGGTCCGAGGAACCGGCCAGGAGCTGGGAGGCGGAGAAGACCATGCTTCCGTCCTCGGCCATGGCCCCGAGGTCCACGTTGCCGGCCACGGGCGGGAGGTTGGCTCCGGAGGTGACATCCACCAGGGCGCGGGCCGTGGCCAGGCCGCCGTTGCCGTCGCTGACGGTGAAGGAGATTTCGACGTCATCGCCCGTGAACCCGGCCGCGGGGGTGTAGGTCCAGGTTCCGTCGCCGTTGTCCGTGATGGCGCCGAAGGCCGGGTTCACGTCCACGAGACCGGCGGTCAGGGCGTCGCCGTCCACGTCCGAGGAATTGGCCAGGAGCTGTTCCCGGGTGAAGGTGACGGCCGTGTCCATGCCGGTCTGGCCGAGGTCCACGTTGCCGGCCACGGGAGCGTCGTTGACGGCCGTCACGTCGACTGCGGCCACGGTCGTGCCGGTGCCGCCGTTCCCGTCGTTCACGTCGGCGATGATGTTCGCCTCGCCGTTGAAATCTTCAGCCGGGTTGAAGGTCCAGGTGCCGTCGCCGTTGTCCGTGACCGTGCCCTGACTAGGGTCCACGGTGACGGAGATGACGGTCAGGGTGTCGTCGTCGGCGTCGTGGACGCCGGAGAGCAGGTCTTCGGAACTGAATGTCAGGGACGAGTCCTCCGGGCACTGGCCCAGGTCCGTAACGCCGCCGGACGCGGGCGGGTCGTTGACGGGCAGGATGTCCACGGTGGCCCGTGCGGCGCTGGATGCGCCGTGGGAGTCGGCCACGGTGAAGGAGATGTCGGCGGGGCCATGGTAATTGTCGGTCGGTGTGAAGGTCCATGTGCCGTCGCCGTTGTCCGTGACCGTGCCGAGGGCCGGATCCGCGGTGACGGAGGTGACGGATATTTCGTCGCCTTCCGGGTCGATGATGTCGGCCAGGAGCAGGTCTTCGGAAAAGGTGACGGAGGTGTCCTCGTTGATCGTGCCGAGGCGGACGTCCCCGATGACCAGCGGCGCGTCATTGACAGGCAGGATTTCCAGGGAGGCCATGCCCTGGTCCGTGCCGCCGTGGCCGTCGTCGATGATGAAGCCGAGGCTCATCTCCCCGGTCAGGTTGTCGATGGGGGTGAAGGTCCAGGTTCCGTCGCCGTTGTCCGTAATGGTGCCGTGGGCCGGGTCCGCGCTGACGGCGGTGACGGCGAGGGTGTCGCCGTCGGCGTCCGAGGCCCCGGCCAGGAGCGTGGCCGAAGTGAAGTCCAGGGACTGGTCTTCCTGAATCTGCCCGAGGTCGATGTCCGCGGCCACGGGGGCGTCGTTCACGCCGAGAACGTCCACATGCAGGGGGAGCGTGGTGCTCGCGGTGTCGCCATTGGAGCTTTCCGTGGCCGTGGCCGTGACGAGGATGTCGAAGTCCGCCTCGAGGTCCGTGGGCGGCGTTATGGTAAGGCCCGGCAGATCGGCCGGAGTCAGGCTCCAGGTGCCGTCGCCGTTGTCCGTGCCCGCCGAAAGGACGCTCCCTGCGGGAACGCCGGAGATGACGAAGGTCAGGGTTTCGGATCCATCAGTGTCCGCGAGTTCGGCCCTGATTTCCAGGGCGATGGCACTGTCCTCAGGACCCGAGGCTTCTTCCACGGTGAGAGCGGGCGCGTCCGCGACGGCGTCGATGATGACATGCACGGGGTGGACCGTGGTGCGGGAGTCGCCCGACAGGGATTCCGTGGAGGTGACCTCGATATTGATGGTGAAGTCCTGATCCGAGAATTCCGGCGGTGTCAGCGTCAGACCCTGGAGATCCTGGAGGGTAAGGGTCCACGATCCGTCGCCGTTGTCCGTTCCGTGGTTGAGGGTCGCTCCTTCGGGAAGGTCTGAGATGACGATGGACATGGTTTCGGAACCGTCCTTGTCCTCCATGTTCACGCGGATGTCGATGGATACGGGCGTGTCTTCGCGCCCGTGAGCCTCGACGCTGACGATGACCGAGTGGCCGTCCGCCACGCGGTCCTCGTAGTCGAAGACCGAGTCGGCGCCGAGGGCCGAGTCCTTGTCGGTGAGACCACTCCTGCCCAGATCCGGGCCGAGTCCGGCCTGAAAGTCAAGATACCCGAAGTCGAAACGGAGTGTTTCGGGGAGCCCGAATTCGACACAGGGTTCCGCGGGCAGATCGGCGAATGCGTTGGTGCCGCTGCCGACGTCATGCATGAGCGGGGTGTCCCTGATTACGGGCAGTCTCCCGGAAGTCTGCTCTTCGGGCTGAATCGGAGCCACAGCCTGGGGCGGAACAGGCTCCGGGCTTTCCCCGAGGACACCGGAAAGCTCGTCGGGGCTTTCCGGAATGACGTCCTGTTCGTCATGCTCGGACACAAGGGATACCCCTTCGGGAGAGTCGGGCGCAGCGGGGGCCATCTGTTCGAGCATGGAGAGAAGCGATTCTTCGGGGCTGACAGAGGTCCCATCCACCGGGGTCCGACTGGTTTCCTCGGCAAGGCCGGAAACGTTTCGAGTAGGTGTTGTCGTGTCCACAATGTCCCTCCATAAGGATTTAAATACGAGTTTTGTTTTTTACTTATTGGAAAAATACAGGAGTGGAACTAGGTTCGATAAGTAATTTTGCTGATTTTTTTGAGACAAATAGAGTATATGCTTTACGCACTAGTACTTATTTGTGAGTAATTATTTTCGGATGACCGTGGTTTAGTTTTTTTCTTAAATATATTTATTCAAGCAAATAAGGCCGTTAGTGTGTGTTGAGCCTTGGGTAGGAATGCGGAGGTTTATTCTTCAGGGTGCGTAGAATCTTGTCAGTCATTGCGGCGCAGGAAAAATATGTAGGGAGTTGTAGCGACATGGCCGGGTATCATGTCGCCGACATAAAGGTCTGGCGTATGCCTGTGATTTTGCCATAGATGGGTCCCGGCGATAAGGACTCGATCAACTTCGATGCCCACCTGTGGATTTTTCACGCCGTGGAACTGGGAGGAGAGGGGCGGTTTGCGATGATTTCGGATGCGTCGATGTGAACTTAATTTGGTTGCAAATATTAGAGGTGTGTTCATAGTACAGATCATAACTCGTCAATGAAGTAAATTTCACCTATCCTGAATTCGTTGAAATTTCTGATGCCCAACTTTCCAAGTATATTTGAGCGGTGCTTGTTGACAGTTTTTATGCTGATGTAGAGTTCTTCTGCGATTTCCTTGCTTTTTTTTCCATCAATGATGTGTTTTGCAACTTCCTTTTCTCTTGATGTAAGACTGTGGAGAGGTGGAAGAGATTTTCTTTGCCTGTTAACAAACAAATAATCTTTGACGATGCATTTAATTATTCTTGGGCTGATAAAAAGTGTATTATCTAAAGCGTATTGTATTGCTAGAAATATTTCTTCAGGGTTAGCTCCCTTCAGTATATATCCGTCAGCTCCATACTCCATGGTTTGATATATGAGTTCGTTGTTGTCGATTATGGATAAAATTATGCCTTTTGTGTTTTTATAATTTTTTTTTATTGTTTTCAGGACGTCTGTTCCGTGCCTGTCAGGAAGGTTCAGGTCGAGAAGAACGATGTCCGCTGGAGATTTGGTGAACGCCTGAATCGCGTCCGTTCCGGTGGCGACATGGTTTGCAACCTTGAGTCCACCATGCAGGTCTATCATTGATTTCAGTCCCATTCTAAGAAGGTTGTCGTCTTCGACGAGAAGGATGGATTTTTCTGACATTTGATCCCCTTTGCCCAGAGTGGTGGTTGTTATGGCGGATTGAAATCATGTCGCTGTTCGCGTCAAATCCGATTTTTGCAATTTTTTTCGTTTTGGTATTTTTGTTTTCATCCCTCCGTGACGTGATTCCATGAGTTTGCTCGATGACATAAGGAATTATGGACTGCTCTGGATTCTGTGTTCTTTTTTTATGCCATCGATGTTTATTCATGACTTGCAATATTCTATTATACTGTTTTTATAATCTTATTAACTGAGATATCGAAGTATTTATAACGTTTTTTTGTAGGTATTTTTTTTCTTATTTTATACAATTAATTATAAAATTAATTATTAGTTTTATTTGTGATATTTATAGTTTTTAATTATATTTTTTTTCATATATAATTAGTGTATTGTATAAATTTTGATTGGGGGTGATTTTTATATTTCAATTATTTTTTTTGAATCTTATTTTTTTGTTTTGTAAGACGAAAGTATGACAATATATTTCGCAGAGAACGAATTTTTTTAATGTCATATTTTTATTTTTTAAATTGAGTATATTATGTGTTTTTATTTATCACAAAAAAATGTTTTTTTACCGTAAATATTTTTCGTGGATTAGAGTTCGTGATATTGTTCAATTTGATGAAATTGGAGTGTAATACAACTATTTGTGGATTATCAGGTATTATTTTTTGTTTTTTTCACACGTAATTTTTTATTTACATTC
>CAZQYA010000220.1:0-4534 GCA_964597325.1 uncultured Desulfovibrionaceae bacterium
CGGCATCAACGGCTCGGGAAAGCATCTGAACTACTCCATCGGTAACGACGAGATCGGCTGCCTGTTCGATCCCGGCGACACTCCGCATGAAAATGCCCAGTTCCTGGTTTTCTGTGCCGCCGCCATCCGCTCCGTGCACAAGTACGGCGCCCTGCTTCGCGCCACCGTGGCCAACGCCTCCAACGATCATCGTCTCGGTGCCAATGAGGCCCCGCCGGCCATCATGTCCATCTACCTGGGCGAACAGCTGACCGACGTCTTCGAGCAGTTCAAGAAGGGTGAGGTCAAGAGCTCCAAGAAGAAGAGCGTCATGAACATCGGCGTGGACACGCTGCCGCCCCTGCCCATGGATCCGGGCGACCGCAACCGCACCAGCCCCTTCGCCTTCACGGGCAACCGCTTCGAATTCCGCGCCGTGGGCTCCACCATGTCCATCGCCGGTCCCCAGGTTGCCCTGAACACCATGATGGCCGAGTCCCTGGACTACATCGCCACGGAACTCGAAAAAGCCACCGGCGGCGACGCCTCCAAGCTCAACGACGCCGTGCAGGCCCTTCTGCAGAAGATCATGATCGACCACGAGGCCGTCATCTTCAACGGCGACGGATACTCCGACGAATGGCACAAGGAAGCCGAAAAGCGCGGCCTTGCCAACCTGCGGGCCACCCCGGACGCGCTGCCCATGCTGAGCGCCCCCGAGACCATCGAGCTGTTCACCAAGTACGGCGTCCTGAGCGAACCCGAGCTGAAGTCCCGTCAGGAAATCTACCTGGAACAGTACTGCAAGACCATCGAGACCGAAGCCAACCTCATGCTGCGTCTGGCCAAGACCGTCATCTTCCCGGCCTGCTTCCGCTACCAGAGCGAACTGGCCACGGCCTGCGCGAACCTGAAGGCCATCGGCAAGGAATTCGGCACCACGACCCTCGACCAGCTGACCACCAACCTGCGCGCCATGCAGAAGGTCACCTACGAGCTCGAAGGCCTGCTCGAAGCCGACAAGGGCGAAGAGACCCTGGATCACGCCAAGTACTTCCTGAACACCATCCTGCCCGCCATGGGCGAGGTCCGGAAGCACGCCGACGTGCTGGAAACCCTGGTCGCCGACGACCTGTGGACCCTGCCCAGCTACCAGGAAATGCTCTTCGTACGTTAACATTCTTTTCCGCCGAACCGGCCTGTGGAAGCGCATCCTCCCCTCGCCAGGTTCCTGCCGGAAGCCGGCCGGTTCCGGAAAATTCAACGGGCCGTCCCCATCAGGGGGCGGCCTTTCTCATTGTGGTGCGCCGGCAGGGCTGCGGGACGCGTGACGGAACACCCAATTCATTTTGCGTTCATTGACGGCGCGGCCCGCTGTGTCTAGATAACCCACATTCCTTTCCTGCACTGAAACAAGCGAACTGGCATGGACATCTTCCGTAATTGGCTGCACACCGTCTTTTCCGACACCCAACTGGTCATCCTGCTGCTGGTGCTCGTCTTCAGCGCAGGCATCATCCTGGCCGTGGGCAACCTGCTGGCGCCGGTCATCGCCAGCGTGGTCATCGCCTTTCTCCTGGAAGGCCTGGTGCGCCTGCTGGAGCGCCACCGCTGGCCGCGGCTTCTGGCCGTAGGATTGGTCTTCGGCATCTTCATGATGTTCCTGGCCGTACTGCTCCTGGCACTCATTCCGCTGCTGGCGTCGCAGATCACGGACCTCATCGCCAACATCCCCTCCATCATCGCCCAGGGGCAGGGCGTCATGGAGAACCTGTCGCAAAAGTACCCCTTTTTCACGGAATCCCAGCTCCAGGCCATTGTCGATTCCCTGACCCTGCAGTTTTCCCAGCTCGGGCAGAAGGTCCTGGCCTTTTCCCTGTCCTCGGTGCGTTCGATTTTTTCCTTTGTGGTCTATCTCGTGCTCATGCCCATCCTCGTGTTCTTCTTTCTCAAGGACAAGGAGACCATTCTCCAGTGGCTGAGCGCCTTCCTGCCTCAGGATCACACCCTGACCTCCAGGGTCTGGACGGACGTGAAGACCCAGGCCGGCAACTACGTACGGGGCAGGATCTGGGAGATTCTCATCGTCTGGGTGGCAACCTACGGCTGCTTCCTGCTCTTCGGGCTGGAATACGCCATGCTCCTGAGCGTGCTGGTGGGGCTGTCCGTCATCATCCCCTACATCGGCGCGGTGGTGGTGACGGTGCCCGTGCTCATCATCGCCTTCATCCAGTGGGGCGCCTCGGCCCACTTCGCCTGGGCCATGATCGCCTACTTCGTCATTCAGCTCCTGGACGCCAACCTGCTCGTCCCGCTGCTGCTGTCGGGTGCGGTGAATCTGCACCCAGTGGCCTCCATCACGGCCATCCTGGTTTTCGGCGGCATCTGGGGCGTATGGGGCGTCTTCTTCGCCATTCCCCTGGCCACGCTGGTGCAGGCGGTGCTGGAGGCCTGGCGCTCCCAGCGGGTGGGGGTTTTGCAAGAATAGGTCTTATAGGTCCTATGGGTCCTATAGGACCTATGGAAAGAAAAGCATCAACAAGGATTCTCAATGAAATACGACATCTATGGAATGGGCAACGCCCTGGTCGACATGGAATTCGAAGTCTCCGACGCCTTTTTGCAGACCATGGGCGTGGAAAAAGGCTTCATGACCCTCGTGGACGAGGACCGGCAGTTCGAGCTGCTCGAATATCTGCGCTCCGAGCACAGCGCCCGCTCGGGCGGTGGCTCCGCGGCCAACACCGTTGTGGCCAACGCCCTTTTCGGCGGCAGCTCCTTCTATACCTGCCTGGTCAGCAACGATGAGATGGGGGATTTCTACACCCAGGAGCTGGGCCGGGCCGGCGTGGACACCAATCTGGCCGAGAGCCGTCCCGAAGGCGTGACAGGCAAATGCCTGGTCATGGTCACCCCCGACGCCGAGCGGACCATGAACACCTATCTGGGCATCTCCGAATCCCTGTCCGTGGACCAGCTCCGGCCCGAGGCCCTGTACGATTCGGAGTTCGTTTATTCCGAAGGCTATCTGGTCACCTCTCCCACGGCGCGTCCGGCCGTGGCCGAGGCCATGCGCCTGGCCCGCGGGGCCGGGGTCAAGACGGCGCTGAGCTTCTCGGATCCGTCCATGGTCAAGTATTTTCGCCTGGGCCTGGAAGAGATCATCGGCGACGGCGTGGACCTGCTGTTCTGCAACCGTGAGGAAGCCCTGCTCTGGGGCGGCTGCCGCACCCTGGCCAAGGCCGTGGACGACCTGCGCCGCATCGCCGGGGCCTTTGTCGTGACCCTGGGAGGGGAGGGCGCCCTGGTCTTCGACGGGTACGGCCTGCACGAGATCGACCCGTTCCCGGTCACGCCCCTGGACACCAACGGAGCCGGGGACATGTTCGCCGGGGCCTTCCTGTACGGCATCACCCACGACATGACTTATGCCGAGGCCGGCCGCTTCGCGAGCCTGGCCGCGTCCAAGGTGGTGACGGTCTTTGGCCCGCGCCTGAAGCCGGAAGAGTACCGCGAGACCCTGGCCGAGTTCCGGGGGCTTTAGCCGGGCGTTCGGAAATGGTGTGATGCGGGAACGCGAAAAAAAGCCGGGCACGCAGTGAAGTGCGCATGGAGAAAAGGTCCGGCTTTTTCCGATGACGCTGCGGACGGCTTGTCATTCGGCAAGGGCGCCTGTCCCGGTTCAAATCAAAAACTGGTCTGCATCTCACCGGACTGACTGCCTTTTTCGCCATTCTTACATTTTTGCCAGATGGCATCAGCCGGGCAGGGGAGTCGATTCAACCATGAAAGTCGCAGGTTCCTGAACATGTTCGCCGGACTGGATCACTGGGCGAACGAACTGTGGTGGCTGGCCGGGGTGTCGGCCCTGACGTTCGTCGGCTCCATCGCCCTGGTGCCCATCCTGGCCGTGCGCATCCCTGCGGACTATTTTTCCACGGACAGACGCGGCAAGACGCCCTGGGCGAGAAAATACCCGGTCCTGCGCCTGTTGGTCCTGATCTTCAAGAACCTCATCGGTGTAGTTCTGGTCCTGGGCGGATTCCTCATGCTCTTCCTGCCCGGCCAGGGCCTGCTGACCATGTTCCTGGGCATTGTCCTCATGGATTTTCCCGGCAAGTTTCGCCTTGAACGCTACCTCATCTCCCAGGGACCGATACTGCGAAGCATCAACTGGATCCGCAGGAAGGCCGGCGTGAGGGAGCTTGAAACAACGGACGTGGACATTCTTTGATCGGTTTCGACGGACGCAACCGGCTCTATTTTCAAGCTGTACGGCCCGGTGCAATTTTTTTGAAAAAAGTCTTTGACACGGGACGGATGTCCCCATAAAAGCTGTTTCTCGTTGGACGGGACTGAAGCTTCAGTCGGGAACGCTGCCGCAAGGCTCCCGGTCCCTGCACCGCCCAACAAAGACAACGCGGGGTCGTAGTTAAGTCGGTTATAACGCCGGCCTGTCACGCCGGAGGCCGTGGGTTCGAGTCCCATCGGCCCCGCCATTAAAAGCAAGAGCTCAGGATTGAAAAATCCTGGGCTCTTTTTGCATTGTGGGTTC
>CAZQYA010000221.1:0-1938 GCA_964597325.1 uncultured Desulfovibrionaceae bacterium
TGCGCCACATCTACGACGAAGAGGACCCGGCCGTTGTCTGGGCCATTCTGACCACCATCTTCACGGGTCAGAAGTTCGGCAAGAAGGTGGGCTTCTGCGGTCAGGGCGTGTCCAATTCCAAGATCATCCGCGGCCTGGTCTGCATCGCGGGCATCGTGTCCGCCTCGGTCGTGCCCGACACGTACCAGCAGACCAAGTTCGACGTGGCCGAGGTCGAGGCCGACAACATCCCCCTGGATAAGCTCGGCGCCTGGCTCACGGAACAGCACCTGGAGAGGCTGCACATGCTCATGGCCGAGAACCGCTACGAGCACATCCTCAAGAAGAACACCTCGGGCCCGGACCTCATGGAATGGTACGAGGGCGAACTGGCCCGCCTGCACGAGCAGCTGCAGACCAACCTTGGCAGCGCCAAGGAGGAGTTCTACCGCCAGGAACTTGATTCCTTCCGCAGCACCTTCCACAAGCCCGTCATCTATTCCAACTGGGACTGGGAGACCACGGTCAAGGATGCCCTGCATCAGGCCGGGTTCCTCAGCTTCGAGGAACAGGCGCAGGCCCTGGAAGTGCAACGCACCAACACCTGGTAGGAGAGGGCGGCGAAAGCCGCCCTTTTTTTTCACATGCACTGGCATTCCATCCCCGTCACCGTAACCCGCAATCCCAGGGCGCGCAGGGTCTGGCTCAAGATGCGCTCCTGCCGGGGCATCGAGGTCGTCCTGCCGTACCGCGTGTCCGCCTCTGAGGTGCCGTCGATCCTGGAGCGGAACAGGCCATGGCTTCTGGAGAGGCTGGACGACCTGCGGGAGCGGGGCGAGGCGCCGGGACAGAGCCCGTTGCCGGAAGCGGTCCGGCTCGAGTTCACGGGGCTGGAGTACGCCGTGGCCTGCGAACAGGGCGAAAAGCCCCGGCTGCGGGCGGGCGAGGGCCTGTTGCGTCTGGCCCTCCCGTCCGGTTCCGTTGGCGCTGGAGCCCTGCTGCTTCAGAAATGGCTTCTGGGCCAGGGCAAGGAGCATCTCATCCCTTTTTGTCTGGAACAGGCCGAACGTCACGGCGTCAAGATTTCCGGGGTGAGGGTGCGCAACCAGAACGGACGCTGGGGCAGCTGTTCGCCGCGCGGAGGCATCAGCCTCAACGCCAAACTTTTGCTGCTGCCGCGCGACTTGGCGCGAAACGTCGTCCTGCACGAGCTTTGCCATGTGCGGCACCGCAATCACGGTCCCGACTTCTGGGCCGAGCTGCGGCGGCTCGATCCGGACACGGACACGAATGAGATTCTGCTGCGCCGGGCTTGGGAAGGGCTGCCGGTCTGGACCAAGTGGCGCAGGAACGACCCGGCCTGAAAACGGCCGGGCAACGACAGACACGGAGAAAGAGATGAAAAGGCTTTTGTTGGCGATTCTTCTGGCTGGACTTTTTGGCTGCACACAGGAAACCCAGAATCAGCTGGGCCGGGCCATCCAGAACTGGACGGGCACTGACGGCGTCATCGAGGTCTACGCCGGCGACAAGCTGGTTCACCGCTTCATCAAGATCGACAAGCTCTCCACGGCCTACGGCACCTCGGACCGAGAGGCCCGTGGCTACCGTTTCGGCTACGGCATCCGGGATCTGGATCTGGACGGCAAGGCCGGGCCTGGGGAGAAGAAGGTCTATTTCGAGATCGCGGAATACGCGACGTACGTGTTCTACGAGATGCCCTAGACTGGCCGGTTTATTGGAGAAGTTGTCGAACAGGAGGGCTGTTCCAGCGCGGCCGCGTGTCGGGCGGTCTCCGGCGAGGCCCGCCGGAACTCCCTTGCCTGCCTCGTAGAGTTGAACCGTTGCGTGAGGCGCGAAGGGCTGAGGCGGGACGACCGGCAACGGTTCAACAAACGATGCCAGGCTCGGTCAAACAGTCGTCGGCCCTCTCCGGAGACCGTCCGACACGCTCGGACC
>CAZQYA010000221.1:2038-4515 GCA_964597325.1 uncultured Desulfovibrionaceae bacterium
CAGAGCCAGCCCCGCCAGGGCCGCAACGCCCCACGGCAGACATTCCTCGTCCAGGCAGAAGCATGAGCTGTGCAGACCGCCGCGGCCGCCTGCGGCGCAGGGTCCGCAGCCCATGAACAGGAAACAGCCGGGCGTCGCGTTCAGGTAGTATGAAAAATCTTCGCCGGCCATGACCGGTTCGATGTTCCCCTCCACCATTTTCGAGATTTTATCGAGAACCTTTACGGCCCGGCCCGTGGCCGCGGCGTCGTTGACCACCACGGGGAAGCCCCGGACGTAGTCGAGGTCCGCCTTTACGCCCATGCCTGCGGCCACGGAGGTCGCCATGTCCTGCATGATGTCGCGCACCCGGTCGCCCGTGGCCTCCGAGAGGGTGCGCACCGTGCCCTGCAGAAAGGCCGTGTCCGGGATGATGTTGTACCCCGTGCCCGACTCGAACCTCGTCACGCTGACCACGGCGCGTTCCCCCGGGTCGATCCTGCGCGAGACAATGGTGTTCCACTGGGCGACCAGATGGCTGGCGGCCAGGATGGGATCGGCGCACTGGTGGGGAACAGAGGCGTGGCCGCCGTGGCCCCTGATGGTTGCGGAAAACATGTCGGGCCGTGCCATGAGGGGACCGGGGCGTGTGCCGAACCAGCCTGTGGGCCTGCCGGGCCAGACGTGCAGGCCAAAGACTTCCCGCACGCCGTCCAGGCATCCCGCCTCCACCATGAACCTGGCCCCGCCGGGCTGGTTTTCCTCGTTGGGCTGGAACAGGAAACGAACGCCCGAGGGCAGGCTGTCCCGGTGCCGGGAGAGCAGGGCGGCCGCGCCCAAAAGCATGGCCGTGTGCGCGTCGTGGCCGCACATGTGGGACTGTCCGGAAATCTCAGAAGCGAAGTCCAGTCCGGATTCTTCCTGGATGGGCAGGGCGTCCATGTCGGCCCGCAGGGCGATGTGGCCGCTTCCTTCGGGCCCGGGCAGATCGGCCACGATGCCGCCGCCCACATCGGGGCGTACGTCCAGACCGAGTTTTTCCAGTTCCCGCAGGACAAGGGCGCGCGTGCGCGGAAGCTCCGCCCCGATCTCGGGATGGCGGTGCAGTTCGCGGCGGATGGCCCGCACCTGATCCAGCCGGTCGCGGCTCAAAGCCAGGATGTCGATGGTCATCGGTTACCTCCCGAGGTGTGCCTGGAGACGACGCCGATGTCCGTGCGCCAGGTCCAGCCGATGTGTTCCCAGAATTGCCGCCCATCGGCGTTGGTCGTGAAAAGGAAGGCGTGGGCCTTGTCCAGTCCGGCCGCGTCCAGGGCGTCCAGGGCGCTTTCAACGAGCTTTCGGCCGATGCCCAGACCGCGGTGCGTATGCCGTACGCAGAGATGGTGCAGGTAGCCGCGGCGGCCGTCGTGGCCGGCCAGGACAGCGCCGACAAGAGCCCCATCGACGCGGGCGCACTGGCTGAGATCCGGATTGCGCTGCAGGTAGGCGCGCATGGGTCCGGGCTCGTCGGCGGCGGACAGACCGATGCCTTCGCTGTCACGCCACAGGGCCATGGCCTCGGGGTAGTCGTTCATGGACATGGGGAAAATGCGCAGTTCGGTCATGGGAAATCCTGGCTGAGGTCGGGTGAAACAGGGAAAACGCATTGTGCGTGCTTTGTCCGCCGGGATCAAGGGGCATGCGTACGATTCCGCGTCCATCGGGCTCCGCTGTTGTCATTCCGCTGTCATTACATTAGACAAACGGGTGTCCGAACGTACCGCGATCACCAATCCTCAGCCCACGGAGGCAGCCCATATGCGATTTCTGGACGAACTGAACGTCAGCGGCAAGCGCGTTCTCATGCGTGTCGACTACAACGTGCCCCTGAAAGACGGGGTCATCACCGACGACAACCGCATCCGGCAGAGCCTCCCGACCCTGCAGATGGCCCTGGACGGGGGCGCATCCCTGGTGATCTGTTCCCATCTGGGCCGTCCCAAGGGCGCTCCGGCTCCCGAATTTTCCCTGAAGCCCGTGGCCGAACGCCTGGCCGAACTCCTGGGACGCGAGGTCAAGCTCGCCCCGGACTGTATCGGTCCCGAGGTCCAGGCCATGGCCGAGGCTCTCAAGCCCGGCGATGTCCTGCTGCTTGAAAACCTGCGCTTCCATGCCGGCGAGACCAAGAACGACCCGGATTTCAGCCGCGAACTGGCCGCCCTGGGACAGGTCTACGTCAACGACGCCTTTGGCGCGTCCCACCGGGCCCACGCCTCGGTGGTGGGTGTCACGGAGTACATGGACGAATGCTGCGGCGGTCTGCTCCTCAAAAAGGAATGGCAGTACCTGGGCGAGGCCCTCAAGGATCCGGAACGTCCCTTCGTGGCCATCATCGGCGGCGCCAAGGTGTCTTCCAAGCTGGGCATTCTCAGGGCCCTCATGGACAAGGTCGACTCCATGATCGTCGGCGGTGCCATGGCCAACACCTTCCGCAAGGCCCAGGGCTTCGAGGTGGG
>CAZQYA010000222.1:0-4500 GCA_964597325.1 uncultured Desulfovibrionaceae bacterium
TGTCGTTTACCCTGGCGATGACCCTGTCGACGACCATGCCCACTCCTACCGGAGCGGCCCGGTAGACGCTGTTCAGGACGTTTTCGCTTTCGCGCAGGGCCATTTCGGCCTTTCTGGTTTTTTCTGGCGCCAATTGTTTTCGCAGGGCCTTCAGCTCGGCGATCAACTCTTCCCTGGTCTTGTTATCGTCCCGAATCATACTCTCTCCGGCGAGGTCGGCCATGACATGCGGTGCGCCCGGTCCTGCAATGCCTTGCGACCCGAAAGACAGTCCTTCGACGCAGGCCTTTTTTTAATCCAGGGGTACGCGCATGTGTCCTGTCCTGACACGCTAGCATGGTCGTGGACGATGTCCAAGCTGCGGGATGGAGGGGCGTCGGGATATCGTTGCTGCTTATGGTGCGTCAAGAATGTATTTTGACGCGTTGTGGCCATGTTTTGCAGTCAATTTCGCTTTTCGTACTATTCTAATCATGTTTAACATGATCGAGATTGTTTTTTGATGAATCAAGAGGGAAAGTATTTAGTATGGCTATTGGACAGAAATTGTTTATTGGGCGTACTTACTGATGTGTAATGTTTTTTTGCATGGAGAGAGTATGGAGCTTTGTTTCTCATGTCCGGTAAAAAAAACGACATTTTATTCATCCGTGTGGAAAATGGACGGATGTATTGATGTCGCTGTTGATCGGGACGGAGGTAAACAGCTCATTGGGAAGGTGCGGACCCTTTGTCCGTTTTGTGGCGTGGAGCATGTCTATGATGTCGCGGAATTGGCTTGTCCATTGGGAGACGGCGGCGACGAGGGCAACAGGAACACGAGAGGAGGGGAGTGATGGCGCGTGCAGTGAAGAATGTTTTTGCCACGACCGCGGGGATTCTGGCCGTAGGTGGCGTGATCGGCGTGGTCGCGGCGTTTTTGCAGAAATCCGGCAACCCGGCGAACATGGCCATCTGCGTGGCTTGTTTCGGACGCGACATGGCCGGGGCCATTGGTTTGCACCGGGCCGCGGTGGTGCAGTACATGCGGCCCGAGATCATAGGTTTCGTTCTGGGTTCCTTTGGCGCTGCGCTGGCTTTCAAGGAATTCAAGCCCACGGGCGGGTCGGCGCCCATGACCCGATTCGTGCTCGGCATGATCGCCATGATCGGCGCTCTCGTGTTCCTGGGCTGCCCCTGGCGGGTGATCCTTCGTCTGGCCGGCGGGGACGGCAACGCCGTGTTCGGTTTTCTGGGGCTGCTCACCGGCGTCTGGATCGGGACGCTTTTTTTCAAGGGCGGCTATAACCTTGGTCGCGCCCAGGGCCAATCCCAAAGCACCGGGTTGCTCATGCCGCTTCTGATGCTCGGCCTTCTGGCCCTGCGACTGATCTATCCGCCAGTGGCCGGCGAGGCCCAGAGTGGCGTGCTCTGGTATTCGCTCAAGGGGCCCGGTGCGTCGTATGCGCCGCTGCTGCTTTCCCTGGGGGCGGGCCTGGGCATTGGTTTCCTGGCCCAGCGCAGCCGCTTCTGCACCATGGGCGCCATCCGTGACGTCCTGCTGTTCAGGCAGTGGTATCTCATGTTCGGATTTCTGGCCCTGCTGGTCGCGGCGTTTGGCACGAACCTGCTTCTCGGCCAGTTCCATCCCGGATTCGAGGGCCAGCCGGTCGCTCATACCATGTGGTTCTGGAACTTCGCCGGGATGCTCATGGCCGGGCTGGCCTTTGCCCTGGCCGGCGGGTGTCCGGGTCGGCAGCTCTTTATGTCCGGGGAGGGCAACAGCGACGCCGGCGTGTTCGTGCTCGGCTCCCTTGTCGGGGCTGCCGTGGCTCACAATTTCGGTCTGGCCAGTTCGCCCAAGGGGATCGGCCCCCACGGCGTAGCCGGGGTCGTCGTCGGCATGGCCGTGCTCGTGTATATCGGATTTTCCAATCGCAAATAGGGGAGGTCGGTGATGGAACGCAATGTGGATGCCAGGGGTTTGTCCTGTCCCCAGCCGGTACTTATGGCCATGCAGGCCATGCGCGCGGCGGGCTCCGGTGAATTCGAGGTCTTCGTGGACAACGAGGCCAGCCGGGAGAATGTCGCCCGGGCGGCCCGGAGTCAGGGTTGGGACGTGAGGGTGGACGAACTCGACAGCGGCGAATTCAGGCTTTCCCTGGCCAAGTCATGAGCTGGCTGCGGGGCGGCTTCTTCCGAAAGGCGGCGCCGAAGCGCGGTCTGTCGGAGAAGGGTATGCTGCTGTACCCGAGCACCGGGGAAGTTATCCGGGCGGAAGAGGCACTGCGTCAGGCAGGTCTTGAGGTGGCGGTCAAGGGGCCGCCGCCTGACTTGCGCCAGGGGTGCGACATGGTCGTGGAGTTTCTCCTGGTCCAGGAAATGCTCGTTCGTGAAGTGCTGGATGCGCGGAATCTTGCCCCGCTTCGCGTAGCCGTGTCCCAGGATCATCTGCTGGAGCCCGTCTCGCTGTATCACGTCAAGGAACTGGGGCCGTACCTGATGGTGCGGGCCGCGAATATGAAGATCACCGTGGACCGCCGGGAGGGGCGCATCGTCAACGTCTCCGGCGGCGGCTGCCCGGACGTCCCCTATCTGGCCGAGATGCTGGTGGGGAAGCCTCTAGAGGAAGCGCCGGCTCCCAGGAGCCTCGGACGAACCCTGTGCGGATACGCTCTGCAACTGGCTTTTGAGGAGGCGCGTCGCCTATGTCGTGGCTGATTGTCGGAACGGTCCCCAGGGCGGACTTCGGGTTGGAATGGGGCTCCTATGACGTGCGTGAACGGGTCGTCGGGATGGGGCGACATGCGATCGATGTCGCCCGGGGCACTCCGGCGCTCATGGCCACGGCCTTCGTGGCGGCCCGGACTCTTGGAATCGCGCCGCCGCAGGCCATCCTGGCCGGTGATATCGGCACGGGCGAGGGTAGTTTCACGCTCTAC
Organism: uncultured Desulfovibrionaceae bacterium; assembly: GCA_964597325.1. GTDB lineage: Bacteria > Desulfobacterota > Desulfovibrionia > Desulfovibrionales > Desulfomicrobiaceae > Desulfomicrobium. The sequence continues at coordinate 2,922 of CAZQYA010000222.1, forward strand.
GAGCGGCTGGTGGAAGGCGTCGGACAGGTCCGTCAGCCCGGGGTGACCTTTCATTACCTCATGCCCGACGTGGCATGGCACAACAAGGTCCTCTGGGCCCTGGAAGGCCTCTCCCGCAAGCCCCTGCTGGTTGCTGACGCGGGCTTCATGTACGCCGCCAAGATGAGCGGCTTCGCGCCGCATTACGACCTGTTCACCCCGGACGCCGGGGAAATGGCCTTTCTGGCCGATGACGCGGCGCCTCATCCGTTCTACACGCGGGGCTTTCTCCTGCAGGAGGAAGAGCGCATCCCGGAACTTGTCCAGACAGCACACTCTTCGGAAAATTCGGCGCGCCACCTGCTGGTCAAGGGCCGGACCGACTATGTGGTCGCGGACGGCAAGATCCTGTCGAGCCTCAGTGAACCTGATACCCCGGCCATGGAACCCATCGGCGGCACCGGGGACACCCTGACCGGCTTTGTCACGGCCCTGCTGGCCGCAGGCCACGACATCCCCGAAGCCTGCGCCATCGCCGCCCGGGCCAATCGCTTCCTCGGCCACCTGTCCAACCCCACCCCCGCCTTTGGCGTGGCCGACCTGCTGCCCTACGTGCCCGAGGCGCTTGAGATGGCATTGGCCGGTTGAGCTTCCGCGCTTCACGGGTTCAGATGTTTGTTCACGACGCCTGTAAACCTGAATTATCCTGGATGGAACTGGCGCCAGGGATGATTTTGAGCTTTGCCCGCATTGATTTGCGGGCATTTTTTCTTGTCGATTGTGAATTGATGATCCGTTTTTTACAAAGGACCTTGTCTGTGTCCTGCAGCGGACTGGCTTGGTGTGTGGTTTCATGTGCGTCATGCTTCATGGGGTTGATATTGAGCCTTCGTCTCTGTCACTATCAACCCACCTATATGTATTTCTAACTCTTTTCGAAAATATAAAATAAAAAAGAAGTATAAGAGAAATCGGTTCTATATATTTTGGAAAGAGAATTGCTGGGCGTGTGTGGTGATAAAAATAATTGTGGATAAATAGGATGCCGCAATATATTATTGTCATGTTTACGGCGAAATTTAATTCTCTCGTGAGAAAAATGACACAGATAATCCCCAATACGCCAAGTATAAAAGACATAGAATAATAAAATACAAACAGATTGCTGTATTGCGGATCGGACAGGTTAAACATGTTGATTACGCAAAATATGAAAATATTGAAGATACTTGTGAGGAAAATGCCCACAATGGCATATATCAGTCCGCCGTCCTTCCCTCGTGGCGCCTGAGGAAAGGGTATCTGTCCAGCGAGTCTGGCCATAAGCCGTTCTCTGGGATCCTTGGTCTTGGCTGGTGCGCTGGTTTTCGGGAATAATTTTGTCATGGGTGCTCCTCACGCTGTGGCCGGATCTGTTTTTGGAGACAAGACTGTGCTGGGAGGTATGCGTTTTTTTGTGGATGATGAGTCCAAGATCGCCAATTTCGCATGTTCATCGTGAATGCCCGCAATTAAAGACCTGGGGCCAGCAAGGCCTTTGCCAGGGACCATTTCGAACCGTCCTTTTCCAGCTTGTTGGGGTAGATTTCGCGGTTTCCCG
>CAZQYA010000223.1:0-4491 GCA_964597325.1 uncultured Desulfovibrionaceae bacterium
TGGACAGCATGAAGAAGACAAAGGCCTGAATGACGTCGGCCAGCATGAACAGGAAGTACATCGGGATGGTGGAAACGACGGGCGCCAGCATGAAGAGCAGGGCCAAAACGATGTCCTCACCGCGGATGTTTCCGAAAAGACGCAGAGACAGCGACAGCATGCGTGCGAAATGGCCGATGACCTCGATGGGAAACATCAGAGGAGCCATCCACAGCATGGGGCCGGTGAAATGATGAATGTAGTGCGTGCCGTGAATCTTGAAGCCCCAGTACTGATAGTAGACGAAAACGAACACAGCCATGGATGCGGTCGTGTTGATATTCGCGGTCGGGGCGTCGCCGCCGGGCAAAAGGCCACCCACGTTGCAGGTCAGAATGTAAATGAAGAGAGCCGCCAGGACGGGAAACACCTTCCGTCCGTCCTCGCCCATGTTCGCGACAACAAAATCTTCAAGACCTCCGACCAGGACTTCGAAAAAGTTCTGCAATCCTCTCGGGACCAGGGAAATCTTCTTGGTCGCCATGGTGGCCACGACGATCAGCACGATCATGAAGGTCCAGGAATAGAGGACATTGGTAGGAATGAGCGCGTGACCGTGGGCATCGACGAGCCCTATGGCCTTGACTGCTTCCTCGACGAGAAAAATAGGATGTAAACCCCCTGCCATCTTTACGCCTCCTTAGAAGTTTTCCCCAAAAATTGTGACATTCCCCAAAGCAAAATATTTATGAGTACGGTGGAAAAACCTATCAGCAACCAGGCAACCGAAGCCCCTCGAATAACGACCAGCGCATAAAAGGCCAGGGCCGTGAGAGCAAGGCGACCGTAAAAGCTGAACATCTGAACCGCGACCGCACCCTTCTGTACATAAACCAATTCCTGGATCACTCTACCAAGGGCCAGAAAATTCATGGTCCCAAGGAGTACCCCGGCGGCGAAATCCACCCCTCGAAAACCGAGGGCCATGACAGGCACCGAGACCAGGAGGAAGCAAATCTGCTGCGCAGCCATCCTGCGCACTTCGGGAACATGGAACCCGCGGGCATAGAGGACGCGCTCAATCTTTTTCATCATTGTCCGGAGCATCCGCCTCTGCTTCCTTTTTCTGGATTCGCTGCATCTCCCGGAACATGTTCCGGTACCCGGCAATGATCCCGAGTATCAGAAAGAGCAGCGTAAACCAGGGCTTCGTCTCTAAATACTTGTCAAGATAGTATCCCATCACCATTCCGACGATAACGCCGGAGACGAGATGAATTCCCATCATGGAAGCGAGGCCCAATGCTTGGAAATGCTTATTTCTTTTCTTGCCGAAAAACATCAGGCCTACTCTGCGGACCCGGAGGCCCCTTTCATTCGTGCAATAAATCACAAATCGAAATCGGGGCTATCACACCCCTCAACTTCGCGTCAATCAAAGTTTTTGCCAAAAACGATTTCTGCAGCATCTCCCGGGCCTGCAAACAGCTCCTGGCCGGGGAACGCACACGCTGGCACCGCCTTGCTTGCAAGCCGTCTCCATTCGCACTATGCCGTCACGAAATCAACAAAAAACGGGCCCTGGCCCTTCAAACGAGTACAGATGAAAAAAAACGCCGAACTCAGAATACGTGACCTCGCTATGGAGCCGTCTCCCCGAAAAGTCCTCCGCAGTGCCGAGATCCGCGACAATGTCAACGTCGCCTGCCTTTTCCAGCCACGCGCCCGCAAGGCTCTGGAGATGGGCCTCGCCATCGAGGGAATGGAATACAATATCTACGTGGCTGGAGAGCCGGGCCTGGGACGCACCTATCTCATCGAAAACTTCTTGCGTCCCAGGGCCCGAACCGCGCCTACTCCGCCGGACCTCATCTACCTGAACAATTTCGAAAATCCCGACAAGCCGATTCTGATCAACCTCCCTGCCGGCAAAGGCAAGATGCTTAAGGCGGATATGCAGCGCATAGTGAAGCGCCTGCGCAGGGATCTTCCCCGCCACTTCGAACAGGCCAGCTATCTCCGCCTGCAGAACAAGCTGTTCACCAAACTGGCCCTTGCCCGGGACGACCTCATGGACAAGATGGAGGAAACCGCCCAGAAAAAAGGGTTCAGCATGAACATCGACGAGGCAGGTGCCGTGTCCCTGACCCCCCTTGTCGAAGGCAAGGTGCTCAGCTCCGAGGACTTCGAACGACTCGACTCCTCGCACAAGAAGATCATCAAGGACCAGAGCAGCGCCGTCCTGAACGCCATCGCGGAACTCTCGCGTCAGGTGAACAGGAACGAGCAGGAATTCCGTGCCAAAGAGGTCCAGCTAGCCCAGGAGCATGCAGCGGGCCTTGTCGAACGGCTGCTCGCTTCGCTGCGGCGCAAGTTCTCCGAAAACAAACCCCTCAAGGCCTACTTCGACGCTTTCAGGGAAGACGTGCTCGAAAACCTGTCCCACTATCAGGGCAGAGCCGAACGCGAGCAACGCACGCCATCAGACCAGCAGGGAGAGGGCATTTCGGACTCGTTTTTCCAGCGTTACGACATCAATCTCTTCGTTGACAATTCCGCGCTGACCGGAGCCCCTGTGATCAAGGAAATCACCCCCGGCTTCTTCAACCTTCTGGGATGCGTGGAGCGTGAGACCGAGTGGGGAACCTACTATACGGATTTCTCCCTGATCAAGAGCGGTGCCGTGCACAGAGCCAATGGCGGCTACCTCATCCTGCGCGTGGAGGACCTCCTGGCCCACCCCCTGGCATGGGAAGGGCTGCTCCGATGCCTGCGAACCAAGCACTCAAGCCTGGACGACCCCACGGACCACTACGACATCCTTCGAACGCGCACCATCAGCCCCGAACCCATACCTCTGTCCCTCAAAGTTATCCTCATTGGAGACGATGAGACGTACGAACTGCTGTACATGCATGACGACAGGTTCCGGAAGATCTTCAAAATCAAAGCCCACATCCAGGAAACGGTCGAACGTACCGCCGAATCCATTACGGGCTATGCCCAGACCTTGAATCGGGCCGCACGCGAAGGCGGGATGCGCAACCTTACAAAAGACGCCTTCGCCGAGCTGGTGGACTACTCCACCCGCATGGCCGAAGACAGGGAGCGTCTGTCCCTCCATTTCTCGCACCTTCGCGAAATCATGCTCGAATCCAACGCCATCGCCGCATCCCAGGACAGGAAGACCATCGATGCCGCGGTGGTCAGACAGGCCCTCGAAGAACGGGATTACCGCAGCAACCTTTACCAGGAGGAGTTCCTGCGGGAATACGACCGCAGGGCTATCCGGGTCCGCACCCAGGGACAGGGCGTCGGTGTGGCCAACGGCCTGTCCGTGACCCAGGTCGGGGAATACGTCATGGGCCTGCCGCACCAGATATCCTGCACCGTGGGCGTCGGCCACGGAGGCATCATGGACCTGGAACGAGAGGCCGAACTGGGCGGGCCCATTCACACCAAGGGCATGATGATCCTCAAAAGCTACTTCGTAAATCTCTTCGCCCGCAACAAGCCCGTCGTACTCACGGGCAGCCTGTGCTTTGAGCAGAGCTACGCCCATGTAGACGGCGACTCAGCCTCGGGCGCCGAACTGGCTGCGCTGCTCTCGGCCCTCTCGGACGTGCCCATCCGCCTCGACCTGGCTTTTACCGGAGCCGTCTCCCAGTCGGGCGCCATCATGGCCGTGGGTGGCGTAACCCACAAGATCGAAGGCTTCTTCGAGGTCTGCCGGAGACGCGGCCTGACAGGCCACCAGGGCGTCCTGCTCCCGCGGGACAACATCGTGCACCTGGTCCTGCGCGACAATGTGCTTCAAGCCGTGAAAAACGGTGAATTCCACATCTATCCGGTCGGCACCATCGAGGAAGCCATGGAAATCCTGACCGGGGTCCGGGCCGGCGTTCGCCTCAAGGATGGGCGCTTCTCGGCCAATTCCATCTACGCCGCTGTGGACCAACGACTCACGGAACTGGCCGTGCTCGCCGACAAGAAATGCTCCATGCCCCGACGCAAGAGCGCAAAAAAGCCCGAGGCCTGAATGGCCCCGGGCTGCAACACCTTGTTTTCGGACTCCTGAACGTCCTGTCCGCTTAGCGGGGCAGAAGCTCGGGGTTCCTCTCACCCATGGCCCCGTAAAGTCCGGCGACGGCCCGTCCGTAAGTCGACAGTGCGCCGTTCAGGCTTGCTTCGGCCTGAGTCTGGGCGGACAGGGCGTCGAGAACGTCCGTGTTGGTGCCCACCTGAGCCTCGTACCTGGCCACGGCCATCCTGTAGCTCTCCTTGGCTGCGACAAGGCCCTGCCTGGCGGCGGCAATGCGCTTTTCGGCCTCCTGAATCTGCAGGAAATTCTTTTTCACATCAAAGGCCGCCTCGTTCTCAAGGTTCCGGTACTCCTCGACAAGCCGGCTCACGTTTTTCCGCGCGCTCTCCCGACCGTAATATGTCTTGCCCCATTCGAAAAATGTCCACTTCATGCCGATCTGCGCATTCCATTCGCTGTTCTCGTGATAC
>CAZQYA010000224.1:0-4475 GCA_964597325.1 uncultured Desulfovibrionaceae bacterium
GGTCTCCTGGTCGCCTCCGCACCGCCGTTCAGGGATGAGAACTCGAGATATTCCGAACTGTTATCGAAGAGGTAACGCATGAAGCGGTTGTTGAAATCATGTCCCGAGCAGGACACTTCAAAATGCCCCCAAAGACGATGGCTGCCCACCGCGATATCGCCCATGAAGTCCAGAATCTTGTGCCGTACCATCTCGTCCTCGAAACGAAGCCCCTCGGGATTGACGACACCGTAGTCATCAAAGACCACCGCGTTCTCCAACGTGCCGCCCAGGGCCAGCCCGTTCTTCTGAAGCCACTCGACGTCCTTCATGAAACCGAAGGTGCGTGCGCGGGCGATGCGGTATGAGAAAGCATGCGGCGTGGACTCAAAGGAAAACTTCTGGGATCCGATCATGGGGTGATCAAAGGAAATGGCATAGTCGATCTTGAGCCCGTTATACGGCTTCACGGCAACCCGCTTTCCATCCTGCTCGAACACCAGGGGCCTGACGACCCTGGCGATCCTGCGCGGACAGTTCAGAACCCTGATCCCAGCGGAGTTGATGAGATACACATATACGGATGCACTGCCGTCGAGAATCGGGATTTCCTCTCCGTCCACTTCGACGACGACGTTGTCCACTTCAAGTCCCACCAGCGCCGCCAGAAGGTGCTCTACTGTGGAGACCTTGGCACGCTCGGAACCCAGCGTCGTCGCCAGACCCGTACCGACGACGCGAGCTGGCTCAGGGACGACGAACTGCCTGCCGTTCCCGGAAAGCAGGGAAAATACAACACCGGTATCTGCAGGCGCCGGCTTGAGAACCATTTCAACCTTCTGGCCGCTATGCAGGCCAACGCCGGAGCATCGGATTTCTTTTTTCAGGGTCGTCTGTTTCATAAACGAACTTTATTCAAGTTATGTGCCACCGCATTAAAAACAGTAAATTGTAACATTTCAAGCTGTTACTGACACAAAAAAAGTACGGATCCAGGCTTCGTTCCTTTTGAGCAACACCCAAGTGCTAAAAAACAACAACCACGAGTCGATCCAAGCCTGCGTAATCCTTTCGAACCTCTACCGAACGAGAGATGCCGCCAAACAGTTCCATCATCGCAGCCCCCTGGTTCAGGTCAATCTCGCACAGCAGTGTGGCTCCGCTCAACGTGCCCCCGGCAAGCCCGTCGGCAAGGCGGCGATACTGCCCCAGTCCGTCCCGGCCTGCGAAAAGAGCCGTCGCGGGCTCGTATTCAAGGACCTCGCGGCTCATGTCGCGCCTGGCATTCTCCGGCACATACGGCAGATTGGCGAGAATGACATCGAAGGCCTCAGGCCGAACCGCCTCCACCAGATCGCCCTGAACCAGGGAAACTCTTTCGAGGACGCCGTGGCGCGCTGCATTCCGGCGAGCCACAGCCAGTGCGCTCCCGGAAATGTCCAAAGCCGTCACGCAGGATCTGGAGTCAAGCAGTGCGCAGCTCACGGCAAGGGCGCCGCTGCCCGTACCCAGATCGAGAATGCGCAGAGGCTGGCCCGCATCCAGAGCCGGCCGCAGCCAGTCCAGCATGAGTTCGGTTTCCGGACGAGGAACAAGGACCGAGGGATTCACCTCGAACTCGAACCCGTAAAATTCCTTGAACCCGACAATGTACGCCACAGGCTCACCCTGCAGTCTGCGGCTTCCGAGACGCTCCATGGAGCCCTCGTCAGCGGGGTCGACAGGGACACGCGCGGCCAGCAGCATGTCAAGGCGGGACATCCCGAGAACATGCGCAAGCAGAACCTGTGCGGAGAGACGTGGAGAGTCCACTCCGGCCCGGGCAAAAAGCGCCTCCCAGATTGCGAGGATTTCGTGACGGGATTTCATGACAAAGAAAAAAAGCCGAGTTTCCTCAGCTTTCTTTCATGGCTTCGGCCTGGTAGTGTTGAACCAGCCCGTCGATAATGTCGTCGATGTGACCTTCCATGGCCTGTTCAAGACTGTAGAGGGTCAAGTTGATGCGATGGTCCGTGATGCGTCCCTGAGGGTAATTGTACGTACGGATTCTTTCAGAGCGGTCACCAGATCCGACCTGCGACTTGCGGTTGTCGTCATAGGCCTTCTTGGTCTCGTCCTGAGCGGCCTGCAGGAGTCGCGACCGCAGCACCTTCAGGGCTTTCGCCTTATTCTTGTGCTGTGATTTCTCATCCTGACAGATCACGACCAGCCCGGTGGGGATGTGCGTAATCCGTATGGCGGAATCCGTCGTGTTGACGGACTGGCCTCCAGGCCCGGATGAGCGGAAAACATCCACGCGAAGCTCCGAAGGATCGATCTTGACGTCGACCTCTTCGGCCTCGGGAAGAATCGCGACGGTGACAGCCGAGGTGTGGATACGCCCCTGGCTCTCAGTCGCGGGCACACGCTGAACGCGATGCGCCCCGGACTCGAACTTGAGCTTGCTGTAAACATTCGTACCCGAAACCGACGCGATAATTTCCTTGAAACCACCGGTGCCGGTCTCGCTGCTGCTCATGACCTCGACACGCCAGCTATGCCGTTCGGCATAGCGAGAATACATCCGAAAAATATCGGCCACGAACAGCGCGGCCTCTTCACCACCGGTTCCGGCGCGGATCTCCAGTATGATATTCTTGGCGTCCAGGGGATCACGAGGAGTCAGAAGCAACTTCAACTCCTTCTCCTGCGACTCGATGCGCTCCTTCAATGGGCCGATCTCGGCATAAGCCAGCTCACTGAGTTCAGGGTCGGAATCCTTGGCAAGCTCATGATTCTCAGCAAGCTCACGCAGCAAGGTCTTGTACTGCTCGAAGGCTTTCACGACTTCGTCGAGTTCGGCATGCCGCTTGGCTATCTTGATATAGCGTTCCTGGTCCTGGAATATATCAGGAGTACTCAACTCGCGTTCAAGCTCGCGATACTTTGCGGCCAGGGTTTCAAGCTTTTCGATCATGTGCTGCGCATCCGGAGAATGTTTCCGAAAACTTACTTCTTCAGATTGGCGTACTTCTTTCTGAAGCGGTCAATACGGCCAGCGGAGTCGATGAAGCGCTGCTCACCAGTATAGAACGGATGACACTTCGAACAGATTTCAATAGCCAGTTCCGGCCCGATGGCCGTACGTGTGACAAACTCGTATCCACAGGCACAACGAACCTGGGTATCATAGATTTTGGGATGCAGATCTTTTTTCATGAGAACCTCCGGTTTCAAAAGAGACGAGGACAACTATACCACCCGAAGCCGATTGGCAAGTCGAATTTCAAGGAAACCGCGAGCAGGCGCGGAGACGTTACGAAAGGCCCTTGGATTGATTGAGAGAGATGTTGAAGGCGACGGAAAAAATGTGGTGCATCAAATCGACATACTCCACCGCAACATTCTCCGGCACCGATATGCGGGCAGGCGCGAAGTTGACGATGCCCCGGACTCCGGCCTCGATCAGATAGTTGGCCGCACGCTGGGCGCGCTCGGGAGGCGTGGTGATGATTCCGATTTCGATATTGAGCTCGTGGACCTTTTCCTTGAGGCGACGGGAGCAGACGACTTCGAGGCCGGCGACCTCCTCCCCAATCTTGAAGGGATCGCAGTCAAAGGCTCCCACGAGGATAAAACCCCGGCGTCGGAATATCCCGTGACGAAGCAGCGCTCTGCCGAGATTGCCGACACCGACGAGTGCGACATTCCACGTACGATCAATGCCTAATGACTGCTTGATCGCCGTAAGAAGGTCTTGGACGTAGTACCCTACGCCGCGTACGCCGAACTCGCCAAAATAAGCAAGATCCTTACGTATTTGCGAAGGGTTGACCCCGCACGCCTTGGCCAGTCCGTCGGAAGATATAACAGATTCACCTTCTTGAAGAAGGTTTTCAAGAACCTGGACGTAAACGGCAAGTCGTTGGATCGTGGCGCGTGGGATGTGGGCGCTTTTCAAAATGACTCCGGAAAGACACTTCGTGATCTATTTCACTATGTTATCGCGAAAAAGGGGGGAGGCAGAGCCTCCCCCCTTCAAGCAGACTCTTAAACAAAGGGGTTAGCGAACAGCAGGATCAGGTTCACAACCAGAGCGTAAATGGCCAGAGATTCGATCATGGCCAGACCGATCAGCATGGTCACGGTGATCTTACCGGAAGCTTCGGGGTTGCGGGCGGTGCCTTCACAAGCAGCCTTCAGACCCAGGCCCTGAGCGATACCGCAACCGGCGGCGGCGATGGCCATGCCAAGGGCGGCGGCCCAGGAGATGGTGGAGACAACGGCGGCGTCGGCAGCGAAAGCGCTAGAAGCAACGGCGACCAGAGCGACAGTAGCCAGAACGGAAACGAAAGTCTTACCCATGATGAAAAGTCCTCCTAAGATTGATATAAAGTATCGGTCGAATGACCATTTCCCCCGGATTAATGGGCCTCTTCGAATGCGCCCTTCAGGTAAAGCATGGACAGCATGAAGAAGACAAAGGCCTGAATGACGTCGGCCAGCATGAACAGGAA
>CAZQYA010000225.1:0-4455 GCA_964597325.1 uncultured Desulfovibrionaceae bacterium
GAGAAGGCATCCCACCGACGCCCATACGGCGTATTTCCGGACTTTCGCGTTCATGCATTCCCCCGGTACGAACTATTGCTTCTTTTGAATCCCGGCGTCTTCCGTTGGGACTTTCTCCAGTTCAACGCCTTCGGCCTTCAGCTTATTTATGTATTTCTCGGGGTTCTTCTTGAAGGTCTCGGGGCAGCCCGCGCAGCAGAAATACACCCTTTCCCCCTTGTAATCCACGTAGAGTTCCTTGTTGATGTTTCCGCCCATGACGGGGCAGGTGGTCTGGGGCGCGGCCCAGGCCTGGGACATGGACAGGAAGGCGAAGGCCGTCACGGCGGCGCAGAGCAGGATCAGTCGTTTCATGGTGTTTCTCCTCGCCTCACTCGGAGGCTTCGTTGTTTGAAAGTTCGACCCGCAGTTCACGGGCCTGTTCCTCCCCGGACAGGGCCGGGGTGCGCAGGTATTTCCGGGGCAGTTCCTGCCCGGCCAGGACATCGAGCTGCGCCAGGCGCACGGCCTGGTCCGCCAGCACGCGGTGGTATTGCAGTTCCAGTTCCACAAGGGTCTTCTCGGCGGTCAGCAGGTCCGTCATGGACGCCTGGCCCGCCTGATACGCGTCCACAGAGGCGTCCAGGCTCTGCCGCGCCTTGGGCACGATGGTCCCGGACAGCAGCTCCAGACGGCGGGCGCCGTCACGCAGGCCGAAAAAGAGCCCGGCGGCCTCGGCCTCGAGGCCTGCCGCCCTGTCCGCCCGCTCCAGGCGCACAGCCCGTGCGGTCTTGCGCGCCTGCCGCACGGCGGCCTGCCGCGCCTCCTGGTCCAGGGGCAGGTTGATGCCGAAGGTCAGGGCCACGGGGTCCCGGCCCTCATTGACCACTCCGGACATGCGAGGGGCGTCGGTGTACACCGATTCCAGGCCCACGGTAAGGTCCGGATAAAATTGCCTGCGCGCCAGGGCCTCGGCGGCGTCGGCGGCCAGGGCCCTGGCGTCGAGAACCGCCAAAGACTGGTTGTGCTCCTCCATGGCCGCCCTGATCCGCGCCTCGCCCCATGCCGTATCCATGTACGGCAGGACTTCCGGCATGGGCAGCATCCCGCCGGGAGAGCGGCCGACCAATGTGCGCAGACGCTCGGACAGGGGCAGGCGATAGTCCTCCAGGGACGCGATGCGCTCCTCGGCCCTGGCCCGTTCCACCTGGATGCGGGTCAGGTCGGCGTAGGACGCCCCGGACACGGCGTACCTCGTCTCCACCAAAGCTTCGAGAAACTGAAGAAGCTCCAGTTCCTCCCAGGCCGAGTCCACGGCCATGCCCAGATAGGCGTACTCGAAATAGGCGGTCCTGATATCCCGGAAAAGCGCCAGCTTGATCTCCCGGGCGCGAGCCAGCAGCCCTTCGGCCTCGCGCTCGGCCACGCCCGCTCCCAGGTCGCGCTTGCCGAACCAGGGCAGCGTCTGGGAAAGGCCGTAGCGCATGCGCTGCGGACCCGTGCGCGTCTCCACGGGAACCACGAAGACCCCGAAAGAAAAACGCGGGTCCGGCCAGGCCCGGGCCTGAGGCACCTTTTCCAGGGCGGCCTCGAAACGGGCGAAGGCCGCCTGGAGTCCGGGGTTGGCCCGGGCGCCCTCCTCCAGATACCCGCCAAGCAGGGTCGATTCGGGCCACAGGCCATCGTCCGCCTGCGCCAGGTCTGCGCTGACCGCAAGGGCCAGCATGGCGGCCAGGCCCCAGGCGGCCAGTCTGTTCAGGGACATCCTCATGCCGAACCTCCATCCGGGAAATGCACGACATGGAGTGCAACCGTCGTGCGCAAACAAAAAAATCGTCATATTTTCAAAAGGATAACATTTTTAACTCAAATCGGATCAATTTAATACGAATAATACACGCAACAATTTGCACAAGGGCTCATTTCGCTACGTACACAAATTCATAAATCTTGCACAAGGGCGATGAAGCCGCCGGAAGACAGGCAATGTCGAATATTCGAACCGGGGCGTGATTCCCTGGTCCGATCGGGAAGGATGAAAGCCCCCGGCGGACTGGGCCGCCGGGAGCGTCGTGCTGATGAGGCAGGAAGGGCTAACCAGCGCTCAGAATCCGCTGATCCAGGAAAGAGAGCTGGAGGTACATGGCGCGGATCATGGGCAGATCCACGCCTTGGGCCGCGGCGGTGCGCAGGGGCTCTCCGTATATGGCCTCGACCTCCAAGGCTCGGCCGTTTTCGGCGTCGAGCATCATGCTCGGCTTGTAGGAGGCCATGCCGTCGGTGGTCGTGAGGATGGCGTCTGAGAAGGATTCCGGGATGTCCCGGCCGACCGAGGCAGCTCCTGCCCTGACCTCGGCCATGAGTTCGGAGGCCAGACGGCGGGTGGCCGGGTTGCCCACGACGAGGTCCGTGGTGGCGTTCAGCACGGTGCAGGGGCCGTTGAAAGCGATGTTCCAGAACAGCTTGCGCCAGCGGGACAGGATGAGGTCTTCACTCTGCTGCACAGGCAGGCCCGCACCCGTGAACACGGCTGCGGCCGTTTCCAGTTCGCGGGTAATGCCCGCGGGCTGTTCGTCGGCCCGGTACTGTCCGATTTCCACCTTGCCGAAATCGAGATGCGCGATGTGGCCAGGGCCCATCTTGTTGCAACACACGAAGCACAGACAGCCGATGACCGTGACGCCCAAGCCCAAGCCCTCGATGGCGCGCTCACCGTTCAGCCCGTTCTGCATGAGGACCACGACGCCGCCCTCTGCGCACACCGGCCGCAGCAGCTTCTCCAGGAGGTGATTCGTGGTCGTCTTGGTGGCCACCAGCACCATCTCGCAACGCGGCATGTCTTCGGGACGGCCATAGGCGTTGACCTCCGGAAAAAGCATGTCGCCGTCCACGGAATCCACGCGCAGTCCATGAGCGCGGACGTGCTCGTAATCGGAATGAAACAGAAAATGAACCTCGTGCCCGGCCTGCAGCAGGCGGGCCCCGTAAAAGGCGCCGATGGCACCGGAACCGATAATGCCTATCTTCATGGAAAAGTGTCCTTATACTGCTTTGCGGCGGGGCCGCGTCCTTGAAAAAGGATCACGTCGCGCACCAAGGAATACGTGTCAAGAACGGCCGGCCGACACCGGACGGCGCAAAATCTTTACAGCCGGGGCGAGCGGGCCTAGGGTGCGCGCTTCACGAAAAACGCCCCGGAGAACGATATGGACACCCTCCAGACCATCATACCCATATTTCTGCTGATTTCTGTCGGATTCGTTCTGAGACGCGCGGAATTTCCAAGCAGGGAATTCTGGCCCCAAGCCGAAAGGCTGACCTATTACGTCCTGTTCCCGGCACTCCTTGTCGGAAAGCTGGCCACTCTGGACATGGCCGGCCAGCCCGTGCTGTCCATGGCCCTGACGCTGGCGGCAGGCATCCTCATCGTGGCCGCGCTGCTCCTGGCCGCACGATCCGGGCTGCAAAAGGACGGACCTGCCTTCACATCCATCTTCCAGGGCGCCATCCGGCCCAATACCTATGTCTGCCTGTCCGCCGCAGGCGGCCTGTTCGGCGACGAGGGGCTGACCCTTTCGGCCGTAGCCCTCATGACCATCATTCCCCTGGTCAACATCCTCTGCGTCCTGGTCCTGTCCAGGCACGGCCGGAACACGAATGTGCGGGGCCTGCGCGATACCCTGATGCAACTGATCCGCAATCCCCTCATCCTGTCCTGCGCGGCCGGTTTTGCCCTGCAGGGCGCAGGCCTGAAACTCCCCACTCCGGTGCTCGAAGGGCTGCATCTCCTGGGCAGCGCCTCCCTGCCCATGGGCCTGCTGGCCGTAGGCGCGGGGCTGTCCTTTTCGGCGGCCATGGAGGCCCGCAAGGACATGCTCTCAAGCTCCGCCTTCAAGCTCCTGCTGTTGCCCGTGCTGACATGGGCCATCGGCAGCGGCTTCGGTCTTTCGGGCGTATCCATGGGTGTCTGCCTCGTCTTCGCGGCCGCACCCGTGTCCGTGTCCTCCTACATCCTGGCCCGGGTGCTTGGCGGAGATCACGACCGCATGGCCGCCATCATTACAGCCCAGACCCTCGCGGCCCTGGTCACCCTGCCGCTGGTGCTGGGCCTTCTGCTCTGAGGCAATCTCAACCCTTTCGGAACAATTCCAGATTCGACTCCAGCGCAGGCCCCTTGAGCAGATCGTTCATGGCCTGCTCGTAGTGTTCCGGCCGCACGCCGGGAACGATGCCCTTGGCGCTCACCACGGCCAGCACCGCTACATTCTGCATACGCGAGTCGGCAAGATCCTCCCGGAGCACGGCGTGGACGGACACCCCCCTGGCCGACGCCGCATGGTCCACGTCCTCGCGCCCCGCCTCCCGTGCCGTTCCCAGACGTCCGGGAAGGGGCTGCAGCACGGTCTCGTAATACACGAGGGTGCCACCCTCCCGCAGGGTAGCCTGCAAGGCCCGCAGGGCCTCGTGACGTTCGAG
>CAZQYA010000226.1:0-4438 GCA_964597325.1 uncultured Desulfovibrionaceae bacterium
AGGGTCACGAAATGGACCCAGACCGGAAAAAGCACGGCCAGCAGGATTCCCCCGGACCAGCGCAGCCAGGACGGGCGAAAGCGCGGGAAAAACAGCATCCCGGCGGCCAGGGCGAAGAACAGCGGCCACAGCCATGCCGCCATGCCGCAGAAATCGACCAGCATCCCGGCCACGTAGGCCCCGAGGGTGCCGACCAGGTTGGCGGTCTTGTGACCGGCTACGGCCTGATGGTTGAAGCCGGGGTCGTCGGGGGAATAGGAATACAGGGCCAGGGTCACCAGCGCCAGGGAGCAGGCCAGGACCAGCGCGCATATTTCCCGTACGAGCTTGTTGCCGTCTGTCGTCATGCGTGTTTTCCATGCCGGGCGAAGGGCAAAAACGAAAGGCCACAGAGCGCTCTCCATGGCCTTTCGGATTGCTTTCGCTCGAACAGATTATTCGCGGCCGAGGTATTCGCCCGTTTCCGTATTGATCTTGATCCTGGTGCCGATCTCGACAAAAAGCGGGACGTTGACCACGAGGCCGGTTTCGAGGGTGGCCGGCTTGGAGGCGCCCGTGACCGTGTCGCCCTTCATGCCGGGGTCGGTCATGGTCACTTCCAGGATCACGGACCCGGAAATTTCGAGATCCAGGGGACGCCCCTCGTAGAGCATGACCTTGTAGGCCTGAGCCTCCTTCAGGAATCCGCCCTTGGCGCCGACGATGTCGGTCGGTATGGAGAGCTGCTCGAAGGTGGTCATGTCCATGAACGCATAGCCGTCGCCCTCATTGTAGAGGTACTGCATTTCCCGGACTTCCAGGTCGGGCCTGGGGAACTTGATGCCGGAGCGGAAGTTCTGCTCGACCACGGCCCCGGTGATCAGGTTGCGGTACTTGGTGCGCATGAACGCGCCGCCCTTGCCCGGCTTGTAGTGGCTGCACTCCAGAATTTCGCAGGGTGCGCCGTCAATCTCTATCTTCTTGCCTTTCTTGAAATCACTTGTCGCTAACATGCTTGCCTTGGTTCCTCCATTGATTTGTCCCGTGCGCCGTCACGCGGCGTCAGGGCGGCCCAAACGCTGCCATAGCGCCTGGACTGCGAGCGCATAGCTCATAATGCCGAAACCGGCAATAGCCCCGATGCAGTGTCTGGCGATAAGGCTCTGGTGGCGAATGCTCAAGGCGCGGGCGTGCACGTTGCTCAAATGCACCTCCACGCAGGGAATCTTGACCCAGGCCAGGCAGTCGGCCAGAGCCAGACTGGTGTGGGTGTAGGCACCGGCATTAAGCACCAGTCCGTCGATCTTCGCCTTCCAGGCCTCCTCGAGACGATCAATGAGCGCGCCTTCGCTGTTGGACTGAAACAGCGACAGACGGATATTGCGTGCGGCATCGCCCAGGACGCGCTCCACCAACCCGGGCAGCCCGTCCATGCCCTGGGATCCGTAGACCTCGGGCTGCCTCTGTCCGAGGTACCCGAGGTTCGGACCGTTCATGACGAGGATATCCATGCGTTACTTGTATTCCTTGGGCTCCTGAACGGAATCGGAATGCGGGGGCTGCACGACCACGGTTTCGGGAACGCCGTCGATCATCACGGCTCCGGGCTCGAGGGCTTCCACGCCAACGGACATGAGGAAGATGCGATCCCCTGACTCGACCTCGCGGTTACTGACCAGGACTTCCAGGGTGCACAGCGTGCCGGTGGCGCCGCCCTGCTCCTTGGGCAGGGCCACGGTACCCTGCTTGACCTGCTTGACCTCGGCCATGCCGATGACCCGCAGGAAGCTGCTCCCGAGTTCCTCGACTTCCTCGGCGATGACCACGTGGGAAGGCAGCTTTTCAGGAACGGCCTGATAGAGCATGGCGTAGGCGATGTCGTCCGAACCGGCGATGAAGCGGTCCTCTTCCAGGGAGAGAATCTGTCCGCCCTGGCCGAGATCGCCAGCAAAGCTGGCCGTAATCAGAAAACTCTGCACCAGGTCGCCGGTCTCGGCATCACCTTCGGAGACCAGCATGCCGCTCTGGCTGTACTCACCAAAATTACCGTTCAGGGACGTCATGCCCACTGCCGGGACGATGACCAGGTCGCGGTTCAGAATCTTGTTGCAAACCTTGACAAGGCCGGCATTCCGGGCTTCCTTCCATATGCCGCTCTCAACGTCGGTGAACCTGACCAGTTCGGCCTGGCTGAAACGAAGTTCGACACCGGCCTGTTCCTCGACGAAGAGGGGCTCCTGGTCCCCACCGGTGGAAACGACCTGCACTTCCTTGGAACACGCGCTGAACATCAGGACGGCGCTCAAGAGCACGAGCAACGCACGCATAGTATGCCTCCAATTAAATATTGATCACCAAGACAATTCTTTCTATCACTGCCTGATCAAAACGCATTTCGTCAAGAACCCTCTTTCACAGAAATGGAAGTTTCATGCCAAGCACCGTAGTTTTGGAAAAAACCGTCTACACCATCGACCAACTGGGCGAAATGCCGCTTCCCCAACTCGCTCTTGCCGGACGATCCAATGTGGGGAAATCATCGCTCCTGAACAAACTGACCGGCAGAAAAAATCTGGCGAAAATCAGCTCCACCCCAGGAAAAACCCGCAGTTTGAATTTCTACAGGGTCAACCCGGAAAACTTCTATCTCGTGGATCTTCCCGGCTACGGCTATGCCCGTTGTTCCAAGACGGAGCGCGAAAAATGGGCAAACCTCATTTCAAAGTATCTGCAAAACAACGAACATCTTTTCGGCGTGGTTGCGCTGCTGGATTCACGGATTCCTCCCCAGGCTCTGGACATCGACCTGATAAACTACGTCAGGTCTCTGGAGATCGATGTGTTTCCGGTGCTGACCAAGGCCGACAAATGCAAGCAGCCTGTCCGGCGCGCCACCCAGTCAGCATGGCAGAAGCTGCTGGGCTCCCGGACCCCTCCCCTGCTTATCTCAAGCCACTCCGGCATGAATATCGACAAGCTCTGGCAATTCTTTCTTGAAAAATTCGCCGCAGTGTCAAGTCGGGAATAAAGGGCTCTGCAAGGTTCAATACGCAAACATCCGGCTCTTGAACAGTTTTTTTATGCTGTCCCGGTTGAAGAACCGTTTTTGCCACATCCCCTGTTCCCTATCCGCCCGGCCAGCTTCGCGTCGTACTTGAAATCATTTTGATTTCGCCTTGCAGTACAGATGCAATCAACCTATATCTTCCACAATCTCAATCGATCGGCGGTCATCGCATAATGGTCTTTCCGATACCGCCAATCGCAACCCTGCAGGCCCGATTGCCTGCAATACGCTACACGAACCGCTCATGAACCTGCTGCTCGTCATCCTCATCCCCCTTGTCGGCGCAATCCTGCCCCTGCTGGCCGCACGAGCCGGCCGCAATCTCTGCACAATGGCCGCCATGGGCGTCGGGACCTGTTCCCTTCTCCAGGCGGCCGTGCCCCTGCTGCAGGCGTTTCACGGCTCACCCGCCCAGGACTGCTGGCAGGGTCCGATGGGGACGGGGCTCGACCTGTGCCTGCGCATGGACGGTCTGGCCGCACTCTTTGTGCTGCTGGTCGGAGGTATCGGGCTGCTGGTCATGCTCTACGCGCACTACTACCTTTCCGAGCGAGACTCCCTAGGCAGGCTCAACGCGCTGCTCCTCGTCTTCATGGCTTCCATGCTCGGCGTGGCCCTTGCGGACAACCTCCTGGCCCTGATCGCCTTCTGGGAGATGACCTCCCTGTCCTCCTTTCTGCTCATCGGCTACTGGCACCACCGCCCCGACGCCCGACAGGGAGCGCGCATGGCCCTGATCGTGACCGGGGCAGGGGGGCTGGCCCTGCTGGCCGGATTCCTGCTCCTGGGACACATGGCCGGCACGTACCGCATATCCCTTATTCTGGAACGCGGCGACCTCATCCGCAACCACGCCCTCTACGCACCAGCCCTGCTGCTGATTCTCACGGGCGCATTCACAAAATCCGCCCAGTTCCCATTCCATTTCTGGCTGCCCAGGGCCATGGCCGCGCCCACGCCCGTCAGCGCGTACCTGCATTCCGCAACCATGGTCAAAGCGGGCGTGTTTCTGCTCGCGCGCCTCTACCCGGCCCTGTCGGGCACGGACCTTTGGTTCTTCACCGTGTGCGGCGCGGGGCTGGCCACGATGCTCGGCGGGGCCTGGATCGCTCTTTTCCAGCATGACCTCAAGGGACTGCTGGCCTACTCGACCATCAGCCACCTCGGCCTGATTACCCTGCTCTTCGGTCTGGACACGCCCCTGGCTGCAGTGGCCGGCGTATTCCACATCGTCAACCACGCAACCTTCAAGGCATCCCTGTTCAAAAAAATAATGTTAGCTTATCATGTATCGAGCCGAAAATAATTCCTAACAAATCGAATTTTTACTACGTGTTGACTTATGGTATTTATCAACCCCCGAGAGCCTTGCCTCTATGGCGTTGACTTGTT
>CAZQYA010000227.1:0-4363 GCA_964597325.1 uncultured Desulfovibrionaceae bacterium
AACACGGAATCCTGAGGACAGAATGAGGCATTACGATTTCAAGGACATCGAGGAAAAATGGCAAAAGGCCTGGGAGGACCAGGCCTGTTTTCGTACCGGGGAGTCCAGGGACGGAAAAAAATACTATGTGCTGGAGATGTTCCCCTATCCTTCCGGGCGCATCCACATGGGGCATGTGCGCAACTACTCCATCGGTGACGTGGTGGCCCGCTACAAACGCATGCAGGGTTTCGATGTCTTCCACCCCATGGGTTGGGACGCCTTTGGCCTGCCCGCGGAAAACGCGGCCATCAAGAACAATACCCACCCCGCCAAGTGGACATACGAAAACATCGCCAACATGCGCACCCAGCTGAAACGCCTGGGCTATTCCTACGACTGGGAGCGGGAAATCGCCACCTGTCACCCGGGATATTACCGTTTCGAGCAGGAGTTCTTCCTGAAATTCCTGAAAAAAGGGCTGGTCTACCGCAAAAACGCGCCGGTCAACTGGTGCCCGAGCTGCCATACGGTCCTGGCCAACGAACAGGTCGAGGAAGGCCTGTGCTGGCGCTGCGACTCCGAGGTGCAGCAAAAGGAACTCTCCCAGTGGTTCCTGCGCATCACCGACTACGCCGAGGAGCTCCTCTCGGCCCTGGACACGCTGACCGACGGCTGGCCCGAACGCGTCCTGACCATGCAGCGCAACTGGATCGGCAAGAGCGTTGGAGCGGAAATTTCCTTCAAGGTCAAGGACCTGGACGAACACATCGACGTCTTCACCACCCGGCCCGACACCCTGTTCGGCGCAACCTTCATGAGCCTCGCACCCGAACATCCGCTGGTGGAGAAGCTCATCCCTGGTACGGGCAATGAAGACGAGGTGCGTGCTTTTGTGGACCGCATTTCCAAAATGGACCGCATCGTGCGCACGGCCGACGACCTGGAAAAAGAAGGCGTTTTCACCGGGCGGTACTGCATCAACCCGCTCAATGGCCGGGAAATGCCCGTCTACGTCGCCAACTTCGTGCTCATGGGCTACGGCACGGGTGCGGTCATGGCCGTTCCGGCCCACGACCAGCGCGACTTCGAATTCGCGAGCAAGTACGACCTCCCCAAACAGGTCGTAATCATGCCCAGGGACGGGAGCCTCGACGCCGAGACCATGACCGAGGCCTTCACCGCGCCCGGCGTCATGGCCAATTCCGGAACATTCGACGGCATGGACAGCGAAGGCGCCAAGCAGGCCATCATCGACCACCTCGCTGCCGACAACCTGGGCAAGCCCACGGTCAACTACCGCCTGCGCGACTGGAACATCTCCCGCCAGCGCTACTGGGGCGCACCCATCCCGGTCATCTACTGTGACGCGTGCGGCATCGTACCCGTCCCGGTTGGGGACCTGCCGGTGGAGCTGCCCCTGGACGTCAAGGTCAACCCCGACGGCCGCTCGCCCCTGCCCGATTGCGAGAGCTTCGTGAATGTGACCTGCCCGGCCTGCGGCAAGCCCGCCCGCCGCGAAACCGACACCATGGACACCTTCGTGGAATCGTCGTGGTACTTCGCCCGCTACACCTCCGCCCGCAACGAAGACGCACCCTTCGCTCCCGAGGATGCGGCCTACTGGCTGCCCGTGGACCAGTACATCGGAGGCATCGAGCACGCGATCCTGCACCTGTTGTACTCGCGCTTCTTCGTCAAGGCGCTGCGCGACGAGGGCTACCTGACCCATGATGAACCCTTCAAAAACCTCCTGACCCAGGGCATGGTGCTCCTGGGCGGCTCCAAGATGTCCAAATCCAAGGGCAACGTGGTGGACCCTGACGAAATGATCGGCAAATACGGGGCCGACACCGTGCGCCTGTTTTGTCTCTTCGCCGCACCGCCAGAAAAGGACCTGGAATGGAACGACAAGGGCATCGAGGGTTCGAGCCGCTTTCTGAACCGACTGTGGCGCCTGGTGGACGAACTCGAAGACATCCTGTCCCCGACGGGCCCCTGCGTATCCGTGGACGGCGAGCTGTCCGACGCCGGCAAGGAGTTGCGTCGCAAGGAACACGACACCGTGCGCCGCGTGGAGCGCGACATCGAGAACAAGTTCCAGTTCAACACGGCCATCGCGGCCATGATGGAACTGGTCAACACCCTGTACACGACCAAGGACGATCTGCACGGCAGCGCCGACGGCCCGCGCCTCGTATCCTCGGCCATCTCGTCCCTGCTGGTGACCCTTTCGCCCATCGCGCCCCATATCTGCGAAGAGCTGTGGTCGCGCATGGGATACACGCGGGCCCTGGCCACGGAGCCCTGGCCACGCCATGATCCCGAGGCCCTGAAGACCAGCGAGGTGACCGTGGTCGTCCAGGTCAACGGAAAACTGCGCGGACAGATCTCCGTGGCCGCCGACGCCACATCAAAGGATATCGAAACCCAGGCCTTGAACGACCAAAACGTGGCACGCCACATCGAGGGAAAGAACATTGTCAAAACCATCGTCATCCCCGGAAAACTGGTCAATGTGGTGGTCAGGTAGGATTCTGCTGCTGGCCCTGGCCCTGCTGCTGCCAGCCTGCGGCTACCAGCTCACGGCCCAGGCGCCCATCGACCTGCCCAGGGACAGCTCCATGCTGTTCCTGGACAAGGTCACCAATCCGACCACGGAAACCTGGCTTGGCCCCATGCTGCGCAACAGCCTGCGGGACGAGCTGACCCGCCGCGGCAACGTGACCTGGGTCGGCCGTGACGCCGCCCAGGCCACGGTCAACGTCGACGTGCGCACCTACAGTACGTCCGACGCCGTCAAGGGCCTCGACGACGTGACCGTCAAATCGGAAGTGCGCATCCAGATGGAAGTCAGCTTCTTCAGCACTAAGCGAGGCGCCCTCATCTGGACCTCCGGGCCGGTCATCGCCACAGAATCCTACCGCGGCACCGACCAAAAGCGCGAAGCCACCCAGGATGCCGTCGACTTGGCCATGCGCATGGTGGCCGACCGGCTGAGCCAGAAATTCTGAAAACGCCATGACCAGACAGGGCTTCTCCTTTCTCGTCTGCGCCGACCCCGAACTGATCCGGGACCGGGTGACCGAAATGCTCGACGGACAGGGGTTTGCCATGAACGTCTTCTGGGGCGATGAAGACCTCCCGGAGCGCTACTGGCAGACCCTGACGGTCCCGTCCATGATGGGGCCACCCAACGCGGTCATCCTGCGTCGAGCCCAGGACAGGCCCGACGACTTCTGGAAACGCATGGAGCCCCTGCTGTCCATGGCGCGGCCATCCGTGTGGCCCGTCTTCTGCCTGGAAGGGGAGTGGGACAAAGGCAAACCCAAGGTCGCCAAGGCCGTAACCAAAGGCAAGTACTGGGAGGCGGCCCGCAAGCGGGGCTGGATCTGGGAGCACCCGGGCCTGACCCGGGCCGGCATCGGCCAGGAACTTGACCGGTTCGCCGCGCGCCACGGTCTCACCTTTGCCGCGGGTGTAAAGAAAACCCTGGCCGAATCCCTGCCTCTGGCCACCATCGCCCTGCGCAACGAACTCGAAAAGATTCTCCTGCTCGCCGGGAAAGAAAAGACCATCCGCCCCGACCACCTGACGGTTCTCGAAACCGAGGACCAGTTCAACATCTTCGAATTTCTGCGTTCCCTGCAAAGCCCGCGGGGCCGCAGTCAGGCCTGGCAGCGCCTGCTCAACGACCCGGCCATGGCAGGCGGCGACATGGTCTTTCCCGTCTCCTCTCTCCTTCTGCGCGAAGCCCGCCAGCTCTGGCAACTCCTCCACGGCGAAGACGCCAAGGTGCATCTCTACCCCGGCCTCAAGGCGGAAAAAAAGAACCTGGCCAAACGCCTGGGACCCGAACGCATAAGCCGATTTTGGGACATGGTCCTCAAGGCCGATACGGACATCAAGACCGGCCGGCTGAAACCCGCCCAGGCCATGGAAAACCTCGTCAAGGACGCCGCGCGCCTATGGTGAAAGAGGCGCCTGCCCACTACCACGGACACCGCCAGCGCCTGCGTGAACGCATGGATTCGGAACCCCGCGCACTGGCCGACCATGAGGTTCTGGAACTGCTCCTGACCTACGCCCTGCCCCGCAAGGACACCAAGCTCATGGCCAAGGAGCTCATGGCTCGTTTCGGCTCCCTGGGCGACGCCATCCTGGCGGACCCGGGGCGCATCACCGAAATCCCGGGCCTGGGAGAGGGCGCGGCCAGATTCTGGCGCGTCATGCACGAATGCCGGGCCCGAACGGCCTCCAGGCCCCTGGCCCGCCGCGAGAAGTTCACCTCGCCCGACCAGGTACGGGACATGGTCTGCTCCCGGCTGGGGCACCTGACCAAGGAGGAGTTCTGGGTCATCCTCGTGGACAACCAGAACCGCCT
>CAZQYA010000228.1:0-972 GCA_964597325.1 uncultured Desulfovibrionaceae bacterium
ACGTCCGCCTCGGAACCGACCATCCCGGTGTTGTCCACCCCTCCTGCGGCTTCCAGTTCCACGCTCCCCAGCGTCAAAATCTCGCCCGCATTGACCAGCTCTTCGGCAGACCGCACCGTGGCGGAGCCGCCGGATTGCAGGCGTCCTGCGTTTTCCAGCACCGCCCCGGACTGAACGGTCAGATCGCCTACGGCCAGGATGTCGCCCGCATTGGCGACGGCGCCGCCCGACCGCAGCGTGGCCGCGCCTCCGGCATGCACCGTTCCGGCGTTGTCCAGGTCCGACCCGGTCTCCATGGCCAGACCGTTTCCGGCCAGGATGTCGCCGGAGTTGCGCGCCGCGCCCCCGAGCGTCAGGGCCAGGTCCGAGCCCGCCTGCAGGAGGCCTGAATTTTCGGCCTCGCCGTCGATTGTCGTGCGCAGGGAGTCCGCGGCCATGATGCTTCCGGCGTTTTCGAGACTCTCGCCCTTCACGACCAGATCCGTGGCGTAGATCAGGGGGGCCTCCCCTGCGGCCCCTTCCAGACGCACCGCCCCCGCCGCCGTCACTTCGGCCGATTCACCCGCGGCAAGGGCGCCGCCGACCGTGACGCCACCGCCGATCGAGACCGCAATCAGGTTCCTGTCCGCCGAAACCGTGCCCGGAACCAAAACGTGGCCGTCGGCCTGAAGGAAAATGTCCTCCGTGGCCCGCGTCAGGCCCTGCAGATTCACGCCCACGCCCTTCTCGGTGCCGATCAGGCGGATGCGCCCGGCGTACATGCCGCCCAGGGCGCTGGAGTCGATGGACACGGTCGGGGCGGCGCTGCCGTCCGGGTCCAGGGGGACCAGACTCCCGTCGGCGGGGTTGTACGAATTCTGACCGGTGAGAATGTCCAGCCGGCCGGCATGGATGTCGGCATTGATCTGCGCGGCGCGGGTCAGGAGGGTGAAGGCGTCGATGTTGTCGGCGTTGATCCCGGCGCCCTCGACC
>CAZQYA010000228.1:982-4334 GCA_964597325.1 uncultured Desulfovibrionaceae bacterium
TTGATGGAGATGCCGTTGGGGTTGGCCAGGATGTAGTCGGCCGCGGCCCCGAAGATCTCCGTGTAGCCTTCCAGGCGCGAACGCCCGGTGCCCGTCACCTCGTTCAGGATGGCGCTCGCTGTCCGGCCCCCGAGGTTGCCGTTGGGCGTCAGGGCCCCGCCGAGCTGCGACACGCCGGGCCGGACGCTGTTGTTGATGATCACGCCGCGCGAATCGACGTTGAAGTCGCTGAATTTGTTGTGGGACAGGCCGCTGCCGCTCGGCCGCGCAATATTGACCACGGGCACGCCGTTCTGCGCGGCGTCCAGGGTCGCCCGGTTTGCGGCCGGGGCCCTTTGGTCCACGCGGATGCCGTCGGCCAGGAGATGCGGCGGAAAGAGCATGAGCGCCGACAGGAAAATGCACAGGGTCCGTTGCAACTGATCCTTCATGCCGCCCCCTAGAACGCGTATTTGATGGTCGAGTGGACTTCGAGGCTTTCGTGCTCGAGAAACGACGGCGCATCGAGAGGATGCGAGACCGCGGCGTCCATGAGGATGCGCCCGGACGTGGAACGGATCCCGGCGGTCACGCCCTGGATCGTGCCCCGTTCCTCCTCCTCTTTTTCATCGCGACGGATGAAGCCGATGTCGTACCCCACGTAGAGGTCCAGGCAGTCCGACCAGCCCGAGAGAAAGGACGGACCGTCCGCGGCGTCGTAGAGGTTCAGGGCCAGTTCGTTGCGGATGTAGGCGCCGATGTCGCCGCTCAGGCTGTCCTCGTGGAACCCGCGCACCGTGTCGTGACTGCCGATGACGAGGCGCTCCTCGCCGGGGAGGGTGTGCGGCGACCATTGTCCGAAGGCCTGTGTGCTCCAGGTCATCCGCGCCCCGCCGAGGAGAAACATGCGGTTGTACGCCGCGGACAGGGCGAGCTTGCCGAACTGGCTGCGGGGCTCGTCGCTTTCGGGGTTTCGGTCGCGCCCGGCCCCGAGAACCGGCACGCCCTGGACCCACTGCGCGCGCGCCTGGGCCACGCCGCCAGCCAGCCGCCGGCTGTGGCTCAATGAGGCCCCGATGGACGAAAGGGTTCTGCTGCTCGTCTCCAGCTTCTGGTCTTCAAGAAAATTTCGCGTCTCGCGGCGGGTCAGGGACACCCCGGCTACGGTCTTGCCCACGGCGTCGCGGTGAATGACGCGATCGATGTCCAGGGAGGCCGTGATGGAATCGCCTTTGGTGCCGTACGCCACCCCGGCGCCGGTCACGGAGGACGCATAGTCCGAAAGGCCCAGGGAGCCCGTGACGGTCCACCATCCCCAGGGAACGGAATAGAAGGCGTTGAAGGCTTTGCTCCTGTGGGAATATCCCTGCAGGCCGCGCAGATCGCCGTTCATGGACAGGCTCAAGAGGTCGCCCAGGCCCACGAGGTTGTCCTTGGAGAAGTGCAGCTGATACTGGTCGCGGCCCGTGGCCGTCTGGCCGGAATTGTCCAGGCCGACCGTTGCCCGCCAGGTTCTGCCCGGTTCGTTGCGAACCAGAACCCGTGTCGTTCCGGGCGCGTCACCGGGGGCGAGCTCCACGGTGGCGTTGTTGGAGGGCAGACGGTTCATCTGGTCGAGACCCTGCTCGATGTCGCGGATGTTCAGGGCCTCGCCCGTCACCCCCGGAAAGGCGGCACGCAGTTCCGAAGCTGACCCTTGGCCGTCGACATACCCGACGGACTCGACGCGCCCTTCGACCACAAGGATGTCCAGGTTGCCGTCGGTATGGCCCTGGGGGGAAATCATGGCCCTGGCCGTGACATACCCCTTGTCGACGTAGG
Organism: uncultured Desulfovibrionaceae bacterium; assembly: GCA_964597325.1. Taxonomy (GTDB): domain Bacteria; phylum Desulfobacterota; class Desulfovibrionia; order Desulfovibrionales; family Desulfomicrobiaceae; genus Desulfomicrobium. The sequence continues at coordinate 2,783 of CAZQYA010000228.1, forward strand.
CGTTGGTCACGGCCCGCAGGAGGTCGTCCACCTCGGTGAGGGTCAGACAGCGGCCGACGAAGGGAGCGGCCAAAGACTTGAGTTGCCGCACCCCGAGAATCGTCGCGCCCTGGAAGCTGACGGAGTCCGTCTCCAGACACGGTCCGCCCGGTACGCCGCCCCGAAGGTCCGGGGCAGTAAACGACTCTTCCCCCGGGGGAGACGTCAGGGCCTCGCGGTGCTCGCGCCGGAGCTCCTCGCGGCGCGTCTCCTGTTGCCGGAGCGCCCTCTCCTGCAACCGCAGAACCTCATCGACGGGCCCGGGCCACGCATCACCGCACAACAGCACAGCGACGGCAAAAATCGCAGACAGGAACCCGCCGACACATCCTCCGGTAACACGCCGCATGCACACTCCTCCCTTTGCAACCCGGCCCGACGGAAACGACATGTTCCGGAAGCAGTACCGGGAAATATGGAAAAGTATGATTTAGCCCTGTTTTCAGGAGGCAACAATTCGCAGTGACATGAATGAGACGAAGAAAATCAGTACATATCTTACGAAAACAAAACGTTCAGCGCTGCGCAAAATTCTACCAATTCAGAGGTATTTCTCTGCATATTCAAACGAGCATCGCATCAAAATGAAGAGCAGATGCCAATCCTTATTGACGCTCAAGCCGGATGGGCACGCAAAAAAAGCATCCCGCCGTTGCCGGCAGGAGGCCATTTTCCAAGGTACCCGGAGCGCCCTACATCTTCCGACGATCCACGATCCTGCCCGCGCCCTCGCGCTGGAGGGTGCGCGGTTCCACCAGGCGGACCTCGAAGGGCACGCCCAGTTCCATCTGCAGGCGGATGCGCACGTTTTCGACGATGCGCTGGGACTGCTTGATGGAGTCCGTGCAGAAGGATTCAGGGGCCTCAAGGAGAATCGTGGCCTGATCCATGTGCCCCTGGCGGTCCAGGACGATCTGGTAGTGGGGGTCGGCCAGGCCCGTGGCGGCGATGAGTGTCTCGATCTGGGACGGGAAGATATTCACGCCGTGGATGATGAGCATGTCGTCGCTGCGGCCCGGGATGCGCGTCATGCGCTTGAGCGTCCGGCCGCAGGCGCAGGGGGCGTCGATAATGGTCGTCAGGTCGCCCGTGCGGAAGCGGATGAGGGGGAAGGCCTCCTTGGTCAGGGTGGTCAGCACCAGTTCGCCCTTCTGGCCTGGCGGCAGCACCTCGCCCGTCTCGGGGTCCACGACCTCGGCCAGGAAATGGTCCTCGTTGATGTGCAGGCCGGCCCGCTCCAGGCATTCGCCGGCCACGCCCGTGATTTCGCTCAGGCCGTAGTTGTCCGTGGCCTGGACGCCCAGGCGCTCCTCGATCTCGCGGCGGGTTTCCTCGGTCCAGGGCTCCGAGCCGAACAGGCCGAAACGAAGGCTCAAGGACGTCTTGTTGATGCCCATTTCGTCCAGGGTGTCGGCCAGGTGCAGGGCGTAGCTCGGGGTGCAGGCCAGGGCCGTGGTGCGGTAGTCCTGCATGATGGAAATCTGGCGCCGGGCGTTGCCGCCGGAGCTGGGGA
>CAZQYA010000229.1:0-4323 GCA_964597325.1 uncultured Desulfovibrionaceae bacterium
GGAACTCCTGAAGGACCTGCAGCGGCGCCTGGGCATGCCCATTCTGCTCATTTCCCACGATCTGGGCGTGGTCAAGCACATGGCCGACGAGGTCTATGTCATGCGCGAGGGCGGCATCGTCGAGCACGGCCAGCGCGAGCGGATTTTTTCCTCTCCGGAGCATCCCTACACCAGAAGCCTTCTGGCCAGTGCGCCGTCGGGCAGTCCCGGACCGCTGGACGAGTCGGCCGGGACCCTGGTGACGGCCCGCAACCTGAACGTCCGCTTCCCCATGGGCCGCGGTTTCCTGGGCCGTCCCAAGAGCTGGTTGCAGGCCGTCACGGACGCGGATCTCGACATTCGTCGCGGCGAGTCCCTGGGCGTGGTGGGGGAGAGCGGTTCGGGCAAGACCACCCTTGGTCTGGCCCTGCTGCGGCTTCAGGGGAGCAGCGGGGACATCGCCTTTGACGGTACATCCCTGTCCTCCCTGAACGAGCGTCAGGTGCGGGACATGCGCCGCAATTTTCAGATCGTGTTCCAGGACCCTTACGGCAGCCTCAGCCCGCGCATGACCGTGGGGCAGATCGTGGCCGAGGGCCTCGACGCCCACGGCCTGGCCTCTGGCGCCGAGCGCGAGGCGCGCATCGCCGAGATCCTGGAGGCCGTGGACCTCGATCCCTCGTCCATGCACCGCTACCCCCACGAGTTCTCGGGCGGCCAGCGTCAGCGCGTCTCCATCGCCCGGGCCCTTATCCTGCGGCCGCAGTTCGTCATCCTGGACGAGCCCACCTCGGCCCTGGACCGCACGGTCCAGTTCCAGATCGTGGAGCTGCTGCGCGACCTGCAGGCCCGCTTCGGCCTGACCTACATGTTCATCACCCACGACCTGGCCCTGGTCCGGGCCCTGTGCCACCGCGTGGTCATCATGAAGGACGGCCGCATCGTGGAGCAGGGGTCCACCGCGGACATCTTCCGCAGCCCCGTGCAGGAGTACACCCGGACCCTGCTGGCCGCGGCCCTGGAGTAAGTCCGTGAGCCACGCCAGAAAATTCATTTCCCCGGCCTTCCTGCCGGTCTATTTCTTCGCCTTGACCATCCTGGCCGGCGGGGCCCTGCTGCATCTGTCCGCCGCCCAGAACGGCACGCACATCTCCTGGCTCGACGCCATGTTCACCTCGGTCTCGGCCACTTGTGTCACGGGGCTGACCGTGGTGGACACGGGTTCGAGCTTCTCCCTGTTCGGCCAGACCGTCATCGCCGTGCTCATCCACATCGGCGGCCTCGGGGTCATGACCTACACGAGCCTTGTCTTCTACCTCTGGCGGCGGCGGGTGACCCTGACGGACCGCATCGCCGTGGGGCAGTCCCTCCTGGGTGACCCGTCCTTCAAGCTCGGGCGTTTCCTCGTCCAGGTCTTCGTGGTCTGTCTGGGCATCGAGGCCGCGGGTGCCGTGGCCCTGTACGTCCTGACCGGCGGGGGCATGGGCTGGTTCGGGGCGGTCTTCCATTCGGTCTCGGCCTTCTGCAACGCCGGATTCTCCCTGTACCCGGACAGCCTCATGGGCTTTGCCTCGGACCTGCCCGTGAACCTCGTGTTCATGCTGCTCATCTTCCTGGGCGGCATCGGGTTCTATGTGTTGCTGGAACTGCCGGGCTTTCTGGGCTGCTGCCTGCGCCTGAAGAGGCCCGTGGGCAGGCTCGGCTGGCAGGCGTCCCTTGTCCTGCGCACCAGCCTGTGGCTCATTCTCGTGGGCTGGATCGTTTTCTTCTGCATCGAGGCGCGCCAGGACGGCCTGTTCACGGCCCTGCTGCAGAGCCTCTTCCAGTCCATCACGGCGCGCACGGCCGGGTTCAACACCATGGATGTCGGCGTCATGACGGACACGTCCCTGTTCGTGCTCATCCTGTTCATGGTCGTGGGCGGCTCGCCCGGGTCCTGCGCCGGTGGGATCAAGACCACGACCCTGCGCGTGCTGATCGGTTTCGGCGTGTCCCAGGTCCGGGGGCGTGACCAGGTCGTGGTGGAGGGCAGCGGCCTGGACGCTTCCACCGTAAACAAGGCCATGACCCTGACCATTCTCGCCGTGGTGCTCATCCTTGTCTCGGTCTTCGCGCTGACCGTGACCGAAGGGGCCAATGTGCCGCACCACATGGTGCGCGGGAAATTCATCGAACTTTTTTTCGAGGCCGCATCGGCTTTCGGCACCGTGGGCCTGAGCACCGGCCTGCCGACGCGCCTGTCGGACCCGGGCAAGCTGGTCATCATGATGGTCATGTTCGTCGGGCGTCTGGGGCCCATCGTCTTTCTGACCATGCTGCAGGCCTGGCAGACGCGCGAGCATTACCGCCGCGCGGAAAAGAACATGCTTATCGGGTAGGAGGACATATGGCACGCAAGGAATTCGGGGTCGTGGGCCTGGGCAAGTTCGGCCTGAGTCTGGCGGCCTCGCTCATGAAGCACGACCAGAAGGTGGTCGGCCTGGACATGGACCCGGACAAGGTCAGGGCGGCCTCGGAGATCCTGACCCACGCCTACCAGGCCGAGGCCGCGGACAAAACCCCCCTGGAGCAGCCCGGGTCCGGCGAGCTGCCCGAGGTCATCACCAGCACAGGGCACTCCATGGAGGCGAGCATCCTCGTGACGCTCTTTCTCAAGGAACTCGGATGCAAAAGCGTCACGGTCAAGGCCATCAGCCACGACCACGAGAAGGTGCTGCGCAAGGTCGGGGCCGATTCGGTCATCTTCCCCGAGCGGTACGCCGCCGAACAGCTGGCCGCCAAGCTGGCCGTGCCCGGCCTCATCGACTACCTGCCCCTGGGCACCAACATCATCCTCAAGGAGATCGTGGTGGACGAGTGGGCCGGCAGGACCCTGCGCGACCTGGACCTGACCAACAATTACGGGGTGCAGGTCGTGGCCATCAAGGGGCCTGAGGACAAGCAATACACCTTTGTGCCCAAGGCCGGCGAGCCCCTGCGCAAGGGCGACGCCCTGGCCGTGATCGGCAACGCCGAGAATCTGGCGGAGGTGGAATCGTGAGAAATTCGCGAACGCGGAGGGCGACGTGCGCTTTCGGCCGGGGAGGGCGGATATCATGGCGCGGGTGACGGTGGAGCTGCCTGAACGCTGGCTGTACCGGGTACGGCTTGCGGTGCGGGTGACGGACGTGAACTACGGCGGGCACCTGGGCAACGACCGGGTGCTGGGGCTCGTGCACGAGGCCCGCGTGCGTTGGCTGGCGTCCTGCGGGCTGTCCGAGAAGGACGTGGGCGGGCCGGGTCTGATCATGGCCGACGCGTCCCTGGTGTTCCGGGGCGAGGCCTTCATGGGCGACGAGCTGGACGTGGAGCTGGGCGCGACGGACGTGCGGCGGTCGGGTTTCGGGCTCGTCTACCGGCTGCGCCGCGTGGGTGACGGGGCCGACATCGCCCTGGTTTCCACGGGCATGGGCTGCTTCGACTACGCGGCCCGCAAGGTGGTGCGTGTGCCCGAGACCCTGGCGCGCCTGCTGGCGGGTGGTGCGTGATGCATTGCCGCATCGCCCACAAGCTCTTTCTCTCGGAGGTGCCGGGGGCCGTGAAGGACGCGGTCACGGCCGAGCTGACCCTGGAGAACCCCAAGTGGCTCGAGAACATCAAGATGGGCCGCACCAACTACCGGGTTTCGCGGCACCTCAAGTATTTTTCCGACCGCAAGTGCGGCGGGCTCATCGTGCCGCGCGGGTACGGGCAGCGCCTGGCCCGCATCTGCGCCGAGCTTGGCGAGGCCGTGGAGTACGAGGACCAGCGCCGCAGTCTGCCGGAAGTGGATTTCGCGTTCGCCGGTGAGCTGCGCCCCTACCAGGAAACGGCCTGCCAGGCCATGCTGCGTCGCCGGTTCGGCACCCTGTGCGCGCCCACCGGGGCAGGCAAGACCGTGTGCGGGCTCTTTCTCGTGGCCATGCGCCGCCAGCCCGCCCTGATCGTGGTGCACACCCGGGACCTGGCCATGCAGTGGGTGGAGCGCATCGAGCAGTTTCTGGACATTCCGGCCCGCGAGGTCGGCATGATCGGCGGCGGCAAGAGCCGGGTGGGCGAGCGCATCACCGTGGCCACGGTCCAGTCCGTCTACAGCCGCGCCAAGGACCTGAAAAAGCGGGTGGGGCACATCGTGGTGGACGAATGCCACCGCGCTCCGAGCCGCACCTTCACGGCGGCCGTCACGGCCTTTGACTGCGCCTTTTCCCTGGGCCTCTCGGCCACGCCGTACCGGCGCGATGGCCTGACCAGCCTCATCTTCTGGCATCTGGCCGACATGCACGCCCGCATCGACGGCGAGGATCTTATGGACAGCGGGCCCATCCT
>CAZQYA010000230.1:0-4318 GCA_964597325.1 uncultured Desulfovibrionaceae bacterium
TGTCCCACCCCATGACGCTGGCCGCTCCTGCAATGGTTGTTCCGTAGAAGATGACGGGTTTGTCCGTGAGGAACATGTCAATGGTCCCGTTGGCCAGGGTCGTGCCTGTGACCAGGAGCACGTCGGCCCAGCCGAGGACATCATCCGTGGCCTCGCCCCCCTCGATGTAGGCGCCGTGCTTGAGCTGGCCGATGTTGTCCGGGTCCAGGTCCAGCACACGTATCTCGAACTCGCCGCTTAGGGCCTTGATCAGGGCCGGCTGAAATCCGGCCATGCCGATTTTGGGGTTGCCGTGCTTTTGGCGGATGAGGTCGGCGATGCGCGTCGAGCAGTCGGCAGGACCCGCGTCCTTGCAGTGGATGGTGCGCTCGGTCTGCTCCAGGCTGCGCATGACCGCGTTCAGAGTGGCCACGAACACGGCCTTGGACTTGGCGTCGACCAGATCCAGTCCCGCTATGTCCGAGAGCTTGCCGCGGTAGTTGCCGTAGGTGTCCGTGAAGGCCTGGCCCCGGGAGCCGTTGAAGCGCGCTTCCATGAGCTTCTCCTTGCCCTTCTGGATGGGGTAGTCCTGTCCTTCGGGGTTGCCGATGGCTTCTTCAACGCTCAAGGGGGCGGCTGTGACCTCGACGCTTTCGTCCATGAGGCCGGCCTTTTCCCATATGCCGATGGCCCGCTGCCGGACCTGTTCGAGAATGGTCATGTGTTTCTCCGTTGGTGTTGTCAGATGGCGGACATGCGCTTGAGGGTGAAGAGCAGGCCGCATGAAAGGGTGGCGATGATGCCGCACAGCACCATGGCGCGGTCCAGCTCGCCCGTAAAGACGCAGTTGTAGATTTCCAGGGAAAGAGTGTTGGTTCTGCCAACGATGTTGCCGCCCAGCATGAGGGTCACGCCGACCTCGCCCATGGACCGGCACAGGGCCAGGAGCCAGCCGGCCAGGATCGGTCTGCGGATGGCCGGGAGCAGGACCAGCAGGAAGATCTGCCAGGGCGTCTTGCCCAGCACGGCCGCTACTTCCGAGAGTCGCCCGCCCTGGCTGCGCAGGGCCGCCTCCACGGGTTTGACCAGCAGGGGGAGGCCCGAGATGACCGCGGCCAGGACCAGGCCCGGAAAGGCGAAGACCATGTCAACGGGCAGGACCGTCCTCAGGGGGCCGTACCGTCCAAGCAGCATGAGCAGGATGAAGCCCGTGGCGATGGGCGGGAAGACCAGCGGCACGGAGACCAGGAAGTCCGTTGCCGCGCGCATGGGCGACGGCCTGCCGCTCAGGTACCAGGCCAGAAGCACCCCGGCCGGCAGCAGGATGCCGCCGGCCAGGGCCAGGACCTTCAAGGAAAGAAGGAGCGGGCCGATGGTTCTGGAGTCCGTCAGCAGCTCTGTCATGATTACAGTCCGTGGGCGCTGATGATGGCCCGCGCGGCGTCGGTCTGCAGGAATTCGGCGAAGGACCGGGCCGCGTCGGCATTGGGGGCCGCCGAAAGCCGGATGCAGCTGATGGCGATGTTCCGGTATTTTTCGCCGTCCACTTCGGTGTAGCCGCCGAGCTTGTCCTTGCCCGCCAGAGCCTGGGTCAGGTTCATGAAGCCGGCGTCCACCTCGCCCGTGGCCAGATAGGCAAAGACCTGGGGCACGGTGCCCACGATGACGAGTCTGTCTCCCAAGCCTTCGAGCAGACCGGTGTTCTTCAGGTATTCATGGGCGGCTTTGCCGTAAATGGCTCGCTTGGGGTCCGGCTGGGCGACGCGTTTGATGGTCTTGTCCAGCAGGTTGGAAGGTTCGGCCTTTCCCTTGGGCCAGGCCAGCACAAGCCGGCCTCGGCCCAGCTCCGCGCTTTCGGCCAGGGGCAGGTTCGAGGCGCGCAGGAAGCCTTCCTCGCCGACCAGCAGGTCGACCTTGCCGCTGGTGCCGGCCTGGCCGATGATCTGGCCCATGTTGCCATAGATGCGCTCCACATCGCCGCCGGTTCGGCTTGAATATTCGCTGGCAAGGGCTTCGATGACGGTCTTGTACCCGGCGCCCGAGGCAATGAGGAGCGGGTCGGTGGCGAAGGCGGGTGCGGCGACGAGCAGGGAGACGAGGAGGAACAGGATCGGGAGCGTTTTGTTCATGGGGAATCCTTACGCGCAGAAGCGGGTTGCGAGGTTGCGGGCGGCGCGGCGGGCTCCGGAAACGGCCCCGTCCAGCCACTGCGGTGCGTGCCGCCCGTCGGTCATGGGAAAGATGCAGTCGCCGAGTTCGGCTGCCTCGTACAGGTCATGGGTGACCAGGAGAACGGGGATGCAAAGGCTTTTGGTCTGGTGCAGCAGTTCGCGCCGCAGGTCCGACCGGGTAGGGGCGTCCAGGGCCGAGAAGGGCTCGTCCAGGAGCAGGAGTTCGGGGCCACTGGCCAGGGTCTGGCACATGGCTGCGCGCTGGCGTTCGCCTCCGGAGATGTCCCCTGGCTTGCGGCCGGCCAGGTGCCGGATGCCGAAGCGCTCAAGGAGGGTGTTCACGCGGGCCTGATCCCGGCAGGAGAAGGCTACGTTCCTGCCCACGTTCAGATGGGAGAAGAGGGGGTAGTCTTGGAAGACCATGCCCACACGCCTGCGGCGTGGCGGCAGGTTTGTGCCTGCGGCCTTGTCGAACAGAATTTTGCCGCCAAGTTCCACACGCCCCCAGTCCGGAGTCTCCAGCCCGGCGATGAGGCGCAGCAGCGTGCTCTTGCCGGCCCCGGACGGGCCGACAACGGCGGTCAGGGTGCCCGGGGCGCAGGCCAGGTCCAGGCGCAGGTCGAAGTGCGGCAGGCGTTTGCGAAGCTGAATGCTCAGTCCCATGCGATGCTCCGGGGTGTCGGCCCGTGGCGCAGGATGGCGTGGCGGGCGTGATTTTCCCCTGATCTAGAGGGAAATGAGCGGTTCCTGCAACGGGGTCACGGATGGTCGTCAAAACGTGACCCGCTGCCCGGGAGGAAAAGATGGGGACCATGCCGGCCGACGGCGTTGCGAGAGCTTTGAAAAAAGGTCCTGGATCGCGCGGTGCATTGCTGGGAAAGGTTCTTGGAGGCAACTCCCTTTCATCTTGCCCGATGGCCTCGCGTCGTGCCAGAATCACTTTTCAGCACTCTGTACCCGGCGCACGGACTGCGGCCGGCATGGTTCCCGGAACCGGCGAATCGGAATGGCGCGTCGTGAACGTGCGGGGCGCGGGACCGGGTCAGCCATGGGAATGGTTCGGCCCGGCGTCCGACGCCATGCCACGAATACGCACCGGGAGGGTGTCTTCTAGACGGGGATGATCCTCGTGCGCAACTGCGGCACGCCCTGAAGGGAAAGCGTGACCAGTCAGTCGCGCCTGTTCTGGGCGGCCTGGAAGAGGGGATCGAGAATGTCGCGGGAGCTTTCCGTGCGGCGGCGGCCGGCGTAGTCGACCACGTCCAGCACCCGGCCGCGGCCAAAGGCCACCAGGGTCTGGGCGAAGTGGTCCACGTCTTCGAGGTCGTGACTGACCATGATCATGGGCAAATCGAAGCGTTCCAGGATCGAGAAGAGTTCACAGCGCATTTTTTCGCGCAGGGGCTGGTCCAGGGCCGTGAACGGCTCATCCAGCAGGAGCAGGTCCGGACCTGTGGCCAGGGCGCGGGCCAGGGCCGTACGCTGACGCTGGCCGCCGGAAATCTGGGATGGGCGCTGTCCGGCCAGGTCCGCCAGCCCGCACAGTTCGAGGAGTTCGTCCACGCGCCGGCACTGGGGCGTGCCCAGCCGCCCCAGGAAGGGCTTGAGGCCGAAAGCCACGTTGTCCCGCACGGTCAGGTGGGGGAAGAGGGCGAAATCCTGAAAGAGCATGCCGATATTTCGTTTGCGGGCCGGGACGTTCACGCCGCCCTGGTGGTCGAAAAACGTCTTGCCGCGCACCTCGATGTGACCGCGTTGGGGTTTGAGGAGCCCGGCCAGGGCCATCAGGGTCAGGCTCTTGCCCGAGCCCGAGGGGCCGAAGAGGGCGATGCGCCTGCTCGATGCCTCGAATCTGGCCCGAAGGCGGAATTCCGCGCCAGGGGCGGTGACGCGGGTGTCGATGTCGCAGGAGATGGTCGGAGCCGTGGGGGCTTGGGCCATGCGTGCCTCGGTGGGGATGGAGGATGTGCGGCTTATGACGAACATGGTTCAGGCCTGCCATCTGGGGGTCAGGAGACGGCCCGAAACCCAGAGGATGAGGGTGCACAGGATGGAGATGAGCAGCACGAGCTGGGCGGCCAGGTCGTCGTGTCCGGCCTGGGTGGCGCTGTATACGGCCAGGGACAGGGTCTGGGTGCGGCCCGGCAGGTTGCCGGCGATCATGAGGG
>CAZQYA010000231.1:0-4308 GCA_964597325.1 uncultured Desulfovibrionaceae bacterium
AAGGCGCAGGGTGCCGATGATCATGAACGAATACCGGTAGCGAATCAATTGTGGAGTAAGGGGGAAAGGCATGGATCCCCGCCTTCGCGGGGATGACACCGAACAGATTCGAACGGTCTGAGCGTCATTCCCGCGAAGGCGGGAATCCATGCCTTATCCTTCCGTGCCGCGAGGATTCCCCCTCGCGGCTCCTCAATCTAGATGGTCCGGGCTTCCTCCACCAGTTCGAAGGCTTCGATGATATCCCCGACCTTGACGTCGTTGAAGTTCTCGAGGCCTGCGCCGCAGTCGAATCCCTTGGTCACTTCCTTGGCGTCGTCCTTGAAGCGCTTCAGGGAGGCGAGCTTGCCGGTGTAGATGACCACGCCGTCCCGCAGCAGGCGGATATGGGCGTTGCGTTTCAGCTTGCCGTCGCTGACCATGCAGCCGGCAACGGTGCCGATCTTGGGCACGCCGAAGGTCTGCTGCACGTCGGCCTGGCCGAGGTAGACTTCCTTGATGTCGGGCGAGAGCATACCGGACATGGCAGCCTTGATGTCATCCACCAGCTTGTAGATGATGTCGTAGAAGCGAATGTCCACCTTCTCCTGCTCGGCGACTTCCTTGATTTTGGCCGTCGGCCGGATGTTGAAGCCGATGATGATGGCGTTGGAGGCCGAGGCCAGCAGGATGTCCGACTCGGTGATGGCTCCGGCGCCACCATGGATAATGACGATCTTGACTTCGTCCGTGGACAGCTTGCGCAGCGCCTCGGAGATGGCCTCCAGGGAGCCCTGCACGTCAGCCTTCAGGAGCAGGTTCAGGCACTGGGCCTCTTCGCCGGCGCGTGACGCCAGGAAGCTTTCCAGGGTGACCTTGGATTCCTTGGCCAGTTCACGGTCGCGGTGTTTGACGCGTCGGTCTTCGGCGATTTTGCGCGCCACCTTTTCGTCTTTGACGATGACGAATTCGTCGCCCGCCTCAGGGATGGCCTCGAAGCCCTGGATTTCGGCCGGCATGGCCGGACCGGCCGACTTGATCTGGACTCCCTGGTCGTCGAACATGGCGCGGACTTTGCCGCTGATCAGGCCGCAGACAAACGCATCGCCCTGGCTGATCTGGCCTTCCTGGATGAGCACGGTGCCCACGGGGCCACGGCCCTTGTCCAGCTTGGCCTCGACCACGTGGCCTCGGCCGGGTTTGTCCGGGTTGGCCTTGAGGTCGAGGACTTCGGCCTGCAGGAGGATGAGTTCCAGCAGTTCATCGAGGCCCTGACGTTTCTTGGCCGAGACGTGGGCGTAGATGGTGTCGCCGCCCCAGTCTTCAGGCATGAGATCGAGTTCGGAGAGTTCACGCTTGACGCGGTCGGGGTCGGCCCCTTCTTTGTCCATCTTGTTCACGGCCACGACGATGGGAACACCGGCAGCCTTGGAGTGGCTGACGGCCTCGCGGGTCTGATCCATGACTCCGTCGTCGGCGGCAACGACCAGGACAACGATGTCCGTGACCTTGGCGCCGCGGGCGCGCATGGTGGTGAAGGCCTCATGGCCGGGGGTGTCGAGGAAGACCACTTCGCCCCTTGGCGTTTTCACGTGGTACGCGCCGATGTGCTGCGTGATGCCGCCGGTTTCGCCCGATGCCACGCTAGAGGAGCGGATGGCGTCAAGGAGCGATGTCTTGCCATGGTCGACGTGGCCCATGATGGTCACCACGGGCGGACGGGGCTTGAGATCCTCGGCCTTGTCGACCTCCTTGGGCAGCAGGAATTCGTCTTCGGAAAATCCGACCTTTTCCACCTCATATCTGAATTCCGCCGCCAGCAGCAGGGCCGTGTCGAAGTCCAGGGACTGGTTGATGGTGGCCATGACGCCCATGGAGAAGAGCTTCTTGATCAGATCCTGGGCCTTGATGCCCATCTGATGGGCCAGGTCCGTCAGCCTGATGGTATCCTCCACGCGGATTTTGCGCTTGGAGGCCTTGATGGGCTGGGTGGTCTGCTGCTGTCCGCGCGCTCCGCCGGCTCTGCGGGCCTCGGCGCGCTGGGCCTTCTTGCCCTTGCCCATGGAGAATTCTTCCTTGCGGTACAGGTCCGCGGCGTCCACGGTGCGGCGGCCCTTCTTTTTCTTGCCCCGGCTGTCGCGCTGGGCATCGCCACCGGGGGCGGGGCGCGGCGCGGCGCCTGGGGCGCCGCCGGGGGCGCCCCCGGGAGCGGAGGGACGGAAACCGCGCCCGTCACGCTGGGCGGGTGCGGAAGGACGTGCGCCGCCGCGGCCGGGGGGGCCTCCAGCCGGTCCTGAAGGTCTGGACGCGGGCTGGGTTTCGGGACGCGTATCAGGAAATTCGACAATGGTCGGCCGCGAGATGACCTTGACCTGCACCGAGGGGGCGGCGGGCTTGGCCTTCTTGGACTTCTTGCGGGAACGCTTGGCATCTTCCTCGGTTTCGCCTGAAGGCTCCGTCTGGACCTCGGCAGACGCTTCGGCGGGGGCTTCCTCAGCGGCTGGGGGCTCCTCGGCGGTCTCGGCTGCCTCGACCGGCGCGGCTTCGGTTTCTGCCGGGGTTTCTGCCGGGGTTTCGGCGGCCGCTTCTGCCTCGACAGGTTTTTCCACCACCGCGGCAGCTTCAGGGGTCGCCGCCACTTCTTCGGGGGCTTCCTCGGTGACAACGCGCGCGGGGGTGATGACCACTGCGCTCGGGGCTTTTCGCGTGCGGGGCTTTTTCTTTTCCTCGACGACCTCGGCAGCCTCGACGGGCTCTTCCACGGCTTCGGCGGGAGCGGGTGCGGCTTCGGCTTCAGTTTTCTGGGCGGCCGGTTTGGCGGGCTCGGACGCGTCCTTGGCTTCGGCGGCCTCGGCGGCAGCAGCCTTGTGACGCTTGCGCACGATGACGCCCGTTCTGGCCCTTGTCTCCACGACCGGGGGCTCAGAGGCCCGGGTCCGGTGATGTTCGCGGACCTGTTCGACTTCCTCGTCGGTCAGGCTGCTCATGTGGCTTTTGGCCGGGATCTTGAGCTCCCTGAGTATCGTCATCAAATCCTTGCTGGAGATATCGAGCTCCGTCGCAAGATCTCTCACGCGCAATCTAGTGGACATTCCCAACCCCCTTGCATTTCTTCTGCCAGCCTTTGAATCGTTCGAATTTGTGCCGGCACGCCGCATCGCGGCAAAGATAAAAACCCCGTCCAGGCCTTTTTCCTGTGCTGTCAGCGGTCAGAGCGGGCTCTCCGTGAACAGGGCAGACAAATCTCAACAGTTCGTCCTTGAAATAACGCCGCCTGCAGATGACGCACATGCGTATCGGCCTGTGTCTTTCATCCGCGGGCGTCACCTAGGCCTCTTCTCCGTCTTCGGTATCCCCGAATACGGCCGGGCCGGTCTCCGCACCGTCCTCATCCTCATCTTCCTTGTTCTGGCTGATGAGCAGATTCATGGCTCCGCGCAGGGCGCCGATATTCTCTTCGCTGATGCCCTGGATGTCGAGGAGTTGTTCGTTGGTGCACTCCGCCATGGCCTCCATGGACTCGAAGCCGGCTTCAAGGAAGTCCGCAACCGAGACCTGGGCCGCACTGGCCAGCTGTTCAAGGATCTGGCGGTTCTTGTGCAGTTTGTTGAAGCGCGTGTTGGTGAAGATGTCGATCTTCCAACCCAGGAGCTTGGCGGCCAGTTTTACGTTCTGGCCCTTCTTGCCGATGGCCGGGGTCAACTGATCCTCGGGGACCACGACCTCCAGGGACTTCTCGTCGTCGTCGATGGCGATCTTGGAGATGCGTGCCGGCGACAGGGCGTTGGCCGCGTAGGTGGCGATGTCCGGGCTCCAGAGTACGATGTCGATCCGTTCGCCGCGCAGTTCCTGCACGATGTTGTGGATGCGCGAGCCACGGATGCCGACACAGGCGCCCACCGGATCGACGTTGGAGTCCTGGGACAGGACCGTGACCTTGGCGCGCAGGCCCGGATCGCGGGCCACACCCATGATGTTCACGGTACCGTCGGCCACTTCGGGCACTTCCCGGCGGAAAAGCGCGACCATGTACTCGGAGTCCGAGCGGGTGATGATGATCTGCGGCCCGCGTCCTTCCTTGCGTACGTCGATGATGAGACCTTCGACCCGGTCGCCCTGACGGAAGCGTTCGCGCGGGATCTGCTTGTCCTTGGGCAGCAGTGCCTCGGTGCGGCCGAGGTTGATGATCCAGCCCGAACGGTCCCGGCGCTGGATGATGCCGCTGACGATCTCGCCCGTGCGGTTCTTGTATTCTTCGTAAATGATTTCCTGTTCGGCGTCGCGCATGCGCTGGATGATGACCTGCTTGGCACTCTGGGCCGCGATGCG